>NZ_WUBV01000061.1:684-105723 GCF_009807105.1 Natrialba sp. INN-245 | reverse complement strand
GTGACACCGAACCGGGGATTCGTCCCGTCCGACTAACCGTCGGAAGAGGCCGAGTTCACTGACAAGCCCCGCGCCACCGTGCGCGGGGCAGTTGACAAGGCCTATATTCCGATTCTTCCTTGCGCCGGTCGAACCGTATGCACGACCGCGATAGGTACACACGACTCGTTCTGGAAGGGGCGGAGTACGAGTTGCTCCGTGCTCGGCGGGGACTGTTGAGCAGGTGGTCGATTCCACAGAAGATTCGGCGCTGTAGCTACCTGCTGTTTGCCGCCTCCACGATGTTACCGATCATGCACTTTCTGCCGGCCGCAGTCAAACAGCAGTACGTCGGCGCAAACCCCGCGTTCTCACGCGTCTCGTTTACTGCACTGACCCTGTTCAGCGTCTGTTGTCTCCTCGTCGCGAGTCTGGGCCTCGCCGGGACCGCGACCTACCGTGATCGGATCGACGACATCTCAGAACAGCAGGCGTGGTCGCTCGTCGGGATCGAAGGACTGTTTTCCGGCATCGGATTCGTTAGCGGCTTCCTCGGCGTGGCCGTCACGCTCGCGCTCTCGAGTGTCGGCTACGCTGGCATCGAAACGGTCGACGCGCTGGTCGCCTCCGGCGTCGATCCCTACCACTCGCGGGCCGGTATTGCCGTGACAGTCGCCACCGCAAGCGCCATCGCCTTCTGCTGTGCGATCACCGTCTTCGTCCTCGGCGTCTTCACCGAATCGCTCGAGTGAAACTCTCGAGCGGGGGACACAGCGATTCGCTTCTCGAAACCCACGACGGGACCGTGAATCGAACTGGGGAACGCAGTCGCTCGAGAGTGGTGAAATAAAAATCTGGATCGGTCGACGTCAGCGTCGTGCGACTTAGCCGAAGAGTTCGCCGAGGCCCTCGCCACCGGCGTCGTCGTCTTCGTCGTCGTCCTCGTCTTCGTCCGTCGTGTCCGGGACGTCGCTGGTTTCTTCGACCTCTTCGTCGCCCTCGTCGCCAGCGGCTGCGGCAGCGCCACCTGCGGCGGCTCCTGCTGCCGGAACGGCGGCGGCCTCGGAGACCGCTTCGTCGATGTCGACGTCCTCGAGTGCGGCGACGAGTGCCTTCACGCGGGACTCCTCGACGTCGACGCCAGCGGCGTCGAGTACGTCGGTCAGGTTGTCTTCGTTGATCTCTGCGTCCGTCTCGTTCAGGATGAGTGCAGCGTAAACGTATTCCATTGTTGTGTCCTCCAGTTGTGTTGATTAGCCGAACATCGCGCCGAGTCCTTCGCCACCGCTGGCGTCGTCATCGTCGTCATCGTCGTCTTCGGCGGTCTCTTCGGCCTCAGCTCCGTCTTGGTCGTCAGCCGGTTCGTCTTCGTCCTCGCTCTCGTCGGTCGCCGGCTCCGCCGCCGGCGCTTCGACATCCTGCAGTTCCTCAGGCAGGGCGTCCTCGTCGTCGATCTGAGCCGCGAGCGTACGAAGCTGCGCGTCGGCCTTGCTGACGAGGTCGGGCATGAGCGCTTCGTCCTCGATCGCGGCGTGCAGGCCAAGGCTCTTGGCCTCGCCCGTCGCCTTCGCGATGAGCGTCGACGCCGTCGTTGCGGTCGGGAAACTCGCGTTGACCGAGAGGTTCCGTGCGCGGGCGGCGGCCGTCGACACGTCGCTCTCGTAGGCGTCGACGTCGATGTCTAAGTCCTCGGGGTCGAACAGGACGCCGTCGGCGACGACGGCGCGAAGGTCGAGACCGACCTCCTTCGGTTCGATGCCGAGTTCGTTGAGAACGTTCGAGAGGTCCGCAGAGACTTCCTCGCCGGCTTCTAAGACCGTCGAGTCCTCCATGACCTGAATCGAGCCGTCCTCGATGCGGGCGTTCGCACCGATACCCTGCAGTTCACCGACGAACGGCCCCGGATCGACGCCCGTGTCCCCTTCGGGGATCACGATGTCGTTCGGGGCGACCTCGCCCTCGTTGATCGGAGCCGGCGTCTTCGACGCCTCAAGCTCCTTGTAGAGGGTGAAGGGGTTGTCGTTGGTCGCGACCAGACCGACCTGTCCCTCGACGTGAGAGACGAGGTCGTCGAGGTCGGCGTCCTCCAGTGCGCGGACCTGCAGCGTGTTCCGGCTGACGCGGACCACGGCGGTGCCGTGGAGACCGCGGCGCATGTCCTGGAGCTGTTTGCTCGGAATGCCGGTAATGCCGACGATACCGATGCTCTCGTACTCGTCGATGAGTGACTCGAGCTCGTCGACTTCCTCTTTTTTCCACTGTGGAAGGTTCTCGGTCTTGCGTTCGGCTTCTGCGCTCACGCTAGACCACCTCCACGGACGGCCCCATCGTCGTCTTCACGAAGACGCCATCGATGTTCTGTGGACCTTTCTCGAGGTCAGCGTGCAGGCGACGCAGGATAACGTCGATGTTGTCGGCGATATCCTCCGCGTCCATATCCTCGGCACCGACGAGCGTGTGGAACGTTCGTCGGTCACCCGATCGGATCTGCACGGTGTTCTTGAGCCGGTTGACGGTCTCGACGACGTCATCGTCGGGCGCGAGCGGGTCCGGCATCTTCCCCCGGGGACCGAGGATGGTACCCAGGTACCGGGCGATGTCTTGCATCATCGCCTCTTCGGCGATGAAGAAGTCCGTCTCGTCGGCCATATCCTTGGCGTCGTCGTCCTCAAGGTCGGCCACGTCGTCTACCGAGAGGACCTCGTCCGCGGCCTCCTCGGCGCGGACAGCGGTCTCTCCTTCGGCGATGACGACGATACGCGTCTCCTGTCCGGTTCCGGACGGGAGCACGATAGACTCGTCAACACGGTTCGACGGTTCGTTCAAATCAAGGTCGCGCAAGTTGATCGCGAGGTCGACCGTCTCGGTAAAGTTCCGGTCCGGTGAGTCCTCGAGTGCGCGAGCCACTGCGGTTTCGATATCCTCTGCCATCGTTCACCTCCGTAGTACGCAGGAGTGCTCCTACGGGTCAGTGAAACAGGCAACGCCTGTCTCCTTTGAGAAAAGTGGCATGCTGAACTTAAACCCGTCGAACTATCCGCCGCCCAGAGGACGTTGACCACCGCCGCTCGAGGTATTGCCGGCCCACCCCAGCCGGGATTTTTCACCCCCTGTTTTCGACCGAAAGTAATATCTTCGATGACAGTGTATCGTTCGTGTATGTGGCCAACAGATTTATATCCTATCAGCGGGACAACGGGTCTCGAGTCGGCCGACTACTTCGCCCACGGGTGGGTACTCGAGGTGTACCGGGTGCTCTTTCCCTACGAGCGTGCGGCCGTCCAGTTCGCCGCGATGGTCCTCGTCTCATTGGTACTCCTCGGAACCCTACAGGGGAGAGGGTCCGACGCGATCACGACGTCGCGACGGAGCCCCGTCATCTCGACGTGTATCGGTCTCCCCTCGTTGCTCGTCGTCACCGTACTCGTCAGTGCGGGCTATTTCATCGTCGGCTCGAGTCTCGGGACGTTTTTCGGCGTCATCTTCGTCACTATCGGCGCTGCGGTCGTCCCGGCGTCGGCCGCGATCGGCTTCGTCGCCCTCGGCCAGTCGATCGTCTCCCGGCTGGGCCAGGATCGGCTCTGGCTCGGCGTCCTGATCGGGAGCCTCGTCTTCGGCCTCGCCGGCTTCTCGGTTCCGGCGACGGTCGTCGTCGCCACGCTCGCGACGATGCTCGGAATGGGAACTATCGTCCGTATCCTGTTCGGACCGGGTGGATCGACCAACCCCGACGAACGCACCGTCCCGCCCGCGAACAAGATCTGACGGCCCCGACACGCTATCTGACGATTCCGACACGCTGACCCTACGGGACGGTCGTCGTCCCGATCCCTCGTTGCTCTCTCACGCCACGTATTTTCCCGGAACGTGTTTTTCGACTGACGGTGAGTCGTCGGTATGGCCTCACTCGGGAACCCACTCGCGCTCCGGTCGCTGTCCACGCGTCACTGGATCGCGATTGGGCTGGCGGTCGTCACCGCCGTCGTTCACCTCGTCCTCGGGGTCGGGTTCCTCCCACACTGGATGGGGGGAGCGTTCCTCTTCGCGACGGCCGGCTTTCTCATCGGTATCACGTTGGTACTCGTCGACTACCGCCGCCGGCTGGTGTACCTCCTCGGGGTTGCGTTCACCGGCGGGCAGGTGATTCTTTGGTACGCCCTCAACCGCCCAGACGGCCTCGGCGCGATCTCCGCCGCCGAGGGCGTGGACAAACTCGCACAGCTGCTGTTGATCGCCGCGTTGATCGTCCTCTATCGCCGTGAGTGACGATTCGCTGGCGACGTTCCGCCCGGACGTTCGCCGACGGTGGGGAGAGGCCACGGCCGGGCTCCTCTGTGCCGTCTTCCTCGCCATCACCGTCCTCGAGCACCTCTGGGCCGGCGGCCTGGCGCTCGAGTTTCTCGTCGTCGTCGCGGTTGCACTCGCCCTCGAGTCACTGCTCGTCCTGGTGACGATCGACCGAACGTCGGTATCCGGCACGACGACCTTTACACTCGCGACGGGGGTGACGATCGCGCGTGCGGCCGCTGTCGCCGTCCTCGCTGGCTTCGTCGCCACGCGGCCACCGTCCGGCCCCCTCGAGTGGGCTCCCGGCGCGCTGTTCGCCGTCGCGGCCGCCCTCGACGCGGTCGACGGTGCGATCGCTCGCACGACCGGGACCGAAACCGATCTCGGCGCACGCCTCGACGTCGAAGTGGACGCGTTCGTCGTCTTCGTCGGTTCGATCCTCGCCGTTACCGCGGGCGCGGCGCCGGTAGCGTTCCTCGCCGTCGGCATCGCACGGTACCTCTTCGCAGGGAGTCTCTGGTGGCGCCAACGACGGGGTCGCGACGTGTTCGAACTCCCGCCGAGCCGGTTTCGACGGCCGCTTGGCGCGCTCGCGATGCTCGCGATCTGGCTCGCAATCCTGCCGGTTCCGGGCCATGGCGTCTCGAGGGCGGTCACGACGATCGTCCTGGTTCCGGTTCTCGTCAACTTCGTCCGAGACTGGCTCTTCGTCACCGGCCGCGACTGACCGCCTGATGGTGGGCCGCGGTCGTTTTCACGAACTGTCATCCGGGCAAACGATCAAGTACGCGCTCGTCGAACGGGGCTGCAGCGTGATCGATCACCACCTTCGGCCCGGTTCGGGCCGTGAGCGCCGATGACAACGCGGTCGACGGTCGACGCCCGAACGCTTTACTTCACGGCGCCGCGGACGGTCGAAATCCGATCACGGTCCGTTCCTCGACCTGGCCCCGAGTCGGTCCGTGTCCGGACGCTCGTCTCGGCGATCAGCGCCGGCACTGAGGGATTGATTTACCGCGGCGAAGCACCCCCGTCGCTTCCGGCCGACGAAGCGCTCGAGGGGTTCGACGGCGACCTCTCCTTTCCGCTGTCGTACGGCTACGCGGCGGTCGGCGAGGTGGTCGCGGTCGGCGAGGACGTCCCCGAACGCTGGCTCGGACGACGCGTCTTCGCTTACAACCAACACGAGAGTGCCTTCCTCGCCAATCCCGAGGATCTGCTGGTCGTCCCGGAGGGGGTTGCCACGCGCGAGGCCGCCCTGTTCGCGACCCTCGAGACGGCCGTCACCCTCGTTCTCGACGGCGCGCCGTTGCTCGGCGAACGCGTCGTCGTGGTCGGTCAGGGGGTCGTCGGCCTCTCGACAGCGGCGTTGCTCGCGGAGACGCCCCTCGAGACGCTCCTGACGGTCGAACCTCGCGAGAAGCGCCGACGCATCTCCGAGGCGTTCGGTGCCGATCGGTCGATCGATCCGGGCCGCGGTGACATCCGAGAGCGACTCGAGGCGATCGCTGGCGACGACGCTCGCGCCGATCTCACGTACGAACTCTCCGGGAGCCCGGACGCGCTCGACGACGCGGTCGCGGTCACCGGATTCGACGGGCGCGTGCTCGTCGGCTCCTGGTACGGGACGAAACCGGTGACGGCCGACCTGGGCGGACGTTTTCACCGTGACCGAATCGAGATCAAGAGTACGCAGGTGAGCACGATCGATCCGCGACTCTCGGGACGCTGGTCTCGCGAGCGCCGCCACCGGACCACCTGGGAGTGGCTCCGTCGACTCGATCTCGAGTCGCTTTGCACCCACGACGTGGCGTTCGAGGATGCCGGCGGGGCGTACGAACTCCTCGAGGAACGCCCCGACGAGGCCATTCAGGTGCTTTTGACCTACGATTGATCGACTCTCCCGGGCGGGCCAGGGACGGAGACTCTCAGCACGTGTGACCGGTCCCAGTCGTTTAGCCGGCCTCCATCGTAGCGGGAGACATGTACTCCGTCACCGTTTCTCGAACCCTCGTGGCCCAGCACTATCTGACGGTTCCCGATCCGGGTCCCGAAGGCGACGTTCACTCCCACCGGTTCACCGTGACGGCGACCGTCCGGGGTCCCGACCTGGACGAACACGGCTACCTCCTCGACATCGACGACGTCAGCGACGCGATGGACGCCGTCGCCGGGTTCTACGCCGATCGAACGCTCAACGACTGCCCCGAGTTCGACGGCAACAATCCGAGCGCCGAACGGTTCGCGCGGCTGTTCGGCGACCGACTGCTCGAGCGCCTCGAGTGTGCCGGCGCAAGCGAACTTCGGATCGAGGTCGCCGAGGACGACGTCGCCCGCGTGGCCCACGAGCGCTCGCTGTGACGATGCGGGTCGGACTCGTCGTCGCCGAGGACATCGCGCGGACCTCCGGTGGCTACCGGTACGACCGCAAACTGGTGTCGTTTCTCGAGCGCCGGGGTGACGATGTCGACGTGGTCACGCTGGCCGAGTGCCCCGACCGGACGGTTCATAGCCGGCTAAACCGACCGTTCGACGTGCTCCTCCAGGACGAACTCTGTTACCGAACCCTGCTCGAGTACAACCCCACACTCGAGGCACCCAATGCGATCGTCGCGCTCGTTCACCTGCTCGAGTCGGCGGAGCCGACGGGGTGGACGCGACGGTCGGCGGGCAGAGAGGCCACCGACCCGGACCGAACCCGAGCGCTCGAGGCGCAGTACCTCTCGACGGTCGATGCGGCGGTCTGTACCAGCGAGTACACGCGCGACCGGACCGGGGATCTCGTCGCGCTTCCGACCCACGTCGCGCCGCCTGCCGGTCGCCGCGAGGGGGCCGCGCTCTCCCGCGACGCCGTCGAAGCCCGGGCGACCGCGTGCGCCGATCCGCTTTCCGTCACGTTCGTCGGAAACCTGGTCCCACGCAAGAACGTGACGTCGCTCGTCACCGCCCTCGAGCGCGCCGGTCGCGACTGGACGCTGACGGTCGTCGGAAGCCACGACACGGACCCGGCGTACGCACGAACTGTTCGAGAGCGAGTCGAGGACCGCTCGGTCGCCAGCCGAGTTACGTCCACCGGCAACGTCGACGATCGAACGCTGGCGTCGATCCTCGAGCGATCTCACGTCCTCGCGGTCCCCTCCCGCTACGAGGGGTTCGGGATGGTTTACCTCGAGGCGATGGAGTTCGGCGTCGTTCCGATCGCGAGCGCGGTCGGCGGTGCGGACGAGATCGTCACCGACGGGGAGAACGGCGTGCTCGTCGACCCCGAGGATACGGACCGTCTCGCCGCGGAGATCGATCGCCTCGCGGCCGACCGCGACCGACTCGCGACGCTCGCCCGCGGCGCCCTCGAGACGGCGGCCGACTACCCGACGTGGGCCGAGACGCTCGCCGATCTCCGGGCGTTTCTGGGGGGTCTCGAACCGACGGCGTCTCGGGGCGGACAGCCGGGCGACTCAGGCGGTCGTGAACCGGACGGCTCGAGCGGTTGTGAGTCGGGCGAGTCGGGGAGTGAGATCCCGTGAGCCCGAGCCTGCAGTCGTATCTCGCGGCCAAACGAACCGTCGACGATCGGGCGCTGAACCGGCGCGTGCTCGAGCGGTTTTCCGACGAACTCGCGGGGATCGACGACCCCGCTCGAGTCGTCGAGTTCGGGTTCGGCGTCGGAACGATGATCGAACGCCTCGCCGAGTGGGGGCGGCTCCCCGAACGGACGAGCTACCGCGCGATCGACCGCGATCCCGAAAACGTCGCCGTCGCGCGAGCGCAGGTATCGGACCGCCTCGAACCGACGGAGTACCGGATCGTAGACGACCACGACAGTGGGTGGGCGGCCACACGCGAGGACGTCGGGACGGTCGAACCAGACGGCGTTGAAACGGCCGATTTCGGGGAGCGAACGGACGGTCGATCCATTGCTCTCACACTCGAGGTGGGCGATGCGTTGTCGCCGGAGACAGTCGCCAGCGACGACGACGCAGGGAGAAACGATGCGTGTGCAGACGCCGTCATCGCCGCGGCGTTTCTCGATATCGTCGACCTCGAGCGAGCGCTCGAGGCGATCGCGGCGGCCCTCGAGCCCGGCGGCCTCCTCTACGCGCCGATCACGTTCGACGGGGCGACGGGATTCGCGCCGTCTCACCCGCTCGACGATCGGATCGAACGAGCCTATCACCGCCACATGGACGAGATTCGTGACGCTGGCGCGAGCACGACCGGCCGACGGCTCCTCTCGTCGCTTCCGGAACACGGATTCGAGACGATCGTTGCCGGCGGTTCGGACTGGATCGTTCGGCCCCGGTCAGCCGACGAGGGCAGTGGGTATCCGGCGGCCGAGCGGACGTTTCTCGAGGCGATCCTCGAGACGGTAGACGAGGCGCTCGCGGCGTATCCGACAGACGTCCTCGAGCCGGCCGACCGACGAGCGTGGCTCTCGACGCGACGGCGTCAACTCGAGGAGTCCGAACTCTCGTTCGTGGGTCACCACATCGACGTACTCGGCCGTCTCGAGAGCGATTGATCGACGTATTCGGCCGTCTCGAGAGCGATCGAAGGCGGTCGAAAATCCGACCGAATCCGGCCGGGGGTGAAGTAGATCGGCGTCTCGCTTACGCGAGGACGTCGTCGTACTCGCCGTCGTCGACCTTCGCCTTGAACTCGCGAGCGTCGTCGCCTTCGATGGTGACGCCCATCGAGGCACAGGTGCCGACGACTTCCTTCGCGGCGTTTTTGGTGTCGTAAGCGAGCAGGTCGGGGTGTTTTTGCTCGGCGATGGTTTTGACCTGATCGACCGAGAGATCCGCGACGAAATCCTTCTGGGGTTCGCCGCTTCCGGTCTCGAATCCTGCCTCGTCCTTGACGAGTGCCGCCGTCGGCGGAACGCCGACGTCGATATCGAACGAGCCGTCCTCCTCGTACTCGACGGTAACCGGTACTTCGGTGCCGTCGAACGCTTCGGTCTGGTCGTTGATCTCCTGTACGACCGCCTGTACGTCGACGGGCGTCGGTCCGAGCTCGGGACCGAGCGGTGGGCCAGGGTTGGCCTGGCCACCCGGAACGAGCACTTCGATGGTTCCAGCCATACCCGTCACAACCCGTGCGCGAGTTTTAAGGGTTGCTTTTTCGCCGAGTCCGTGCCTGTGACGCGCTATCGTAGCACAGATTTGCCGAGCGGTTGCCGGTGCGCTGGAGCGAGGTTACTCGACGGTATCGGCGCGCCACGCTGCGAACGGCTCGAGGACGTGGCTCTCGTCGAACCGCTCGATACATGGGATATCGTAGGGGTGAATCTCGAGGACGCGCTCCTCGAGATCGACGTACGTGTCGTCGGTCGTCTTCGCGAGCAGAACGTGTTCCTCGTCGTGGTGGATCTCGCCGTCCCATCTGTAGGTCGATGTCGTCGGCATTCGATTGACACAGGCCGCGAGTCGCTCCTCGACGAGCGCTTCGGCGATTCGATCGGCCGCGTCCGGCGGGGCAGTGATGTAGACGGTCGTCATCGCCGACTGGATGGGTTCGGAGCCAAAAAAGATGCTCGACAGTAGAGTTGTACCTCGAGGTGACGGTTCCGACCGGAGGCGATCGATCGTTACTGTTTGACAACGGGGTTGAACGTACCGTTGATGTCCCACTCGTGGAGACAGTGAGGGTTACCGACCTGTTTGTCGCCGTCTTCGCTGTCGATCTGCCAGGCGTCGAGTTCGTCATCCCAGTACTCCATTCGCCCACACCGTTCGCAAACGCGGGCCGTCGGAGTTCGTACCTGTGGACTCATTGGCGGTGATGAGAACTGCACTCATATAACAGTGTCTGTGTCCCGCAGGTCCCGATCCGTCGCGGAGCGACCACTTCGAACTGACAACGTATAAGCGACAGTACGTTTGGTATTTTCGGATAAACTCTACATAATCACTGATATGGCCGGACGAGTAACCGATATTAGAACTTATCGGCCACGACAGAGTGGTTATCATCTAACCAATATCTTAATAGTTAACCATTATCACTGGGGGAAAATAACATGTATAGTGATATTAGTAAGATTTATTAATAGTCACGAATTGACGTACGTAAACGTCATCGATTGGCAGGCGGTCGGTGACAGTGTCTCGAAGGGTGGCAGGTCAGGTTACAACGGACAGCACTCGAGTACAACTAAAATGAGCGATAATTCACAGACAACGGGCGATTCGAATCAGTCGACGGGGAAATCGAGTGGCCGATCGATCGGCTCACTCCTCGTGCCAGGTGTAATCAGGCGGCGACTTATCGCGAAGACACTCATCGCGATCGTTGCGATTCTCCTGTTGACCGCTGCGATCAGTACGTTCTTCTATCTCGGAATCAGCGACGAACTCGACGGTCAAGTCGACAATCAGGTCGAGCAGACGACGCAACTCCACACGAACGTCGTCGAACAGTGGATGACCGAGCGAAAGCACACACTCGAGGAGATCGAGCGATCGCAGGAGCTAGATAGCGCCGACTCGGAAGCCGTATCGACGTTCCTCGAGGGAGAGTCGTACGAAAGTAGATTTTCGGACATTCACATGGTCGACGAGGAGACGGGAGAGGTGGTCGGAAGCTCGAGCGAGAGCGCGGTCGGAGAGAACGTGTTCGACCTGCTCGACGAGGACGTCGTTCAGCAACAATCGTTCGTGACGACCGAACGGTACACGAATTTCGACGACGAGGAGGTTATCGCGATGGGACAGCGACGATCGCTGTTGACCGGTCACGTCGTCATCGGGGAGCTTCCCGCCGAAGAGACCGGCCCCGATCTCCCGCAGGCGATCGAGGGTGCCGACACCGCGGTCGTCAACGAGGACGGAGGCGTCATCATCGGAACCGACGGGGTCGATCCGTCGGTCATCGAACCCGGGGCCGGGAGGGTCGGCCAGACCGAGGACAGCCAGGCGATCTACACGTACTCGCCGATTAGCGGCGAGGACCTCTACGTCGTGACGACGACGCCACAGGAGACTGCCTTCGCGGTGAGAGACGAGGTTCAGACGAGCTTCGTCGTGACTATCGTCCTGACTGGTCTCGTCTTCGTCGCTGTCGGTCTCATCGGCGGACGGAGCGTTTCGAAGCAGCTGAATCGGTTGCAAACACGCGCACAGACGATGGAGGAAGGGAACCTCTCGGTCGACCTCCAAACCGGCCGCGTCGACGAGATCGGATCGCTGTACCGAAGCTTCGACGCCATGCGCGATTCGCTTCGAGACCAGATTCACAACGCCCAGACCGCACGCCAGGAAGCGGAGACCGAGCGTGCACGCGTCCAGCGGATCAACGACGAACTCGAGGACGCCGCCCAGGAGTACTGTACGGTGATGGCCGCCGCCGCCGACGGCGACCTCGCCGTGCGTGCCGACGTCGATACCGACAACGAGACGATGCAGACGGTCGGCGAGGACTTCAACGAGATGCTCGACGACATCGAGGCGACCATCGCCGACCTCCAGACGTTCGCGACCGAGGTCGCCATCGCCAGCGAGCAAGTGACGGCCTCGAGCGAGGAGGTTCGCTCCGCGAGCGAGCAGATCAGCGAATCCGTCCAGGAGATCTCCAGCGGCTCAGAGCGCCAGAACCAGTCCCTCCAGCAGGCGACCGGCGAGATGTCGAATCTCTCGACGACGACCGAAGAGATCGCCGCCTCCTCGAACGAGGTCGCCGATCTCGCCGCCCGAACCGCGAACACAGGTCAAACCGGGCGCGAAGCCGCTCAGGACGCGATCGAGAGCATGACGGATACCGAAACCGAGGCCGAGCGTGCCGTCGAAGAGATCCGTGCGCTTGAGGCGGAAGTGAGCCAGATCGACGACCTCATCGAGCGGATCCAGCAGATCGCCGAGCAGACGAACATGCTCGCGCTCAACGCCAACATCGAGGCGTCTCGCTCCGCAAGCGGTGACGACGGCGAAGGGTTCGGCGTCGTCGCACAGGAGATCAAGGAGCTCTCCGGCGACGCCAAGTCGGCCGCCGCAGAGATCGAGGCGCGTCTAGAGAGTATTCGGGAACAGACCGTCACCTCCGCCGAGGAGGTCGAGGAGACCAGCGCGAGACTCGAGTCCGCAAGCGACCAGGTCGAACAGGCGGTCGACGCACTCGAGGAGATCGCCGAGTACGCCGCCGAGACGAACACCGGCGTCCAGGAGATCTCCGCGGCGACCGAAGAGCAGGCCGCGACCACCCAGGAGGTCGTCGCGATCGTCGACGAAGCCGCGACGATCAGCGAGGAGACGACCGCCGAGGCCGAAAGCGTCGCCGCCGCCGCAGAAGAGCAGACAACGGCGATGACCGAGGTCTCCGGATCGGCCTCCCAGCTCTCACAGCAGGCCACGCAGCTCTCGGAAGCGCTGGATCACTTCGAGACGGATATCGACGACGATGCAACCGGTGTCGTGACGCTCGAGGTCGACGAAGACGGTTCGACGGGTGCAGACCGCGCCGACGAAGAGGGCGACGACGGGTCGGACACCAGTTCCGGGCAACCGGACGCCGCCGCGAGCGAGACGGACGAATCAGTCGTCGAAGAACCATCCGTTGTGGCCTCGGACGACGCGACGGCGGCGCTGGACGCCGAAGACCAACTGGTCGACGGCGACGAATCCACCCAGCCCGAGGACGAGGTAAGCGAATCGGACGCGTCGGACGACGGAGCCGACGACGCCGCGGATTCGGACGACACCGGAGACGACGCGTCGGATGTCTTCCAGTTCGAGGAGTCGGACTCGAACGAGAACCGCTGACCAGGAACGGAGACGTATATTCGACTACGAACCGGGCTAATTTTCACTACCAACACTCGAAGATGAAGAACCAATACGGTGGCCCGACTCACCGCCGACATGGTACTCGGTCTCGATATCGGGCGAGGGGCGATTCGTGTTGCTGACGGCGGCGCCATCGATACGGTGAGACCGATCGCGTATCCGGCCGACTCCGTGACGTTCGAGGACGCGTCGGTTTCGAAGTCTGCGGTTCGAACCGTCGAGCGAATCGAGTCCGACGTCGACGAACTGGCCGATTCGCTCGAATCGGCTCCCGAGAAGTCGACCGTCGCGACGCTCGAAGCGGACGTTCGGTCGGTCGAGGACGA
This sequence comes from Natrialba sp. INN-245, assembly GCF_009807105.1. Lineage (NCBI taxonomy): Archaea > Methanobacteriati > Methanobacteriota > Halobacteria > Halobacteriales > Natrialbaceae > Natrialba > Natrialba sp. INN-245. Next base: position 92,354 of record NZ_WUBV01000061.1, on the reverse strand, counting down.
GGCCAGGTCGCTCGACGCTCGGCTCTCGTCGGTCGACAGCGACGTCTCGGCCGTCGAAGCCCGGCTATCCGACCTTGAGAACGGGAGTGCTTCGACGAGGAACTGGGTGACGTTCGCGCGCAACTCGAGGAGACGCGGCCGGGGCTCGACGAGATGCGATCGAGACTCGAGGAAGAACGGCCGGGAGCCGGCTCGGCCACGACGGGGGCGCTCGCCGGGCGCGGCAGTGCTGGAATCGCCGGAGGGGTCACACTCGCGATCGGAAACGACGCCACGGTCGGTCTGATCGTCGCACTCGTCGGAATCGTACTGGGTGGCGCGGCTGTGACTATCGACCGCTCTGCCCGGTAGTGACCACAGATCACGCAGTCGTGTGGAATCGACCGATCGTGCCGTCTCGTACGGACGCCGGTCGTTCTGCTGTCCAGCAGCCATTGCCGATCCGTAACTGGCCGGATACGGCCTACTTTTCGACTACCAGACGAAGTTCGAGCGCGTCGGCTCGAGTCGACTGCGAATAATATATATGGGCCTTAAACACATTCTATTAATTAGTCGCATTTGTCGAATAGGCTTATACGGAAGTTCGTGGTTAGGTTGTCATATGACAGCTACAACGACCATGGACTGGACGGATCCGGTAACATGTCCGTTCTGCGGTGACGAACTTCCATCGCCCGGTGCTGGCTTCATCGATCACATCGACGAGAACGGAGACTGCGAGCGCGGCTTCGAACACTGGCGGGCGAATCTCGCTGGAGACCTCGCGGGCGAGTGGTCCGGGTAACTCTGCCGGGCTGATACGTTTGCTGTCCCGATCTCCCGGCGCACCCGCCGTCCGGATCGCGGGTGTGCCGGGCCAGACGGACAGGAGGCCGCACGACGTCCGTCTACACCGACCGTTCGAGGGCGACGATCGGTCCGAGCGCCAGCAGCGCCAGTCCTGTGGCCCCGGCGGGAGAAGACCGCGACGAGCAGCCAACGGGTCATCCCGAACGAGTTAGTCCTGAACGCCGCTCTCGAGGCGGGTCTCCCCCGAGACGCCGTCGACGGTCACGTGGGCGGGATCGTCGTCCGGTTCGAACGCGAATAGCCACGAGCCACTGATGCGGTGTGGGCCACCGTCGACGATCGAACGCTCGTGATCGAGGGAGCCATTGGCCAGCGCCTCGCGGGCGAGTCGTTCGGCCTCCTCTGGGTCGTCGATCCGAAGCTCGTCGGTTAGGCGGACCGTCACGATCGGTACCTCGGCCATTCTGATCACCCGCTCCGTGACGCTCCCGACGAGGACGCGATCGAGTCCGGTCCGTCCCTGCGTTCCCATCACCACCATGTCGACGTCGTGGTCGTCGACGTAGTCGAGTATCTCCTCGTGGGGAACACCGTGTTCGACCGCGGTGACGGCCTCGAGTCCCGTCTCGGCCGCCTCCGATTCGACGTGTTCGACGGCGCGATGAGCCGCGGGCGTCGCCTCTTCGCTCTCGAGCGTTCCGAGCGGTCCCTCTGGGACGACCGAGAGGGCGTGTACACGTGCGTCGAAGCGCTCGGCTATCGTCAATCCGTGAACGATCGACCGGCGGGTGCCGTCGCTTCCGTCGGTTGGGACGAGGACGTCCTGATACATCATCCCGTTCTAGGCAGGCGAACCTCAATAGGCTGGCGCCACGACCGTCCGTCGAAGGCTCGACGGGCGCTCACGCTCGAGCGACCGCGACATGTGAATCGAGAGGTCCGCGACGACCGGGTCGTCGTTCGTCAGGCGGACGGTTCGCTTGAGTGCCGCCCGTTCGTCGTCTGGCAGTTCCGCGAGACCCTCCTCCTCGAGCGCCGAGAGCGTCCGGGAGACCGTCCGGCGCGAGGCGTCGACGTGCTCGGTGAGTTTGGGGGTTTCCGCGGGCCCTCGCTCGAGTAGATAGCGGAGAATGCGAGGGCGGACCGGCGACCGAGTGATTACCGACAGGGTGTCGAATCCGTTCATCGTCCGTTCTATCCGTCGTGTCAACAAAAAGGAATTACTCTTCGGATCCCGCTGAGCCAGCGGGTCGGTCGGTCAACTTCGCCCGTGATTGCGGGGGTATTGCGGTGGTACTTCGTCGTTCGTCGAAACTCCGAACGACAATACCATATGGCTCCTCCCACACTGTCAGACCATGACCGCAGTCGGTATCGACGCGATCGAAATCTGGACCGGGAATCTCAAACTCGACTTGCCCGGGACGTTCGCCCCCGAGAAAGGCGAAGACCCGGAAAAGTACACGAAGGGACTCGGCCTCAACGCGAGTTCGTTCCCCGACAGCTACGAGGACATCGTTACGATGGGGGCAAACGCCGCCCACCGACTGATGGAGCGAAAGGGCTTGGAGCCGGACGATATCGGTCGGATCGACGTCGCGACGGAGAGTTCGTTCGACAACTCGAAGCCGGTTTCGACGTACGTCGCCGGCTGTCTCGAGGGGGTCTTCGACGGCGACTTCCACCACGCGAACAAAGGTGAGCGGAAGTTCGCCTGTATCGCCGGGACCCAGAGTTTAGACGACGCGTACAACTGGATCCGTGCGGGCCGAAATCGTGGCCGTTCGGCGCTCGTCATTGCGACGGACACGGCCCTGTACGCTCGCGGCGACGCTGGCGAGGCGACCCAGGGTGCCGGTGCCGTCGCCATGCTCATCAGCGAGGATCCGAGTCTCGTCGAACTCTCGACCCACCAGGGCTACGGCTCTGCCGACGAGACCGACTTCCTCAAACCCAACCAGCAGTTCCCCTCCGTCGACGGCAAACGGTCCGTCCAGGTGTATCTCGCCCGGATGCGCGAGGCAGTCGAGGACTACGAGAGCGTCGCTGGCGACGTCCACCCCGACGATTTCGAGTTCGCGCCGTTTCACACGCCGTTCCCGGGGATGGTTCGCAAGGCGGCGATGCTCGCGTATCGCCACGTTACGCGCGATACCGCGATCGAGGACGAACTCGCCGACGAGATCGGCAGACAGCCCCGACGTGAGGCGTTCGACGACGAGGAGACGTTTCACGACGCCGTCCGCGAATATATGGACTCGCTCAAGGAAACCGACCAGTATCGGGAGTGGTACGACGCGACCATCGATCCGACGCTGTCGATCTCGCGTGAAGTCGGAAACTGGTACACCGGCTCCGTCCACGTCGCTCGCGTCAGCGCGCTCAAGACCGCACTCGAGGCGGGCCGCGATCTGACCGGCGAGACGCTGCTCGTTGGCTCCTACGGGAGCGGTGCACAGGCCGAGATTCACGCCGAAACGATCGTCAGCGGCTGGGAGGACGAGATCGCGGCACTGAACGTCGACGAACAGCTCGAGGCCCGATACGACCTCTCTTGGGAGGACTACGAGGAGGTTCACGACGTTCACAACCACGAGATGGACGTCGACGTCGAGGAGTTCACTGCTCCCGAATCGGAGTTCGTCTTCGACGGCTGGGGGCGAATGGGTGAGCGCAAGTACCGCTACGTCGAGTAGCGGTTCGGGCGACGCGCGTTGCCGACGTCATAGCGAGGTCACTGTTGATCCTGCCGTAGTTCGATCGTCGAATCCGATTCCGAAGGCGAAACGCACTACACCTCTCGGTGGCTAGGTCGGCCAACGATCGAACTCGAGGCCCCGACTCATGGATCCGCTCACGCTACTCGGCGTCGACGTCGTTCTCTTCCTCGTCATCGGATTGCTCGCCGGCGCACACTGCGTTGGGATGTGTGGTCCGCTCGTGACGATGTACTCGAGTCGGATGACCGACGGGGGGACGACATCGGAATCGGCGGCGGGTGGGCGTGGCGGACACCTGACGACCTACGAAGTTCGCCAGCATGCGCTGTTCAATCTCGGCCGAACGGCGAGTTACACGCTTCTCGGGGCGGCGTTCGGGGCCCTTGGTGGTGCCCTGTTTCTGACGACGGCAGAACTCACGCCCGTCGTCGACCTCGCCCGCGGCGGGGTCGGCCTCGTCATCGGTGGCTTCGTCATCGCCACCGGCGTCTACTACGTGCTCGGACGGACGACCGGCGGCGTCTCGATCCCCGGCCTCGAGCGGATTACCGGCTGGCTCGTCGGCCACGTCGACCGGCTGGCGAACGGTCCCGGTATCGTCGGCCTGGGGGCGCTTCACGGATTGCTCCCGTGCCCCGTCCTCTATCCGGCGTTTCTGTACGCGTTCGCGACCGGCTCGCCGACCGGCGGTGCGCTCGCGCTCGCGGCGCTCGGGGTCGGAACGATTCCGGCCGTTTTCGCCTACGGAACCGTCATCGATACCGTCGACGTCGCTCATCGGCGTCGCGTCCACCGGCTGCTCGGCGTCGCGTTCGTCGTGCTGGGGTACGTCCTGTTCGCCCACGGGTTGATGGCACTGGGTGTTCACGTACCACATCCCGAGTTGCCGTTCTACGACGCCATCGATGCCCCTGGCGCCGACGGTCACCACCACTGAAACCCAGCGATGATCGACCGCCGATCGAACTAACCACACGATGACAGACGACCGATCCGACACCGGCTGTACGCTCTGTGAGCTCCCCGTCGAGGGCAGCGACGTCGTCGCCGACGGGAAGCCGTTTTGCTGTGTCGGCTGTCGGGACGTCTACGACGTAGTCGGTGGCGTCGACGCGGTCGACGCCGAGGACGTTCGCGACGCCCGAGAGGAAGCGCAGGCGGCCGAGGAAGACGCCACCCCACGGGCCGACCCCGACCACGAGACGTCCTACCTCGAGGTCAGCGGGATGTACTGTGTGACCTGTGAGGCCTTTATCGAGTCCGTCGCCACGTCGGCCAACGGCGTCAGCGACGCGAGCGCGAGCTACGTCACCGACACCGTCCGGGTCGACCACGATCCCGAGCGTGCACCACTCGAGGAGTTGACGTCGGATATCAGCCAGCTCGGCTACAGCGCGTACAGTCGCGAAGACGCCGTCAGCCGTCGCCGGGCGGAGAACTGGGAGATGGGACGGATCGCCGTCGGTGTCCTCATGGGGATGATGGTGATGCTCCAGTACGTCGTCTTTATTTACCCGGTCTACTTCGGCGGGCTCTTTTACAACGAGCAGACGATGGCGTTTTTCGAGCAGGCGCTCGCCGACGAGCGGGCGACGCCGTTTTATCTGATGATCGCAGCGCTCACGACGATCGTCCTCGGCGTCACCGGCAAGCCGATCTTACAGGGGGCGTACGTCGGGATCAAGACCCGGTCGCCGAACATGGATCTACTGGTCGCGATCGCCGCGGTCAGCGCGTACCTCTACAGTACGCTCTCGATCGCCGTCGGCGGCGACCACATCTACTACGACGTTACCGTCGCGATCGTCGTCATCGTCACCGTCGGCGGTTACTACGAGTCTACGCTGAAACGGGAGGCGACCGAGCGCCTCTCGGATCTCACCTCCGTCCAGGTCGACGAGGCCCGTCGCGTCGGCCCGGACGGAAGCCACGAGGACGTTCCGCTCTCGGCGCTCGAGCCCGACGACCGAGTACTCGTCCGGGCGGGCGAACGGGTACCGATCGACGGCGACGTGATCGACGGCGAGGCCGCGGTCGACGAGGCGGTCGTCACCGGCGAATCCCTCCCCGTCACCAAAGCGGTCGGCGACGACGTCGTCGGCGGCTCGCTGGTCGCCGACGGCGCAGTGACGATCCGCGTCGGCGAGGACGCGACGAGCACGCTCGATCGCATCACCGAACTCGTCTGGGACCTCCAGAGCGGTACCCACGGTATCCAGAAGCTCGCGGACAAACTGGCGACGATTTTCGTCCCGCTCGTGCTCGTCCTCGCGGTCGTCGTCACCGCGGTCTATCTCGCGCTCGGCTCTGGGGTCGCCGCTGCGTTGCTCGTCGGCCTCACCGTCCTCATCGTTTCCTGTCCGTGCGCGCTCGGGCTCGCGACGCCGCTTGCGGTCGCCGCGGGCATCCGTGATGCCCTCGAGCGCTCGATCGTCGTCTTCGACGACAGCGTCTTCGAGCGTATCCGCGAGGCCGACACCGTCGTCTTCGACAAGACTGGCACGCTGACGACCGGCGAGATGGCCGTTGTCGATACGGACTGTGAACAGAGGCTGCTCGAGCGGGCGGCGATCCTCGAGCGTCGATCCGCCCACCCGGTTGGACAGGCCATCGCCGCTGTCGGGGGAGACATCGACTCCACCGATCCGGTCGCAGACGGCGGCAGACTCGATGGAGAGTCGTCTCCGGACAACGTCGCCGATGGTCGGTCCGTTTCCGGTGAGGGGAGCCGAGCCGAGACCCTCGGCGACCGCATCGAGTCCTTCGAGAGCCACCGTAACGGCGTCTCCGGCGTCGTCGACGGCGACGAGGTCGTCGTCGGTCACCCGGACCTCTTTCGCGATCGTGGTTGGACGGTTCCGGCCGACCTCCAGGAGCGAATCGATGGGGAGCGAGCGGCCGGACGGGTGCCGGTCGCGGTCGGACGCGACGGAACCGCCCAGGGGGTTGTCGTGGTCGGCGACGACCTCCGGGAGCGGTGGGCAGAGACGCTGACAGCGATCTCGGACGCGGGTGCGGACGTCGTCGTTCTCACCGGCGACGATGCGCGTGCGGCAGAACAGTTCCGCGAGCACGCAGCGATCGATCGGGTGTTCGCGGGCGTTCCACCGGAGGGGAAAGCCGAAACGGTTGCGCGCCTCGGCGAACGCGGACGAACCGTCATGATCGGTGACGGAACGAACGACGCACCCGCGCTCGCGGCGGCCGATCTCGGAATCGCCCTCGGAGGTGGCACTGCGATGGCCGCTGACGCCGCGGACATCGCCCTCGTCGACGACGACCTCTCCTCGGTCGACACCGTCTTCGATCTCGCTCGCGCGACCGATCGGCGGGTTAAAGGAAACATCGGCTGGGCGTTTTGCTACAACGCGATCGCCATCCCGTTGGCCGTCACGGGACTGCTCAACCCGCTTTTCGCCGCGATCGCGATGGGCGCGAGCAGCCTCCTCGTGGTCACGAACTCCTCGCGGGCGCTTCTCGAGGAGTGATAGTCGGCCGCGTACCACAACTCACCGGTCGCGATCCGAGAGGTGCTCAATCGGGCCCTCCCCTGGCGTCCGTATCCTCCCGGCGTTCCTGTCCCGTCTCGGAAATATCGATGACGTCACCGCCCTCGGCTGGCATGTCCTCGCCTTCCTTGATCGCCTGGGCCTCCTGTTCCATCGCCTCGACGTCCATCTCGGCGTCCTCGATCTCGCCGATGATCTCGGCGATGTCGTCTAAGCCGATCAGTTCACGCGTCTCGTCGTCGAACTCGAGGCTCTCGAGTTGCTCGCCGTCCGTTCTGACGTCGCCGCCCGAGAGGTGTTTGCCGTAGCGGCCGACCATCGACGTGAGTTCCTGTGGGAGGACGAACGTCGTCGACTCGCTCCTCCCGATCTCTTCTAAGGTGTCCATCCCCTTGTCGATGACCGCGCGTTCACCCATCGACTCGGCGGAGCGAGCCCGCAAGACGGTCGAAATGGAATCACCTTGCGCTTCGAGGATCTGACTCTGCTTTTCACCCTGGGCACGGATAATCTCACTTTGCTTGTCACCCTCCGCCTTCTCGACGGCGCTGCGACGTTCTCCCTGGGCCTCCAGGATCATCGCGCGGCGGCGGCGTTCGGCGGAAGTCTGTTCTTCCATTGCACCTTTGACGTCCCGAGAGGGTGTCACCTCCCGGACCTCGACGCTTTCGACGCGGATCCCCCACTCGTCGGTGGGCTCGTCGAGTTCGTGGCGGATTCGCTCGTTGATCATCTCGCGTTTGCTCAGCGTGTCGTCGAGTTCCATATCGCCGAGGACGGCACGCAAGGTCGTCTGGGCGAGGTTCGAGACCGCCCGTTCGTAGTTCTCGACCTCGAGGAACGCCCGTTTGGCGTCCATCACGCGGATGTAGACGACGGCGTCGGCGGTCACCGGCGAGTTGTCCCGGGTGATCGCCTCCTGGCTCGGCACGTCGATCGTCTGGGTACGCATGTCGAACGTGTAGACTCGCGAGACGAACGGGGGAACGACGTTCAGCCCCGGCTCGAGCAGTTTGCGATACTCTCCAAAGACGGTGAGTGCGCCCCTGTTGTAGGCGTCAACGATCTCGATCATCGACCAGACGGTGGCGACGACGAGTACGACCGCCAGCGCCGCGACGATCAGTATCGGATCGCCGACATCGAGTTGCAGGGGTGCGAGTATAGATGACACCATCGTGTGTTATACGGTAGCGAGACGAATAACTCTTGGCTGCTGGCCACTCGAGCGCCACGGAGGGGAGGTTTTTACTGTAAATTGGTGCCGCCGAACCCGCGACCCGTCTGCGATTTCAGCGGTAACACGGTACAGCAATCCGTATCAATCCTCGTTTCGAAGGCGCGTCAGGACCTCCTCGGCGTTCTCGAGTGCCTGCTCTTTTTTCGCAGGATAGGCCTCGACCTTTCCACGGAAGGTGATCCCATCGCCGAGGCGGACGTCGCCGTTGAAGGCGGCCTGTTTGTCGAGTCGGAGGAAAAACTCCGTGTTCTCGGTTACCCGTTCGTCGAGTTCGTCGATCAGCGTCTCGAAGCTCTCGAGGTCGGCGAGTCTCGAGAGGACGTGGCGGACGTCGTCGGCGTTCTCGACCCGGGCTGAGAGGACGAGAATACGATCGCCGTAGTGGCCCTCGCTCTCGGCGCGTTCGATCTCGAACGGCTCGTCGTCGCCCTCGGGAAGGAACGTCCGAAGCGCCTCCTCGACGCGCTTTTCGTCCTCGGTGGCGTAACAGAACGTACGTAAATCGACGTAGTGAAGCGGAATCTGTGGCATCTACAGGTCGGACACGGCTGGTGAGTGCTCACCTCGAGTCTCCGGGCTCGAGGGTCGTGTGGCGTTACTCTTCGTCGTCTTCGGCGGCGACGTCCTCGTCGGCGGCCTCGAGAGCGTCTTCGGGAACCCCGGCCTCCTGGCCGTCCTCGAAGCTGATGGTGTAGGTGACGTCGCCGAACATCGACTCCATCGTCTGGGTGACGGTGCCGGTTTCGCCGTCGAACTCGCTGTGCTCGTCGTGTAGGACGACGTGGTCGTCTTCCTCGAAGCTCATACTCGAGATTCCGCCCCGCCGCGTAAAAAGGAACTGATTGCAGGCCTTCGCTTGGGAGGGTGTCGTCCGTTGTCCCGTGGTTTGCTTTGAGGATCGTTCGAAACGGTTACCTGTCGGAAAAGTCAACGGAACAGTATGTTCGGAATCCTGTTTTTGGTCCTCCCGATCGTCGGCGCGTACGCCGTCTACGTCGATGCGGTCGATCGCGACACCGACGGACCGGTGTGGTGGGCAGTGGTGACGCTCGTCATCGGCTACGGTGTCGGTCCGGTCTTCCTGGGGCTGTTTCTCGTCCTCTATCTCGTTCTCCACGTCCTCGAGGCGAAGTGGGCCGGCCGCCGCTCGGTCTCGGGAAGCTGATCGTCGGCGTTTGTTCCGCTTCGAGACGATCAGCGAGGCGGTCAGCGGTCGAGCTCCTCGAGTAGCGTCTCCGCGGCGGCACTCGAGGAGCCGGGACCGCGGGCGGTGATGAGGTCGCCGTCGACGGTGACGCTCGTGTCTGCCTCGAGTTCGGCGTCCCAGTTCCCACCGGCGGCCTGTACTTCGTCTTCGACCCAGTAGGGGAGTTTGCGGCCGTCCGGCATGCAGTCGTTCTCGTCGACGATGTCTTCTTCCCACTCGTTGGGGAAGCCGGTGACGTCGCGACCGTTGACGAGAAACGCGCCGTGGCTGTCGCGGGCGAACGCGAGGATGCCGACGGCGTGACAGACGACCAGCGCTTTCCCGTCGTCGCCTTCGATCGTCTCCCGTAGAAGTCGGCGAGCGTCGTGGTCCTGATTGACGTCCCACTCGGTGCCGTGGCCGCCGGGGAAGACGACGGCGTCGTAGACTTCGGCGTTCGCTCGAGCGAGCGGGATCGGATCGTTCAATCGCTCGTCGCTCTCGTGGACCTCGCGGACGTGTTCGGCGGTCTCCTCGCCGACCTGTTCGGGATCGACCGATCGTTCGTCGATCACCGGCGGGTTCCCCGACGGCGTCGCGACCGTGATCTCGACTCCCGCCGCCGAGAGCGTCTCGAGGGGCTCGACACACTCCTCTCCCCAGTATCCCTCCTCGCTGACGACGAACAGTGCTTGTGTCATACTCGAGGCTACACCGACCGCAGATAAAACTCCCCGCCCCGTCCACGGTTTCGCCGGCACCGCCACGTACGTTTTGCTGGACGAGTGGTCGATCCGTTCGTGACGAGTGTCGTCCAGTTCGTTCCTGTTCGATTCGACGACCGTCAGGTGGGATTGAGATGACTTTTTCGCCGTCCACGACGAACATCCACTAGGTGATAGCAATGGCAGGCCGTTCGGGCCCGTTCGACGAAATCGGGGAACTGTTCGACCGACTCGCGCGTCAACTCGAGACGGCGGCTCGGTCGTGGGAGACAGCGGTCGACGACCGAAGCCGTCTCGACCTCTCGATGCGGGGGTCGGCGACCAGCCTGGACGTCGCCGAGGAGGGCGAGGAGTTCGTCGTCACCGTCGACGTCCCCGGCTACGAGACCGACGACCTCGAGATCAACCTGACTGGCGAGACGCTCAAGATCAGAGGCGAGCGAGCACGGGAGACCGATCAGGTCGACGAGGAGACGTACATCCGTCGCGAACGCGAGCTGCGATCGTTCAGCCGCCAGGTCCGGCTCCCCGCCGTTGTTGACGCCGGCGGCGTCGATGCCACCCTCAACAACGGCGTCCTCACCATCCGTCTCCCCACACTCGAGTCGGACGACGACGGACAGACGATCGACATCGAGTGAACCGTACCGACGTGTCACGAGCGGAGAATCGTCACGGCGGTCCGTCTCGTGGATCGTCGAGATTCAACGCGTCGAAGAACCGCCGGGTCAGTCGGCCGCCGACGAACTCGAGCAGCTGTTTCTCGTCGCCGGCGTCGTCGCCAAAGAGCCCGAGATCGATCCGTCCGCCGGCCATATCGTGGTGGCCGCCGATGGCACCGAACTCGCCGAACCCATCCTGGAGGGTTTCGCCGATGTGGATTCGTGGGTCGATCGACCGCGCGCTGACTCGAATCGTCCGACCGACGATCCCGTAGGCGAGGACGGTGTCGACGCCTTCCAGGTTGAGCAGAAAGTCCGCCGCCTGCGGAAGCGCGTCAGTCTCGGAGGTCGTCCCCACGCTCGCGACGAGCGAGGAGCCACGACGCTCGCGTGAGCGGATCGCACAGCCGATCGCGTCGATCGTTCCCGGCGAGAACGCGCTGCCGTAGAGCTGTTCGAGCGCCTCGAGGTCCGCTACAGGGTACACCGAAAGCGCCGCCTCGTACTCCCGTCTCGTGGGATCGCGAACGAAATCTAGGCGTTCACGATGGAGGGCAAAGAGCAGGGCAGACGCGAGTCGAGTCGTCAGTTCGACCTCGAGTTCCCACAGGTACTCGACGAAAATCGTCGCGGTCGCACCGTATCTCGTCCGGACGTCCTCGACGGTCGCGCCGGCGGACTCGCCCGGATGGTGGTCGACGACGATATCAGGTTCGACGTGGGCCAACAGCTGCGAGTTCTCGCCAGGGATCGCGTGATCGACGAACGCGATACAGTCGGACGCTTCGACGTCGACCTCGTCGATCGGTCGAAGAGCGATGTCGAGCATGTTGACGAACGCCCGGTTTTGCTGGTGGGAGATCTCGCCACCGTAGACGATGATCACGTCGTCGACACCGATGTCCTCCGCGATTGCCTCCAGAGCGAGCGCGCTGGCGAGACAGTCGGGGTCTGGATTGTCGTGACAGACGATCGCCACCGACTCGGCCACCTCGAGGACGGACACGAGTTCCGCCGCGCGGGACATACAGGGATCGTACGGGAAGCGACCGTTTGAACCCCCGGTCGCTAACGGCCACGAATCCGTCGAAACACGGTGTTGACCGTCCGGTATGATCTCGATACCTGATGCGACCGAACGGAGGTCAGGTGGATCCCGACCCGTCCGACATCGTCCCCGAAAGCGCCTCGGTCGTCGGTGTGAACTCGAGTTCTGCCCACAGCCGCCCGCGTGGCCCTTCTCGTACAACATCGAGGCTACGGGGACGGTCTCGATGCCGGTTTCGCCGCCGTTGAAGGCGATGATCTCGTCGTGGCTCGGCCATCGGCGTGTCTCCCGCCATCGGGGAGGATGGCCGCGTAGCTGGTGAGAAAGAGTGTACGAATCAAGTTCATACGGCAACGCAAGCGAGGATGACGAGACTGGTGACAGGCAGGTAGACGGATAGTCGTCTCAATCCGCGTTGAGCGGGGGACGGGACGACTGGGCGTCGTCCGAGCCGTCCGCGGGGGTGTTTACGAACATTGCGTGACCGATGATCCCCATCGCGACGAACGCACCGATCGGTACCGCTGCCGTCAGTGAAAGGCCGACCAGGGCGAGGGCAGCGGTGATCCCGAGCAGTGCGACTGGGATGAGGCCGAGAACAATGTCGTAATATCCAGTCATAATCTATCCTATACTATGGCAAATACGCATATAAGTGTTTCCCATAATTGGCCAGTACTGGACTCATTTGTGACTCGTATTTGTTGTATTGGTTTCTCATAAGTTATAGGACAGCCATCGGTGTTTCGACCACTCGATCGTCAAGCGAATTTCGGAGAGAGAACTGCGATCGAGCACCGAAATCGGGCGATACCAGCGGAGAACGTCGGCTACTCTCTCGTCGATCCATCCCCAACACGTCCTGGTCGGGGATGGTTGCTCATCCGAAGCCGGTACGTTCTCGAAATATGAATGGGTGTCCGAGTCACGTCGATTCCAGTGCGACAACCACCAGACGCCAGCCGACGAGCACGATCAGGCCCAGCCCAGTCATCACGAGCGGGAACGGCCACGTGATCCCTCCCTCGAAATACGGTGACCCTCGCAGGAGAAACCCGATGTTGGCACCACCGAGCCACGTAACCGCCACCAATCGAATCGTTCGAATCGTCGACGATCGATCGGCCGTGTACAGTCCAGCGATCACCGCGACGACGAGCCAACCGGCCACGAAGGGGACGACCGTCTCGAGGGTAGAGAGAGGGTCGGCAATCGGATCGAGGCCGTGGGTGAGTCCGCCAGCGGTAACCAGTGCGGTCAGCAATCCGACATCGGCGACGGCAAGCCCGATCGTTTGCCGGTCGATGGGCCGACCGCCGGCGTTTCGTTCGGCTGTTGTGATCATACGATCGGGTTTGTCCGCTCGACATATCGTCTTCCCGGTTCGATCGTCGACGCCGAGACCGACAGGAGAGGGAACCCCCGGCGACCGAGGGTCGCCGAGTGTCGTCCAACGGACGGGGCGTCCGTGCGAGGTAAATCCTCGCACACCACGGGTCGGTCACCGGACACTTCGTTATCGGCACCGTTCAACGGATCTTCCCCGCTCGTCGGGTCCAGTGGACACGGTAGGCGCCCCTTACGAGCCACCCCGCGACTTCGAAATCGCGAACGCATCGCCGCCCATCCTCTCGAAGACGAGACAGTGGCTGTGGTTGGCGACGGTATCGCCTCGAGCGCGAATTGCCAGCGCCCAGAGCCCGGGACGTCCTCGCCGTGGACCCGGACACGACTGACGCGGGTAATCCCGACGTCAACGATCGGCTCTCGGACGACGATCACTGTGTCGCGGGATCACGACGGATGAACCCGAGCGTCGCCGGGTTGAAGTAGTACGTCCCCCCACACGCCGAACAGGTCACCGCCAGCGGCTTGCCGTGGCGGTGTTGTTTCCAGAGTTTCGACTGTGGCGCGTCGATGTCGAGGACGACCTGTTCCGGACAGCCGTCGGTCGTACAGGGAAACCGCATGAACCAGTTGGGAACCGACAGCGGTCCGATCGGCTCGAGATTGTGTCTGAGACCGCCGAGTAACTCGAAGATAGTTCGTGAGAGGTCGTCTCGTTTGATCGACATCCCCTCGATGTCGGCGAGATATCCACCGCGATGGCGTTCGTCGGTGTACACCGGAAAGATCGGGATCCTTTCGGCGCGCGCGTAGCCGATCTCCTGGTTGACCCACCGGGAGTCGGCCGACCGGTCGGTCAACACCGCGACGACGACATCGCTGTCGGGAATGCGACTCTCGAGTCGATCCCGCGTGCTATTCGAATCGACCTCTTCGAGTGCGATATGAACGTCGAACGGGAGGTTCTTGACCGTCGAGAACAGCGTCTGGACGAGCTCAAGGTCCGACGGAGCGTGCGAAACGTACACCTGTTCTCCGGTCATCTATCGGTTACAACGTGTACGACTTCGAGTTTAATTAATGTATCTACTCGTCGACCGAACCCGTCGTTACCGTCTCGAGGATCCGTCGGGAGAACTCGGATTCCGTCAGTTCGGCGTGGAGATCGTCGAACCAGTCCCGTTCGACGCGCCAGCGTCCCCGAAGCGAACCGTCAGTCCCGCGGGAGGTAGCCTCGAGGTGGCCCGGCGACCACCCCCGTTCGTCCGCGATCGCGAGCACGGTCCGGACGACCGTTCCGACCTCGTCGCTCGTCACTCGCGGAGCGTCGGTGACGACCTCGTACGTGAGGTGGAGGTCGGTCTCCGACCTGGGTTCGTCCCACTCGACCTCGAGGACGTAGATCCCGTGGCTCATGAGTCGGTTCTCGAGGGTGACGGCGATGGGCGGATCTCCGGTCATACGACGGTGTTCGGCCGGAGCGACGAAAAACACCGTGGCATTTAGAGCGGATCGACGAGATCCGAAAGCGCGGCCGTCGGGTCGTCCGCTTTCGCGACGCCGCTTGCCAACAACACGCCCTCCGAGCCGAGCTCGCCCGCGGCGACGACGTCGTCCCCGGTGCTGATACCGGCACCACAGAGGACCGAAACGTCGGAATCCACGTTGGCTGCGGCGGCGACGGCACCCTCGACGATCTCCGGGTCGGCCTGACTGACCGGCGTTCCGGTTCCGATGAGTTCGGGCGGCTCGACGGCGACGGCGTCCGGCTCGAGCGCGGCCGCAGCACCGATCTGGGCGGGGTTGTTCGCACAGACGACCGTCTCGAGACCCGCCCGGTCGGCAGCCTCGACGGCACCGTCAACGTCAGCGAGTTTCAGGCGGCGTTCGGAGTGGTTGATCAGCGTCCCGACGGCACCGGCGTCGGCGACCGTCTCGGCCAGCGTATGGCCGGTGTTGCTCCCGTAGTCGATGGGATCGACGTGCTGAGCCCACGTCTCGGCCCCTGTCTCGGCGACGCGCTCGAGGTGTGTGGCCTGGGGGGCAACGGCGACGCGAGCGACATCGGTGGACTCATCGACGTCGCGGACCGCTTCGGCGACGGCGACCGGATCACACGGATACGTCTTCAGGTTGACGAGGATGAACATACGGAGTATCCGATCCCCGTCGAAGAAATAGCTTGCGAGTTATCGACAGAGATACGCCTCGCGAACGGAGTGTGTCGGTCAGTCCTTTCGCTTGACGACGTCTCCGAGCGTGTAGCTGCCGGACGAGGAGCCCCCGGACCACTCGGAGTCCTCGCCTGAGCCACCCTCGGCGCTCAGGTCGATCTCGAGGAACCGCTCGAGTTTCGACTGGACGCGGTCGCTCGGGAGCGTATCGCCGCGTTCGATCTTGCGGATGAGACTCGCCTTCTCGTTGAGTTCGTTGGCGAGATCCGACTGGCTGAGCCCCTTCCCCTCGCGGGCGTTGCGTACGCTGTCGTCGTAGTCGGTGACGAGTTGGTCCATGTCGTCGAACATATCGGACCGGGGAGAGCCACCGGAGCTGGAACTCGTCGACGAGCTCGCGGACGCACTCGAACTCGAACTGCTCGACCCTCCGGAGGAACTCGATCCGGTCGAATACTTCGTGGACGTACTCGAGCTCGAGGGCTGTTTGACCTCCGTGCCGAAGTCGGTGCAGTTCGAACACACGTCGAGTTTCGCACCCTCGACTTTGATGGTCTTCGGAGACGACGTCTCGGCGCCACACATCTCACACTGAACCATGTGCGCACCTATATCGCGCCGAGTGATAAACCATGCGGCGAGAGCGATGCGATCCTACTCGAGTGCGCTCCAGGAGTAGAAGAACCGCTGGAGGGCAGTGAGGTGACCGACGACAGCGAGGAAGGCGAGCAGCCAGCCGACGAGCGTGAGGCCGCCGTACGTCCCCGAGAAGGGGTACGCGAGAACGCCGACGACACCGATGATCGCCAACCGGTCTGCCCGACCGACGAGGCCGCCGTAAACGCGATCGAGACCGACGGCTTGAGCCTGCGTCCCCAGATACGAGGTCATGACGACGCCGGTGACCGCGAGAAAGCCCAGCAGGTAGTCGCCGACCCCTGCTGCGAGGCCGCCGATGACGACGATGTCGGCGTACCGATCGAGAACGTGATCGAGGAGGTCGCCGCCGGGCGAGGCGACCGCCTGTTCGCGCGCGAGCGCGCCGTCAACGATATCGAGCCAGCCGTTCAGAAAGACCAGCGCCGCCGCCCCGACGTACCAGACCGGATCCGCGCGCCCGCCGAGTACGAACGCGACCGCTGCGAGTATCGCCATGAAAAACGCCAGCACGCTTACGCCGTCGGGTGTCATCCCGATCCGGTCGAACCCCTTCACGAACGGATCGAGAAATCGCGAGATGTACGGTCGAAGCTGATCGAGCGTCACGCGAAATACCCCACGAAGTCGACGTCGCCGGCGCTCGGTTCGCGCTCGCCCGCGAGGACCGATTCGAGGTCGTCGGCGACCGCTTCGGGGTCGCGATCGGTTGTATCGATCTCGTAAACCGACTCGAGACCGTGTTCCTCGGCCGCCTCCGAAAGAATCACGTCAAGCGCCTCGCTCTCGGCGTTTTCGGTCGCTTTCCCCTCGTTCTCGCCACGGTCGCGGAGTCGCTCCTCGAGATCGTCGGGGCGACACCGGAGGACGGCAACGCGATCCGCCTCGAAGTGATGGGCGAGGTGGGACTCGATGACGACGTCCTCACGTCCCTCGAGCCAGACCGACAGCGCCTCGAGGTCGGCGACCTTACTCTCGCGTTCGGCGTCGATTTCGGTATACAACCCCTCGCGCTCGAGAACGTCGTTCAGGTGGACGACCTCGAGATTCGGTTCTGACTCCGTCTCGAGGCGCGCCTCGAGTATCGTCGTCGCGGTCGTCTTCCCGGTTCCGGGCGTTCCGGTGACGGCGACTCTCACCTGTCGGGCACCTCCGCTTCGGCGTCGACCTCGAGATCGGCGAGCACCGCGTTCGTCGCCTCGATCGCTCGTTCGGTCTCTTCGTCGGTTCCGCAGGTGATCCGGATACAGCCGGGGAGGCCGAAGCTCGTACAGTCGCGGACGATGACGCCCCGTTCCTGGAGTTCTTCGGCGACCGCGGCGGCGTCGTCGACGTCGACGAGGACGAAGTTCCCCTCGCTTGGCCAGACGTGTGCGTCGATCCCTTCCCTCATTGCCTCTCGTGAGGTTCGAGCCGTCTCGACGGTCCGCTCGACGTGCTCGGTATCGCCCATCGCGGCCAGACCGGCGCGACAGGCGAGTTCGCTCGCCGCAAACGGTGTGTTCACGCGCGTGTACGCGCTGGCCCACTCCTCGGGGACGACCGCGTATCCGAGCCGGACACCGGCGAGCCCGTAGACCTTCGAGAACGTCCGGAGGACGGCGACGTCGTCGCGCGCGTCGAAGCCATCCTGTCCCTGTATGAGCGTTACCGCGCTCTCGGTCTCGGCGAACTCGCCGTAGGCCTCGTCGACGACGACCAGCGTCTCCTCGTCGGTTTCCGCGGCGAGCGCCTCGATCTCCGTGAGTGCCATCGTCGAGCCGGAGGGGTTGTGCGGGCTCGTGAGCCAGATGATCCGCTCGCCGTCGTACGCTTCGAGCACTGTGTCGGCGGTCTGCTCGAACCCGTCTGTGCGATCGATCGAGTACTCGTTGACCTCGCCGTGGTGAAATCGTGAACTCATGCCGTAGTAGGCAAAGCCCGGCGTCGGGACGAGAACGGCATCGGCGGGTTCGAGCGTCGCGCGATGGAGGTAGTCGATCGCGCCGTCGCCGCCGTTGGCGAGCCAGACCTGCTCGTCCTCGACGTTCCACCGGTCGGCGATAGCTGCCACGAGGTCGGTGTGTGCGGCCTTGGGATAGGAGCTCATGCTCGAGGCGTGCTCCCGGATCGCCACGGTCGCGGCCGGCGACGGGCCGTGGGGATTTTCGTTCGAGGCGAGTTTGACGAACTCCGAGGGGTCCCGCCCGAGTTCGCGGGCGACTTCCTCGATGCCCCGACCCGCCTCGTATGCGACGTGATCGGACAGCTCGCGCGGTTGCATACCAAAAGCCTGTTTCCCGTGGCTCTTAAGCGTGCTCACCTGTCCGCACGACGAGGAGTACTCGAGACCGTCGGCTCGGCATTCGTTCGACGTCACGATCGGGAAACAGGTCGAGTCATCGCACTAATTGGTCAGGAGCGCGTACGGTGTCGCATGTCCGGGCCTCGCGAGACGGGAGCGTCACGGTGGTTCACCGAGCGGACCACGTTGACGATGTTTGCGCTAGTGAGCGTCACGCTGGCTGTCCTCGTCGTTCTCCCCTACCTCCAGTACGTGCTGTTGAGTGCCGTCCTCGCGTACATTCTAATGCCCATTCAGCGTCGCCTCGAGCCCTACGTGGGGTCGATGATCGCCGCGCTCACGGTGGTGGCGGTCGCCGTCCTCGCGATCTTGCTTCCGCTCGCGTACGTCCTCGCCATCGCGTTCGGCGAGGCACTCGAGATCGTCAACGCGATTCAGGAGGGCTCGCTCGACGCCGAGATTATCGAATCCCAACTCGAGGAGACGGGGTACGCCGTCGACCTCGGCGAGATGTACCAGACCTACCAGGAGCCGATCGCGACCGGGGTACAGGGGCTCGCGACCAGCGGGATCGAGGTCGTCGCCGGGCTTCCATCTCTGCTCATCGGGCTGACGGTGACGCTGTTCGTCCTCTTCGCGCTGTTGCGAGACGGGGACGCGCTCCTCGCCTGGACTCAGCGGGTGTCGCCGATCAACGACGAGATCCAGCAGGAACTGTACGACGACCTCGATCAGCTGATGTGGGCCTCGGTCGTCGGAAACGTCGCCGTCGCGGGGATTCAGGCGATCTTGCTCGGCGCTGGGCTCGCAGTAGTCGGCGTTCCGATGGTCATTTTCCTCACCGTCGCGACGTTCGTCCTCGCGTTGCTCCCGCTGATCGGCGCGTTCGGAATCTGGGTTCCGGTATCGATCTACCTGTTCGCGATGGGGCGACCTCTCGAGGCCGCTGCCCTCGTCGGGTACGGCACACTCGTGAGCGCGTCGGACAACTACCTGCGGCCGGCGCTCATCGGTCGGACGAGCGCGTTCAACTCCGCGATCGTCGTCGTCGGCATCTTCGGCGGACTCGTCGTCTTCGGTGCCGTCGGCCTCTTTATCGGCCCCGTCATCCTTGGCGGCGCGAAGGTCACCCTCGACGTGTTCGCTCGAGAGCGAAACGACGGTGGGGACCACGAACAGGCGGCGGATCCCGCGGTCGACACCGCGCCGGATACCGGCGTTACAGCGGACGACGAACCGGATCCGGATCTCGAGTCGGAGACAGGACCGACCGACTCGACCGCGTCGGAGGAGTCGGAAACCGACGTGACGGACGAGACGCCGACGACGACCGAGAACGGCGACGACGATTGAGCATCCGACCGCATGCGTTAATTAGCCCCACAAACTACACGCTGGTATCGTGTCTCGAATCGATACCCGCACTTCAGGCGGGTGCGGACGGGCCGTATCGTCCGTCCGACGGGTCCAGTAACTATGCACGGGTCACAGCTTTCGGGGAGTCCGTACGCTCCCCACACGGCGGACGAACGGTCGGTGATGCTCGAGGCGGTCGGCGTCGAATCGGTCGAGGAACTGTTCGACGTCCCGCCCGAGGTCGGCTTCGAGGACAGCTACGGGATCGACGCGCGGACGGAACGGGAGACGCGCCGGCTCGTTCGCTCGATACTGAGTCGAAACGGCGACCTGACGGAACTGCTCGGCCGAGGTCATTACGGCTACTACGTCCCCTCGGTGGTCGACCACCTCGCCGACCGCTCGGAGTTTCTCACCTCCTATACGCAGTACCAGCCCGAGGTCTCCCAGGGGTTCTTACAGGCGCTGTTCGAGTACCAGTCGCTTCTGGTCGAACTCACCGGACTCGAGGTCGCCAACTGCTCGATGTACGACGCCGCGACCGCCCTCGGCGAGGCGGCGACGCTGGCCGATCGGGTCCGCGACGCGACCGGGAACCGCGTGCTGGTGCCCGACCTGTTGCTCGAGGGACGGCGGAGCACCCTCGAGAACTACGTCGCCGGGACGGACCTCGTCGTCGAGGCGTATCCGACCGACGACGCCAACGTCGACGTCGACGGACTCGACGAACTCGTCGACGACGACGTCGTCATGATCTACGCCGAGAACCCGACGGTGCGTGGAACGATCGAGGAACGCCTCGAGGCGGTGGGCGACCTGGCCGGGGAGACGGACGCGCTGTTCGTTCTCGGGACCGATCCGGTCGCGCTCTCGTTGCTCCAGCGACCAACGGACGTCGGTGCGGACGTCGTCGTCGGTGACGCAAGCGTCCTCGGTCTCCCGACGAGTTACGGCATGGGGCTCGGTCTATTCGCCACGAGCGAAGAGTACCTCCGGCAGGTCCCCGGCCGGCTGGTCGGCGCGAGCGGGGACGCGACCGGCCGGCGGGCGTACACGCTCACGCTCCAGACCAGAGAACAACACATTCGACGCGAGCGGGCGACGAGTAACATCTGTACGAACCAGGCCTGGGTCGCCTTACGGACCGCGATGCACGCCGCCGTCCTCGGCCCCGAGGGACTCGTCGAGCTCGCGAAACGCGGCGTTACCCGCGCCGAGAGGCTCGCGACCCGCGTCGACGACCTCGTCGGCGCGAGTGCACCCGTCCACGACCGCCATCACCTCCGGGAGTTCGTCGCACGCGTCGACCACCCCGCTCGAGCCGTCGCCGCCGACCTCGAGGAGCGCGGCTTCGCTGTTCACGTCGTCGACGACCACGAGATCCAACTCTGCGTCGCCGGCGTCGCCGACGATCGAATCGATCCGTTCGTCGACGCACTCGAGGAGGTGATTCGATGACCGACGGCGTCGATTCACCCGTAGACGACGAAACCGACGGCGGATCCGAAGCGATAGGAGGCGATCGTTCCGGACGGACCGACGACCGCGTCCGGTACGACCAGGCGCGGTACGTCGAGGACGGTCAGTACGAACCGCTGCTCTCCGAGAAGGATCTGACGCGGGTCGAGATCGGCGAGGACTCGCCGCTTCCAGAGGAGTTGACCCGCGACTCCCTCGAGCTTCCGAGCCTCTCGGAACCCGAACTCGCACGCCACTACACCCGACTCTCGCAGATGGTCTACGGGATCGACAGCGGTCCCTACCCGCTCGGATCGTGTACGATGAAGTACAACCCCAAATTCACCGAGGACGTGGCTGCACTGCCATCGGCGAGCGTCCACCCCGATCGCTCCGAGCGGTCGGTTCAGGGCACCCTCGAGGTACTGTACCGGCTGCAGGACTATCTCGGCCGGATCGGCGGGATGGACGCCGTCACGCTTCAGCCACCCGCCGGCGCGGCCGGCGAGTTCGTCGGCATCCGGGTCGCCGCGGCCTATCACGAACACAACGGGGACGGGCACCGCGACGAGGTCATCGTTCCCGAAAGCGCCCACGGAACGAACTTCGCGACCGCCGCCCTCGGCGGCTACGACGTAGTTTCGTTGCCCAGCGACGACGGCGGCCGGGTCGACCTCGAAGCGCTCGAGGCCGCCCTCTCCGATCGCACGGCAGCGCTGATGCTCACGAACCCGAACACGCTGGGACTGTTCGAGCGCGACATCGCCGAAATCGCCGGGATGGTCCACGATGCGGGCGGGTTGCTCTACTACGACGGGGCGAACCTGAACGCGTTGCTCGGCCGCGCCAGGCCGGGCGACATGGGATTCGACGTGATGCACTACAACGTCCACAAGACGTTCGCGACGCCCCACGGCGGCGGCGGTCCGGGCGCGGGCCCGGTCGGCGTCACGGCGGACCTCGCGCCGTTCCTACCCGCCCCACGAGTGCGCGAATCGGACGACGGATCGACCGAAAGCGGTGAGCCGACCTACGAACTGTTCGACCCCGAACACACCATCGGGAAGGTCCACGGCTTCCAGGGCAACTGGCTCGTCCTCGTGAAAGCCTTCGCGTACATCGCACGCCTCGGCGACGCGGGGCTCGCAGACGCCAGCGCGAAAGCGATCCTGAACGCGAACTACCTCGCGAGTCGGATCGCGTACGACGTGCCCTACGAGCCGTTCCACCACGAGTTCGTCGCCAGCGCGGGCGACCAGGACGCGGCCGACGTCGCCAAACGGATGCTCGATCACGGCGTCCACCCGCCGACGACCAAGTGGCCCGAGATCGTTCCCGAGGCGCTGATGACCGAACCGACAGAAATCGAGAGCAAGGCCACCCTCGACCGCCTCGCCGCCGCCTTCAACGCCGTCGCCGAGGAGGACGACGAAACGCTCGAGAGCGCCCCTCAACGGACGACCGCCCGCCGGATCGACCAGACGAGCGCTGCGCGGAACCCGCGACTGTCGTGGCAGGCGCTCGAGGACGACTCCTGACCCAACGCGGCTACACCGCGACGACGCCTCGTCTCTCGCAACAGTGGTCTCCCCGTCGAAAAATAGCCGAGTTACGCACTCGAGTCGACGGCCGTACCGTTGTCCGCGATGCGGACGAATCCGTAGTCACAGTCTGGACAGTGCCACTTGACCTTCTCGCCGAGGTGAAGCGTCGTACTCGCGGCGCGATAAAACGTGCGCTCGCCATCGCAGTCGGGACAGTAGTGCTCGAGTTCCATCGTCATGGCCGTGGGTAGCGAACGCATCGAGTTTAACCTACTGATTTTCGAGGGTTCAGTTCGACGATCGGGGTTCGATCATACTTACCTCGTGGTAACGTATGCGACTACTTTCGGCTCACGGAACGGTTAACTGCCCAACTTTCGGTGTAGGTGTGTAGAAGCAACGATCGAATCGGACGGTACGAGATGCCATCTCCGGCGTTCGGGAACGACGCCACGGGCGATTCGACAGCCGCTGCTCAATCCGATACTGATCTACTCATGACCACAGAACACGCGAATGCTGACGGCGAACTGACTGACGAACAGATGGACGCAGACCCGGCGGGAGAGTCAGAGATCGTCGGTGGACTCGACGAAAACGTCGCGGGAGCCGTCGCGTACCTCCTGGGCCCGATCACCGGAATCCTGTTCTTCGTCCTCGAGGACAAAAACACGTTCGTTCGATTCCACGCCGCACAGAGTATGATCGTCTTTGGCGCGTTGATCGCGATTCAGGTCGCGATTATGATCGCACAGGTCGTCCTCGAGACGATTCCGTTTATCGGGTGGGTCCTCTCGTTCGTCGTCGGTCTGTTCACGATGTTGTTGATGCCGATCGCGTTCGTATTGTGGCTCCTCTTGCTCCTGAAGGCGTACAAGGGCGAACGATTCAGCCTGCCACTTCTCGGCGGCATCGCCGACGGCCTCGTCTGAGACGGACACTGGGGCGGTCGACAGCGATCACAGGACCGTTCGGGGTGACTGTCCCCGCATCGACGCCATTTTCTCCCGGCCGGTCGCACACCGGTGAGCGATCGACCGGCAATCATACGGTCTGCTGTAAACCGTTACTGGCGAAACCACAGACGGCTCGTGGTTTCGCCGGTAAACCGTTACAGCAATCCGTATCAGTCGTCGGAGACCGTATGACTGCCCGCCGATAGCAATGTTGACGTCGCTTCCGTCCCTCGAGTCAATGATGACGATCTACACCGGCCGCGGCGACGACGGGAAAACCGACCTCCGGGATATGACTCGAGTCTCGAAGACTGATCCGCGCATCGAGGCCTACGGCACCGTCGACGAACTCAACGCGCTGATCGGCACGATCCGTCCGACCGGGTACGACGACGTCGACGACCGCCTCCGGACGGTCCAGAACCACCTCCACGTCGTCCAGGCGGAGTTCGCGAACCCCGACCCGGACGAGGACGACCCCACGGTTCGGACGGAACACGTCGAGCGAATCGAAGGGTGGATCGACGAGTACGACGAGGAACTCGAGCCACTCACCTCGTTTATCCTGCCGACTGGGAGCGACCACGGTGCCCGTTTGCACCACGCCCGGGCGGTCTGTCGGCGGGCCGAACGGCGGGCCGTCGACCTCGCCTCCGCGGAGCCGATCGGTGAGGACGCCCTCCAGTATCTGAACCGACTCTCGGACGGACTGTTCACGCTCGCCCGGGTGGTTAACGCTCGCGAGGGGGAGCCAGAAGAACAGCCCCAGTACTGAGACGGACTGCTCTCGACGGAAAGCAGATCGATGAAAGGAAGTCTTAAGTTGAACGCCCGGATACCACAGCGTGCGGGTTGGTGATCTAGTCCGGTTATGATACCTCCTTCACACGGAGGAAGTCGGCAGTTCAAATCTGCCCCAACCCATTTTTGGCAACACGACGACGAGGAGCGTAGCGACGAGTCCGTGTCGCCAAAATGGTCGGCAGTTTGAACCAGACGAGTCGCGCGCAGCGAAGCGAGCACGTCTCGGCGAGGTTCAAAAGAAAACCAAGGCGGATTCCCCGGGCCACCGTGCCCGGGGTTGAAATCTGGCTCAACTGCATCTTCGCATCTGTGTCACTCGAGACGTCCGATTTCTATCCACGCCACGGAGCCGAACCCGCCACCGGAGTCGCTTCATACTGTCTACTGTACGTCAGTACCACTGCACCGGAGGACGGATCCCGGGCACAGTGGTACACAGGGACAGCAGTCCGTATCACTCGAACGGCTTCCGGCTGATCACGTTCCACGGATCGAACAGGTACAACGCGGCAAGAAACAGCGCGAGAACGACGACGAACAGCCGCGCGACGTCGCCGACGGACGACGGAACTCCGACTCCGACCGTAAGCGCCATCAGCGCGGCGACGACGATCCAGATCACACCGACGATCAACCGCTGGCGACGTTTCATACGGGACTATTCGAGTCGGCGGTTAAGAATGATCCGCGTTGTCTCGAGTCCGACCCGAGACTACAACGACAGACCGTCGATGCCGCCGATGGTCTTCTCCTGTAAGACCTCGTTTCGATCGTCGACCATCCCGACGTCCTCGTAGGCGACGGGGCCCGGAACCTGTTCGGCGTTTTCGCCAGGCTCGTTGCCGAGATACGTGACGTTCGGGTTGGTGTTGTACTCCTCTAGAAGTTTGAATCGCGACCCTTCGTTGCCGTACTCGCCCTCGATGAGTTGCAGCGCCTCTTCCTCGTCGAGGTCGGCCTCGTCGGCTTCCGTCTCGCCCTGGAGGATCTCGATCGCCTCCTGTAGCTCGTCGTCGTCGGGGTCGTTCTCGATGGCTCGAGCCAGCGGGACGTTGTCGAGGTACTGTCGCGGATCGCTCTCCGGGTCGTTCATGTCGCCGAACTGTATCGCTCCGGGCGGACAAGCGTCCTCACAGGCGGTCGTGCCGACCATCTCCTCGCCCATCTGCCCGTCCTGACGAGCCGGGTCGAAGATACACTTCTCCATGACGCCGCGGGGTCCGCGGCTGCTGACGCGTCGGTCGCGCTGGTCGTAGACCATGTCCTCGTCGAGTTCGTCGTCCGGAACCGCCGGGTCGTCCCACTGGAAGTAGTTGACGCCGTACGGACAGGCGACCTGACAGTACCGGCAACCGATACAGACGTCGTAGTCGGTCAGCACCAGACCACCCGCTTCTCGCGTGTGACGGGCGGTCGTCGGACAGACCTTCTCACAGGGTGCGTCGGTGCAGTGCTGGCAGGGTCGAATGAGGTAGTTGAAATCGCGAACCGACTCTGCCTCCTCTGGCTCGGGTGACTCGACAGTGCCGTCGTCGAATGCGAGGATGTACATCCAGTTTGCCCCCTCGTCCCAGTTGTGCTCCTGGTGACAGGCGACGACACAGGAGAGACAGCCGTCACACGTCTCGAGGTCGAGTGCCATCCCCCACTGGACGCCGTCACCGTCTGCGTCTTCGTCCTCGTCTTCGTCCTGTGCAACGACGGGTGATTCGGGATCGTCGTCGCTCGCCGCTCCCCAGGCACCGAGCCCGAGGAATCCCGCGCCGGCACCCATCTTCTTCATCGTCTCCCGCCGAGACTGCTCGCCGAGGCCGAGCCGGTCGAGCGCGTCCTCGAGTCGTCCCTCCTCTCGGGCCGATTCGACTCGCTCCGCCATCGGCCGGCTGTCCTCGCCGAACTCCTCGAGAACGTCCTCGTGATACCGGTCGTAAAACTCCTCCTCGGTGAGTTCACCCTTCGTCAGTCGCATGGCGTCTTTCGCCATGGCCATCCCGAGTTCGGCGTCGTACTCGCCCTCTTCGAGTAGCGCTTCGTAGTTCTCCTCGGCAGCCCCACCCAGGGGATGAAATGGCTCGTCTACCGATTCGTCTATGTCGTCCGACGTCATGGGTTACGGACACCTCGGTGAATAGTTACTAGGTGACATGATCACGGAGTAGTGGGTTCCCCAACCAGAGAGATCACATTAAGAGACGGCCCTGCACACGACGGGTTGTGAGAGCGACCATCTTGCAGACATCGCTCACGGAAACTCGAATGCAATCAATCGTCGGTTGAGGAAACGAGTTCGTCCGCTGTGGTGGGATCGGTTCTGCCGCCGGAACGTGTGTGCTCCGTGACGGCGTCGGTCTGGAACCGATTCACGAGCGAGTGTTACCCCTTCCACGGCTCGTCGCTACCCTCTGTGCGGAGCTGGTCTGATCGTCGGTCACGTCGGTGGTCGATTCGATCCCTGCGTTGGTCTCAGTGATTTCCTCGACGATCGACTCGAGGGTGTCTAGTGCTTTGGCAAGCCTGCACTGCAGGGTCGAATTCGGTGGTGTGATCCGATTCGGCCCTGCAGTCGACGCTTGTCGGAGTACTAGGGTTTCGTCGATCGTCCGTCGGCCGCTCTCGATATCGGCGCACACATCGGAGCTGTCTCCCGCGACGAACTCGGTCGAGGAGTGGACTCGACGCTACGCGCCGGTTATCGGTTCGTTGCTCGAAAAGCGCGAAGGGGAGATTTGAACAACGCGAAGACAGTCGTCCTCACTCCGTTCGGACGCTGCGACTTCTCTCGTTCGAACTCCTCAGTCTCGTTTTCACGGCGACAGACGGTTCGCTCCGCTCACCGGAATTGTCGCCGTGAAAAGCGCCGAGAGGGAGATTTGAACCACGGTCGGACGGTCTCGCTCGCTCCGGTCGCGAGCGTGCGGCCTCCCTGATTCAAATCTCCCCGTTCCGCGTTCCAGCGACACGAACGACTCACTGCGTTCGTCGTGTTGTGTCGCTGAAAAGCGCCGAGAGGGAGATTTGAACTCCCGAGTCCGTGAGGACAGCAGATTTCGAATCTGCCGCCTTGGCCGGGCTAGGCTATCTCGGCTCACTTTCATCTACCCGGGAGACGTTTTTACCCGTTTCGATTTTTCTCCCTGCGTGTGAGGCGGTGACGTTCGAGGAGCGAAAACGATTTGACAGGAGCGGTGTACGTCCACCCATGGACGTTTCTCAGGCCAGCACCGAGTGTACGACCGTTCTCGAGGCGATCGGCGACGCTGTCATCTGTGAGCAGGAGTTTCTCGAGGAGGTTCTCGTCGCGGTCGTCGGTCGGGGCCACGTTCTCCTCGAAGACGTTCCTGGCACTGGAAAGACGCTAACCGCACGAAGCGTCGCGGCCGCGCTCGGTCTCTCGTTCTCTCGTATCCAGTTTACGCCGGATTTGCTCCCCGCGGACGTCACCGGAACCCACGTCTTCAACGAGCGCGAACGATCGTTCGAGTTCAACGAGGGGCCGATCTTCGCCAACATCGTCCTGGCCGACGAGATCAACCGCGCGCCGCCGAAGACCCAGGCAGCCCTACTCGAGGCCATGGAGGAGGGCCAGGTGACGACCGATGGCGAGACCCGCCAGCTTCCCGACCCCTTCTTCGTCATCGCGACGCAGAATCCCGTCGAACAGGAGGGGACATTTCCCCTTCCCGAGGCGCAGGTCGATCGCTTTCTCGTCAAAACCTCGATGGGGTACCCCGACGAGGACGGCGAGGTCGAACTCCTCCGCCGACGCGCCGGTCGGAAGACGACCAGTCCCTCGATCGAGACCGTCCTCGACCCGGCGCAGGTCGACCGACTCCGTCAGGTACCCGAATCCGTCCGCGTCGACGAGGACCTCCTCGAGTACGTGGCGGCACTCGCCCGGGAGACCCGCGTCGACGGCCGGGTGGAGGTCGGCGTCTCCCCGCGGGGGACCCAGCGGCTGTTCGAGGCGGCCCGAGCGTACGCGACGATCGTCGGCCGCGAGTACGTCACGCCCGACGACATCAAACGTGTCGCCCACCCCGTCCTCGCCCACCGCCTCGTGCTCACGCCCGACGCGACCGTCAACAACGTCGACAGGGCGAGCGTGATCGACGGCGTCCTCGAGTCCGTGCCGGTCCCGACGGTAGAGACCGGAGAGGCTACGCCACGATAACGTCCGTGAGGGTCGTCGCACCCGCGAGCGACGCTCTCGACGCAACTCGAGGAACTCGTCGAGGCGGGCTACCTCTCTCGCGAGCAGTACGCCGAGGTCCCGCCGCGGGTCGAGTACGATCTGACGCCGACCGGCGAGGAACTCTGCCGGCGACTCGAGCCGTTGCTCGAGTGGGCAGAACGCGAGCAGTCGGCGAATACTGTCCGATCGAACCAAGAAACGTAACGTTCGGTAAGCCGACTACCAGTTCGGGCGTGCGATCAGCCCGTGTTCTTCATCCCGGCCGCGATCCCCTTGACCGTCAGCCGGAGCGTCCGCTCCTCGATGTCGGTTCGGTGCGTGCGATCGAGCAGGTACGTCTGGAGAATATTCAGCGGGTCGACGTAGGGGTTTCGCCGCTCTAAGTTCTCCCCGAGCCAGTCACGGGTGTGAAGCTCGTCGCGTTGGCCGATCGTCTGGATCAGTTCGCTCGCCCGCTCGTACTCCCCGGAGACACGCGGGAAGAACCGCTCGCACAGCTCGTCGTCGGCCAGGTCGGCGTACTGTTCGGCGATCTCGAGTTCGGTTCGAGAGAGCGACAGCGCCGCGTTGTCGAGTGTCGTCCGGAAGAACGGCCACTCGTCGTACATCTCCTGGAGGGTCTCGACCGAGCCGCCCTCCTCGAGGTAGGCGTCGATTCCGGTCGCGACGGCGTACCAGCCCGGGAGGATACACCGCGACTGGGTCCACGAGAACACCCACGGAATCGCCCGGAGGTCCTCGACCGTGCGCTCGCCGGAACGCGAGGCCGGCCGCGAGCCGAGATCGAGGTCCTCGATGACGGTGATCGGCGTCGCCTGCTCGAAGTACCGAACGAAGCCGTCGGTCTCGAGCAGGTTGCGGTACTCCTGGCGGGCGGCGTCCGCCATGGTTTCCATCGCGTCGACCCACTCCTCGCGAACCTCCTCTTCGGGCTGATCGATCGCGTACAGCCGCGATCGAAGCTGTGCGTTCAACATCTGCTCGATGTTTCGCTCGGCGATTCGCGGATTGCCGTATTTCTCGGCGATCGCTTCGCCCTGTTCGGTGAACTTGACCTGACCAGTGACAGTCGAGTTCGGCAAGGCGAGAAGTGCCTCGTTCATCGGGCCGCCACCCCGCGAAATCGAGCCGCCGCGGCCGTGGAACAACCGCATCGTCACGTCGAAATCGTCACAGATCTCCGCCAGTCGGCGCTGGTTCTTGTACAGCGACCAGTTCGCCGCGAGAAAGCCGTTTTCCTTGTTCGAGTCGGAGTAGCCCAGCATGATCTCCTGGGTTCGTCCGCGTGCCTCGAGCGCCTGTGCGTACGCCTCGTTTTCGAACAGAGTCCCCATGATCCGGCGAGCACCCGAGAGGGCGTACTCGGTCTCGAGCAGCGGGACGATGTCGAGCCCGCAGTGTTCGGGAAGCGAGACGACGCCGGCCTGGTCGGCCAGAAACAGCACCTCGAGGACGTGACTCGGTTCGTCGGTCATCGAGATGCAGTAGGTGTCGATCGCCTCGACGCCGTACTCGGTCTGCCAGTCGCCGAGCTTGTCGAACAGCGTGAGGACGCGCGCCGACGCGTCGGAGAGATTTTCCGTTTCCGTCAGATCGACGATCGTCTCGTCTTGTAAGATCGCGTCGGTGAGGAACTCGACGCGTTCGTCCTCGGAGAGCGCGTGGTAGTCGATTTCCTCTCCCTCGAGTGTCTCTGCGATGGCGTCGGTGTGTTTTTGCTGATGTTCCCGGAGGTCCAAACTCGCAAGCGAGAAGCCGAAGGTGGCAACCTGCCGGCGGATCGGGTCGACGTGGGCGTCGGCGACGCTCTCGCCACTGTTGGCCCGCAGGCTGTTCGCGATGACCTCGAGGTCGTCGAGCAGTTCGTCGACGGTGTCGTAGCCGCCCGGTCGGACGTCGCCGACGCGTTCGAGACGCTCGCGCATCAGCTTGAGCTTTTGTCGGTACGGCTCGCCCGGATACCGCTGTTCTGCGGTGCGGGCGCTTCCCGGGAGCCGTTTGCGGTCCGCCTCGAGGGAGGCTTCGAACTCCTCGCCGGCGTCGATCCGGCTTCCGTCCTGGCTGAGGACGCCCGAGAGGCGTTTGAGCTGTTCGCGATAGCGTTCGAGGATGACCGATCGCTGCCGCTCGAGGGTGTTCGCGGTCACCTCGGGAGTCACGTACGGATTCCCGTCTCGGTCGCTTCCGGCCCACGACCGGAACTCGAACAGCTTCGGAATCTCGAGGGTGCCGTCGACTTCCTCGTCGATCGCCTCCGCGAGTTCGTCGTACACCTCACCGACGACGTCGAACAGCGTGTTCTCGAGGTACCACTGGACGTTTCGTGCCTCGTCTTCGACCTCCGGCTGCCGGTTTCTGACCTGTGGCGTCTGCCAGAGGCTCGTCACCTCGGCGTCGATATCCCGCCAGACCTGGCCTTGTTCTTTCTCCGTCAATAGCTGTTCGTCCAGCCGTTCGAGCAGCGTCGAGATCCGCCGGAGCTTCGATTTTACCGTCTTTCGTCGAGCCTCGGTCGGATGCGCGGTAAACGTCGGCTCGATCAGAACGTCGTCGAGGACCCGTTCGACCGTCTCGGTATCGGCCTCCGCGAGTTCCTCGGCCGCGGTCTCGAGGCTATCCTCGAGGGTATCCTCGTTGGACTCGGTCCGGATCGAGCGGACGCGTTCGCGTTCCTCTGCCAGATTGATCAACTCGAAATACGTCGTGAACGCACGGGAGACGATCCGTTGTTGATGGGGTGACAGTCCCTCGAGTTCCGCGATCAACGCTTCCCGAGAGTCGAGTTCTCCGGCACGATAATCGATCGCTTCCCGTCGACAGGTTTCGACCGTCTCGAACGCCTTGCGCGACGTCTGCCCTTCGAGTACCTCGCCGAGTAACGCGCCGAGTTCGCGAACGTCCTGTCGCACACCCCTGTTGTGAAGTTGCATATCACGCCCATCGGATTCGACTGTAAAAAACCCCGGCGAACCGAAACGGCGATAATCATCGTTTTCCGTGACGATTACGCCCGAATTCGGGGTTTCATAACCACGGTTGTCGTGAGGGTGTATCGACAGTTGATGAAAGTTCACTCCAATCCGAGTTCCGTTTTGACCATCGATTCGATTCGATCGAGCCCCACCGCGAGTCGCTCGCGATCGGCCGCGAAACTCAGCCGGAGGTAGCCCTCGCCACCGTCCCCGAAGGCCGTTCCGGGTGCCGTGACAACGTCGTACTTCGAGAGCAACCGTCGAGCGATCTCCGCGCTCGAGCCCTCGAGTGCGCTCACGTCGACGAACGCGTAGAACGCGCCCTCGGGCCGGTCGGCGGAGACGTGTGGGATCGACTCGAGGCGGTCGACGACGTAATCACGCCGGTCACGAAACGCCGCTTTCATCTCGTCGATCGGCTCTTGTGGGCCGGTGAGCGCGGCGATCGCGGCGTGCTGGGCGGGCGTGTTGACACAGGAAGTCGTGCTCTCGTGGATCGTCACGAGTTCGTCGACGACGTCCGCGGGACCGTGGAGCCAGCCGACGCGCCAGCCCGTCATGGCGTAGGTTTTCGAGAACGAGCCGATCGAGAGCACCCACTCGTCGTGGTCGGTCACGCTCGCCGCCGGCCGCGGCGTCTCGCCGTAGGTGAGTTCGCGGTACACTTCGTCGGCGATGACGTACGCCTCGTGTTCGGCCGCGGCCGTCGCGATCCGATCGATCGCCGTCTCGGAAACCAGCTTCCCGGTCGGGTTCGACGGCGACGTCACCAGAACGGCCGCCGTGTCCGGGCCGATCGCCTCGACGATGCGGTCGGGATCGGGCGCGAAGCCGTCCGTCGCGGCCATCGGAAGTTCGACGGGGACCGCGTCGGCGAGTCTGGTCTGAGAGATCGGGTTCGGCCACGTCGGCGTCGGAATCACGACCTCGTCGCCCGGATCGGCGACCGCGTGGATCGCGAGGTGAAGGGCCTCGACGCCGCCGTTCGTGACGATCAGTTCGGAGTCGGGATCGACCGCCGAGCCGGTCTCCTCAGAGCGCTTTTCGGCCAGCGCGCGACGAAGCTCGAGGACGCCGGCGTTGGCCGTGTACCGCGTCTCGCCGCGTCTCGCCGCCTCGAACGCCGCCTCGACGACGTGTTCGGGGGTATCGAAGTCCGGCTCGCCGACCTCGAGGTGGACGAGGTCGCCGTCGGCCGCCGCCGCGAGGTCGAACATGACCCGGATCTGCTGTGGCTCGATTTCGGCGACGCGCCCGGAAATACGTTCCCCGTGCGGGGGGCTCGAGTGCATCGATAGTCGGGTTCCGTCGCCAGCCGGAAAGCGTTTGCTGGAGCCGACAACGGGATGCGGGTCGGCCACGGACGCCGAGTTGCATTCACCACAACTGGATCGGATTCGAGGACACGGTCCAGTCGACGGACGGGAAAAACGGCGTGTTGTCGGCGAAAAACGTCGCTGTCGGCAGTCGGGTTACTTCGTCGCTTCTTCGAGCACCAGGGTGTCGTCCTCGAGGTAGTGTTCGAAGTGGTGGCCGTCCTCCTCGAGGGTGACGAGGATCTCGCGGAGGATCTCGGCGGTGGCGTAGTCGCCTAAGTTCTCGGCGAGTTCGATGCTGTCGCGCATCGACTCGATGATATCGCCGTACATCTCGAGGTCGTGTTCGAACATCGTGCGGACGTCGTAGACGTCCTCGCCCTCGAACTCGACGGTCGCGCGTCGTTCCTGATTGGTCGGTCCCGAGATGGGGACGCCACCGAGGGCCTGTGCGCGCTCGGCGATGACGTCCGCACCTTCCTCGACGTGTTCGTACGCCTCCTCTACGAACTCGTGAAGCGGGAGGAACTCGGCACCCTCGACGACCCAGTGGTGCTTTTTGAGTTGGTGGTACAGCACGTACGAGTTCGCCAGCTCCGTGTTCAACGCATCGACGATCTGTTCGGCCTTTTCCTGCTCGAGGCGAAGTTCGTTCTCCTCGACGACGTCAGCCGACTGTCGGACGGTTTTCTGGGTACTCATCGTACTTCGGTTCTACTCCCGCGAACCACTTAAAGCCTTTCCCAGAACAAATCAATATTGCCGAATAGAAAAAGTTAGTTCCTGTACGCCAATATTGATTTTGTTTGAGTCCCCCATCGAGACGTTCCGTTCGTGTTGGTGCGGAACCACGCTTTCGCATAGCGCAAGCGATTAAGTAGCCTCGCCCGAGAACTGTAGGCATGGTTACCTTCCTCTCCGGGGGCACCGGAACGCCGAAGCTGTTAGACGGGGCTGGTGCCGTGTTTTCGCCGGAGGAGACCACGATCGTCGCCAACACGGGTGACGACATCGAACTCGGCGGACTGTTCGTCTCGCCCGACGTCGACACCCTGTTGTTCCAGGGTGGTGGTGTCCTCGACCGAGAGACGTGGTGGGGTATCGACGGTGATACCCACCGGACGAACGCGGCACTGATGGACCTCGCATCGGCAGGCAACCTTCCGACCGGTCCCCAGTACCTTCCGAAGGAAAAGCAAACGGACGGCCGTGAACTCGCGAACTGGCGGCGGTTTTCTGGGATCGGCGAGTTCATGACGATCGGCGACCGCGATCGCGCGATCCACATCACGCGCACGAGCCTGCTCGATCAGGGACACTCATTGAGCGAGGCGACCCACCGACTCGCCGGCGCGTTCGGTCTCGAGGTCGATCTTCTCCCCATGAGCGACGACCCCGTCGCGAGCCTGATCCACACTGAAAACGGGATGATGCACTTCCAGGAGTACTGGATTGCCCACCGCGGCGAACGCGCCGTCGACACAGTCGAATTTCGGGGCTCGTCGTCCGCCGAACCCGCGCCGGGCGTCCTCGAGGCACTCGAGGACACGGTCGTGATCGGGCCATCGAACCCCGTGACGAGTATCGGACCGATGCTCGCGTTGCCTGGGTTCGCGGATGCGCTCGCACAGACGACGGTCGTCGCAGTCTCGCCGTTCCTCGGCGACGACGCTTTCTCCGGCCCGGCCGGACCGCTGATGGAAGCCGTCAACGCCGACCCCAGCACCGCCGGGCTAGCGAGTGCCTACCCGTTCGCGGACGCCTTCGTCATCGACGAGACCGACGCGACCGAGTTCGACCGGCCCACGGTTCGAACGGATATCCGGATCGACTCCCGCGAGGACGCCAGACGCGTCGTCCGAGCCGTCGACGACGCGATCGAACAGGTCGAGTGATGATCCGGATCGATCCACCGCTCGTGCTCTCGAGTCTGAGCGGCGAATCGGACGCCGACTGGGCACAGGCTGGCGCTTCCTACGCTGGCGCGGCGTTTCTCGGCGGGATCGCGATCGACGACGCCTCGAGAGCCGCCGCCCGAAAGCTCGTCGAACGCGATAGGAACGAGTTCCTCCCGCCCGACCCGCTCGCCTTCGTCGACCGTGAACTCGCCGCGCTCGAAGACGTGCCGATCCAGCCGGCGTTCAACGTCCGGAGTGCGACGCCCGACCCGGTTGCTGAGGCGGCGCGCATCTGCCGGGACCGGGACGCGTTCCTCGAGATCAACGCCCACTGTCGCCAGGACGAGTTGTGCGCCGTCGGCTGTGGCGAGACGCTTCTGCGGGACGCCGACCGGCTTCGAACGTACGTGGAGACGGCGGCCGACACCGGCGCGACGGTCGGCGTCAAGGTCCGGGCGGAGGTTCCAGAGGTGGATCTCCCCGCGCTCGCACGCACGCTCGAGAACGCTGGCGCAGCGTTCGTCCACGTCGACGCGATGGACTCCGAATCGGTGATCGAAGACGTCGCGGACGCGACGGGGCTGTTCGTCGTCGCGAACAACGGCGTCCGCGACGCCGAGACCGTCCGCGAGTACGTCGAGTACGGCGCGGACGCCGTCAGCGTTGGCCGACCGAGCGACGACGAGCGGGTGCTCGAGCGCGTCGGCCAGGCGGTCACCCGGCAGTTCCGCCCTACGGCGAAGCGGTGAGGGTGTCGTGGTACGGCGGTAGAGCCCGGATTCGCTCGATCAACCGTCGAACGGTGGTTCGCCCAGCCGACGTTCGATCAGCCTCGACTCGAGCCGGGGGAACGCGAGGAGACCGAGGACGAACAGGTTCCCGAAGCAGACACACACGGCACGTGTTCAACGCGAGAGCATGCTCTATCGGACGGTTTCTCGACCGGTGTGACTCACGGTGGGCGACGACTGTCGAGCGGGCTCGAGCGAGCACGAAAGGACTTTCCACCGAGGCCGCTTGCACACCGCTATGACCCTCGAGGAGCTAACCGAGGAGATCGAGGAATCGTATACGGATTTCGACGACGACCTTTCGGTCTCGCTGGACCGGGAGACCAGGAACGAACTCGCCGTCCTCGAGACGGCCCTCAAGCCCGAGGAGACGGACGAACTCGTTCGGCGGGCGATCCACATGCTGTTTCAGACGACAGTCGAGACGGGGAAGATGGATTTTCACCTGCGTTCGGGGTTCGACGTCACCTACGACGAGTATCTCTCTGGGATGACCTTCGACGAGATGACCGGCGCTGACCAGTATCCGACGATGGACGACGAGCGACGCTATCAGTTTTAGCTGAATTGAGGCGCTAAGCTCCCTTCCTCAGCGAGCGCCGACCAAAGGGAAGGAGCGAGCAGGGAGGGGATACAGCGTTCACAAGAGCAAGCTCTTGTGCAGCCCATCAGAAACGCTCGCGTTTCTGAGGACGTCCCCAGAAATCTGAGATTTCTGGTGTGCGAACGAGACTTCATCTCGTTAACGCCGCACGGTTCTCAAACAGTCTACGGTTGCAGACCCACAAGCCCACGCAGTCGTAACGTTTTGTCCACGGCAGTGACGAACGACGCTCGAGTCACGTACGAATCAGTCAGTCGTCGATCGGCGCGGCACTCGAGAGCGCTTCGTCGATTTCGGCGTCTTCCATCTTCTCGACCAAGGCGTCGATCACTTCCTCGCGTTTGCCTTTGACGAACTTGATCGAGCCGACGACGAGGTGGCCGCCGCCGGAGACGCCGCCGCCCGGAACTTCTTCCTCGAGTTCGGTGACCATGTTCGGGATGTCCAGTCGAACGCCGTCGGAGCGAAGGACGGCGAAGTCGGGGCCGTAGCCGACCGTGATCACGGGATCGCCGGTTTCCTCGATCTTCCGGTCGTGGATCTCGCCGGTGGTCTTGCCGGGTGCGGGGTAGGTAAAGCGGTGGGCGAAGTTCTCGACGTCGATCCGGTAGAGGTGGGCACCGTTGTCGAGGTCCTCGTGTTCGACGTGGGGCATGGCGGCCTCGAGCTGGTCGTCGACCTCGGCGCGGCCGCGGTCGGCGAAGAAGGAGACGAGTTCGCGGTGGCGCTCGTCGTCACCGTTGTCGATCTGGAGCAGATCCTGGATGAGCTGGTCGCCGGAGTTGTACCGGAGCCAGAAGGCGGCGTAGTCGAGCGCCTCGCTGACGTCCTGTAGGCGCGTTTCGTCGTAGCCCTCCTCGGCGGCGAGTTCGAGGTAGTCGTCCATCGCGTCGGCCTTCGAACGATCCGAGAGGCCGGCGACGGCGGGGATGTGCCGGAGTTCGTCCGTGATGTCGGGGTAGATCATTCGGGCGAGTTCGACACAGCACATCCCCGTCGTGATCCGGTAGTCCTCGTCGTGGAGGTAGGGGTTGACGTGGGCGTCCAGTAAGTGTTCGACGGCCTCCGGGTCGGGGTGGTGGTGGTCGACGACGGCGATCGGGATGTCGTAGTGCGCCAGCGTCTCGTAGGCCGGGACGTCCTCGGCCGTCGAGCCGTTATCGAGCATCAACAGGAGCGGGAGTTGCTGGCCGTGTTTCTCGCGGTCCTCGAGTGCGAAGTTCAGGTCGCGCGTGGCGTCTTCCATCTCGTAGAACGGGGCCTTCGCGGGCAGTCGCTTGATGAGATGTCGCGGCGCGTCGGCGTCCTCGTGGACATCCGAGATAAACCGTTCCAGAGCGATCTGGACCGGGACTGCGGCACACATGCCGTCGCCGTCGGCGTGATGGCGGACGCGGATGGGACGACCCTCGAGAACGGTTCGGCGAAGCAGTTTCGCAACCTCGCGGAGATTGGGTCGGAGTTTCTCGAAGGCCGGCCAGTCGATCAGCGGGTCGACGTCGTGGGGCTCGGCACGGGAGTCGAGGGCCTCCTCGATTCGCTCGCGTGCCTGCTCGGCATCCTCGCCCTCGAGCGTCGAGAGGCCGTCGACTTCGATCTGGACCGACCCCTCGCGGTATTCGGGCGTCCCGGTGACGCGGATGACGTCGTCGATTTCGATCGACGGGTACGCGCGGACGCCGGCCTCCTCGAAGGCGGCACACGGGACGACGCCGTACTCGTCGGCGACGTGGAAGATCGTCGGTCCACCGGTCTGTTTGACCTGGATGACGGTGCCTTCGAGGTGGATCTGTTCGCCGACGTTGGCCTCGAGGCGGTTCGTCCCCGTCAGGGAGTAGTCGTGGGAGACCGACTCGAGTTCGTACTCGTCGGCGTCGACGGGTTCGAACGCGATGTCGCCGTTGTTGCGGACGGCCTCGAGTTCGACGACGAGTTCGTCACCGACGCGGTAGGTGCCCTCGAGGACGGATTCGTGGACGAGACCGGAGACGGATTCGGAGAGGTCGACGAAGACGCCGTAGTCGACGACACCGTTGATTTCGGCCAGATAGGGTGTATCTTGCTCGACGTCGTCGGCGGTACAGTCAGCATCGAGATCGTAGACGACGGAACCCCCGTCGTCCTCGCCGAGTTCCTCGGCGGACTCACGTGTCATCTTGGTTTGGCGTTTGGTGGTGGCCGCGTATAACCCTTGCCAAGGAGTTTCCGCGGGTGCCCAGGGATGATCCAGCGTCCCTCTGTCAGGGCTTGCGAGTACGAACTGGTGTATCGGAACGTTTAGCAACGGCAAGCCCACAGGTATGGATATGGGGCTGCTCGACGCGCTGTTTCGCTCGAACGAGATCCTCGGCATCGCCGAGGAGACCCTCGAGTTCGCTATCGAGTCCTCCGAGGCGACTCACCCGGCGGAGTATATGGGATTTCTCCGCGGGACCGAGGCGAGTCGGCTAGGACTCGACCGGGACGGACTCATCATCACAGACATTCTGGTCGTGCCCGGCACCGAGGCCAACAGCGTTAGCGCGACGGTCAAGACGAGCCAGATTCCGAACGACGTGAAGGCGCTGGGGAGCATCCACTCCCATCCGAACGGCGTGATCAGACCCAGCGACGCCGACCTCGAGACGTTCGGCCGTGGAAGCGTCCACATCATCGTCGGCGCACCGTACAGACGAACCGATTGGAAGGCATTCGACTCACAGGGGCAGCCAACGAATCTGAACGTCCTCGACGTCGATCTCCCCGACAACGAGGAGTTCTTCGATTTCACCCAGGCAGACATCGACGAGGAGCTTCGCGGATGAACGGACAGACCACCGCAGCCGAACCAGAGAAGAGATTCGAGAAAGCTATGACTCGACGAACGAGTCGAACGAGAGACAGATGACGAGAACGGTCATCGCACAGGGGACGTTCGACATCATTCACCCCGGCCACGTCCACTATCTCGAGGAAGCCGCCGAGATGGGCGATCGACTCTACGTCATCGTCTCGCGGGCGACGAACGTCGATCACAAGGAGGCACCGATCTGTCCGGCAACCCAACGGCGGGACGTCGTGGCCGCTCTCGAGGCCGTCGACGAGGCCCTGTTGGGCCACCAGGAAGACATCTTCGCGCCGATCGAAGAGATCGATCCCGACGTGATCGCGCTCGGACACGACCAGTATCACGACGAATCCGCCATCGCTTCCGAACTCGAGCGTCGCGGTATCGACTGTGCGGTCGAGCGTGCGAGCGGGCGAGAGCCACGCGACGACGAGTTGCTCTCGACGCGGCTCATTATCGACCGGGTGCTCGACCGTCGCCGTTGACATCACCGACGAGTACTGTCGTGGACGTTCTCCACGAGAGAGGGAATCGTCTCTGGAACCCCGAAAAACGACGACGTAGAAAGCGGCAATATTCATCGTTTCTCCCGATATTTTCAACCGGCGATTGACGGGTGATTGGTGCTTCCGACGGATCTCTCGAGACCGGATCGAAACCGAAGTCAACAATTGCCGCTATCTCCCTCAAGTGCCAAATTTGCCGCAGAGACGGCCTGAAACCCGCAAACTTTTGAACCCGTAGACCCGAGTACGTCGGTATGAAGCCAGATCCAACTCGCAGAACATTCCTCGCGGGAAGTGCAGTTGCCGGCGCCATCGCAGTCGCCGGCTGTGCGGACGAAGAGGGCGACGTCGAGCCCCAGGACGACGACGCAAGCACGGACGACGACGGCGGTGACCAGGAAGAACAGACCGACGACGGGGACGAAAACGACGAACCCGAGGAACCGGCGACGCTCCAGTACGAAATTTGGGCGCTCGACCAAGGCCGGGACAACATTCACTTCTATCAGCCCGGTGATGGTGACGACGAGTTCGACCGGACCGACACGATCGATCTGAACGACCTCGAGGGCGTCCCGGACGACGGGGTCGTTCCGCACATGATCGATTACACGTCGGATTACGAGTACGCCGCAGTCGCCTGTACCGGCGGGGCCCGCACGCTCGTCTTCCGAACCGACGATCACGAACTCGTCGGGAACATCGAGACTGGGCCGAGCTCGCATTTCGCCGGCTTCTCGCCCGACGACGAGTATATCCACGTCGACGTCATCGGCGCGGACAAGATCGTCCGCGTCGATACCGACCTCGACGCCGAGGAGTTCGAGATCGTCGACGACATCGACCTTCGCGAGAACGACACGATCGTCGACGCCGGAATCGAGGAGGGTGCACCGATCTGTCACCAGTACGCCCCGGATGGACGATCACTTCACACCGTCGGACCGAGCTACCACGACGGTGCGCTCGTTATCGTCGACCACGACGACTTCTCGGTCGATCGAGCCTACTCCGGCGAGACGCTTCCGACCAACTGCGGGACGATGCCCCACCCCACTGAGGAGAAGTTCTACCTCACTGCTGGTCTCCCCTCGAGTGACGGCGAGGGCGTCGGCGACTACTACGTCTACGACACGGCAGACGACGAGATCACCGTCGACGGCGCGAGCACCGCTGGCAACGACGCTCACGGCTTCTGGTTCACTCCTGACGGCGAGGAGCTGTGGGTCCTGAACCGCGAGACGAACGACGGCGTGGTCCTCAACCCCGAGACGGACGAGGTCATCGAAGAGATCGACGCCTACGGTCCGGACCAGTCCGACGACCCGGGCGAGCGCGACGCACCCGACATCATGTGGGCCTCGCCCGACGGCGAGTACATGTTCGTGACGCTTCGGGGCCCCGCCCCGCAGTCCGGTGATCCACACGCCGCGACCGGCGTGACGCCCGGCTTCTCCGTGTTGGACACCGAAACGCGAGAGGTCGTTGACGTCGTCGAGCCCGATCCGATCGACGACTACTCCGCGGACGAGATCGACGACGACGACATTTCGACGCCGGACTTCCACGGTATCGGCGTTCGACCGATCGACGACTTCGAGACGGGCATCCCGACCTCGCCGCCGTTCTAACCCGGAACAGACGCGAATTCGTCGGCACCTTGAGGGCGGAATCATCACTCAGTGGGCGGGATCGTCGGACGACTCGCTTTTCCCCGCTTCAGTTCACGACCGGTCACCAGACCGGCGCGCAGATCGGAATCGAGAGGCGTCGGCTCACTGGCTGTGGGCCTCCTCGAATACGACGGGAGATGGGAGACGCAGCGACTCGACGGCGTGACCGGTTTCGACGAAGTGTTCGATTGCCGCCTCCGACGCCTCCCGTTCGGTGAGGTCGCCGCTCGTACTGACCTGCCATCCACACTCGAGGCAGTACGTGTACATTCGTCTCTGCTTACTCTCGGTGATAGGTGGGGGAAAGGGCCGTGCAGGACATCGAAGGGCGGTCGTTTCGTCCACGCCAGAACCATGTCCGGAACGGAGAGTACGGTGACGTACCGAACTTTTGCCCAGAACGGTGCTACTCTCGAGTGGCTCCCGGGTTCGTCACGGCGCCGTTGGCCGCGGAGTCGAACGCCGTGCCGTATTTCGCTAACACGCCGGTGTCGTAGGCCGGCTCGGGTTCGTACTCCTCGAGTCGTGACTCGATCTCCTCGTCGGTCAGGTCGACGGAGAGCTCGAGTTCGTCGATGTCGATCGTGACGATGTCGCCGTCTTCGAGGGCGGCGATCGGGCCGCCGACGAAGGCCTCGGGGGCGACGTGGCCGATGGAGAATCCTCGAGTGGCTCCCGAGAAGCGGCCGTCGGTAAACAGTGCGACGTCTTCGGCGTGGCCCTGGCCGGCGACGGCGCTCGTGACGCCGAGCATCTCGCGCATGCCGGGTCCGCCGCGGGGGCCCTCGTTCCGAATACAGAGGACGTCGCCGGACTCGACGCGGCCCTCCTGGACGTAGGCCATCGCGTTCTCCTCATCCTCGAAGACGCGAACCGGCCCCTCGTGGTGAAGGTGGTCCTCACCGGTGATCTTGATCACCGCGCCCTCGGGCGCGAGGTTGCCCGTGAGGATGCGGATCGCGCCGCGCTCGTGGATGGGGTCGTCGACGGTGTGCAGGAACGCCGCGTCGAGCTCCTCGATCCGTGGTGGGTCGACGCGCTCGAGCGCGTCGGCCATCGTCTCGCCCGTAACGGTTAACGCGTCGCCGTGGAGCAAGTCAGCCTCGAGGAGTTCCTGGAGAACGACGGGCACGCCGCCGACCTCGTGGAGGTCGTTCATCACCTTCTCGCCGCCGGGCTGGAGGTCGGCGATCTTGGGGGTCCGGGCGCTGATCTCGTTGAAGTCCTCGACGTCGAGGTCGACCCCGGCCTCCGCAGCCATCGCCAGCAGGTGGAGCACGGCGTTGGTCGAGCCGCCGACGGACACCTGCAACGCGATGGCGTTCTCGAACGATTCCCGCGAGAGGAAATCGGAGGGCCGCAGACCGCGCTCGACCGCTTCGACCGCGAGTGCGCCGCTCTCGTGGGCAACGTCGTACCGATCATCGTCTTCGGCGGGCGGGGAAGCCGATCCGAGCGGTGCAAAGCCGATCGCCTCGGAGATCGACGACATCGTGTTCGCCGTGAACATGCCACCGCAGGATCCGGCACCGGGACAGGCGTGGTGTTCCATCTCGCTGAGTTCTCCCTCGCTCATCTCTCCCTGGGAGACGGAGCCGACGCCCTCGAAGACGTTCTGGATCGTGACCTCTCGCCCGTCGTGTTCGCCGGGCATGATCGAGCCGCCGTAGAGGAACACCGAGGGCAGGTCGGTCCGGATCGCGGCCATCATCATCCCGGGCATGTTCTTGTCACAGCCGCCGATCGTCACCAGACCGTCCATACGCTCGCCGAACGCGACCAGTTCCACCGAGTCGGCGATGATCTCCCGGGAGATCAACGACGCTTTCATCCCCTCCGTTCCCATCGAAATCGCGTCGGAGATGGTGATCGTGCCGAACTCGATCGGCATGCCGCCGGCCTCGTCGACGCCCTCGAGCGCCGACGCGGCGACGTCGTCCAGGTGAACGTTACACGGCGTGATGTCGGCCGCGGGGTTGGCCACGCCGATCATCGGCGAGGAGAAGTCCTCGTCGTCGAACCCCATCGCACGGAACATCGCTCGATGCGGGGCTTTCTCCGCACCCTGAGTCACCTCGTGGCTCGGCAACTGCTCGTCCTTTCCGTAGTCGAACTCGTCGCTGCTCATGGTCGGACCTTACGCCGGGACACTATAAGTCACCCTTTCCCGGTCGATCACACCGCCACGCCCGTATGACACGAACATGTTCGCCGATATCCGGAGGGTAGTCGTCCATTCCGGAAACCAAGTCTATTGCGAAATTTATACATCAGCGGCTCTATTTCTCACGATCCTACCGTTTCTCGAGGAAGAAAGCTTATACTGTACCACCCGGCTCATCGAAGCATGGCACGCGACGATCCGGTACACAGCCAGACAGCATCGAGCGAAGACGACCATCTACCCAATCTCGTG
Source organism: Natrialba sp. INN-245 (assembly GCF_009807105.1). NCBI lineage: Archaea > Methanobacteriati > Methanobacteriota > Halobacteria > Halobacteriales > Natrialbaceae > Natrialba > Natrialba sp. INN-245. The sequence goes on along the minus strand of NZ_WUBV01000061.1, from coordinate 48,697 downwards.
ACCATCGTCGGTCGCGGCGTTCCCGCAGCGTTCGAGATCGCCGTCGACGGCGAGATTGAGATGGTTTCCCACGACCCACTCGAGGACGCGACGGTCGTCTCGAAACACGCCGCGGAAGGAACGATCGACGTGGGGGTGCGGCGGTTCAGATTCTCCGGACAGATGGCGAACGTCAACCTCGTCGACTGGAACGGCGTTCCCGCCCCCGAGTCTCCGAGCACGCCGACCGTCCACGTCGAGTACGGCGTTCCAGAACGATAGCTACGCACCACCGACCGACGCGTTCTCGATCCGACGACGGTCGCCGAGCCAAATCGACTGCACGGTGTGTCGACACCCCAACGCGTCGAGAGTCGTCCGTACCGTCCGAGGACACCGGCACGTCGCATCTCGTTTCAGCGGAGTCGTCGTCCGGTGCGTTGCCCGTCAGTTTCGACGCGTCCGTAACCCGAACTGATACGGTTTACCGTCCATCAGTGTCGGCGCACCAGCGACCCGTGAGGCGGATGCGCCGGGAGGTCCGGATGGCATTCCGAACGAGTCGTCGACGAGATATCGGGACAGCATTCCGCATCAGACGTTGCCAGCGTCGAAACCCCCTTCCCTCGAGCGACCCAATCGGCGAGAACGATGCCGACCGTCACCGTCTCTTCGGGAGCCCGCCTCCACGTCGGGTTTCAGAACCTCTCGCTCGCTCGCCGTCGGCTGTACGGCGGCGTTGGTGTCTGCCTCGAGACACCGCGGGTTACCCTCGTCGCCAACTCCGCGGACGAAATCGTTGCACCCGACTCGCTCGTCCGCGAGTACGCACACCGAGCCGTCGAGTTGCTGGACGTTCCTGGTGTCGAAATCGTCCTCGAGGAACGCCTCCCGAGACACGTCGGCCTGGGAAGTGGCACCCAGCTCGCCCTCTCCGTCCTCGCGGGGACGGCCCGTGCCCACGGTCTCGAACCTCGGGTCCGCGACCACGCTCCTGCGATGGGCCGTGGTGGGCGAAGCGGCGTCGGTGTCGCGACGTTCGAAGCGGGCGGGTTCGTCGTCGACGCCGGCCACCCGACGGCACGCTTTACGACGGAGCCGCCGGCGGAAGGCGACTGGACGGTTCCGCCCGTCGTCTCGCGTCACGATCTCCCCGCAGACTGGCAATTTCTCGTCGTCGTTCCCGACGCCGAGCCGGGACGGAGCGGTGACGACGAAGATCGAAGTATGCGAGCCGTCGTCGAGCGCGCCGATCCCGCGGTCGCCGACGAAATCGCGGGCGTCGTCACGCGGAAACTGCTTCCGGCCGCCGCGGAGGGTCGCCTCGAGGAGTTCGGCGAGGCGATCGCCGAGATCGGCCGCAAGAACGGGAGCTGGTACGCGGACGCACAGGGCGGCGTCTTTCGCCCCCCCGCCGGCGAACTCGTCGAGGCGCTCGAGCACTGTCGTGTCCTCTCGGGCGTCGGCCAGTCGTCGTGGGGGCCGGTCGTCTACGGCGTGACCGATCGGGACCACGCCGACGAGGCGGCCGCGGCGGCCGAGGACGCACTCGCCGATCGAGGACTCGAGGGCCGGGTCGTCGTCTCGGCCCCAGCTACCGACGGTGCGCGGATCCGGGTCGACGACCCCTCGTAAAACTCGGGGGGTTTGGCGTCCATCTCCTCGAACAGCACCCTATTCGGTCGATGCGCTCCGGAAGTCGTGCTATTCCCGTCCCGAAATCACTGGCGTCGCTAACGCACCCACGAAAATCACACTATTGCATCAGATCCACCTTCGATAGAAGATAGCTCTCTACACGGACCACTACCGTGAAATATTACAATAAATTCAAGGGAAAATGGGGTCGGAGGGATTTGAACCCCCGATCGACTGATATCTCCGGTGCGCCTCGGAACTCCAGAGGGTCATCACACGGACACTGATCAGGTGTCCGATCAGTATATCAGTCTGGAGTGTCGTCCCGGACGCGGTGCCTCTGGAGTCAGTCGCCATCCCTGACTTGGCCACGACCCCTCGAGCGTTCGTAGGTGTATCCTGCCTAAAGTGGTTTCGATTCGAGCTACAGCCACGGGGCGCGCTCCTCGGTGTCGGTCGGATCGTCGCCGGGATAGGCTTCTTCGTCTTCACGTTCGTCTTCGGAGGTATCCGCGTTCGCCCCCTGGCCGGTTAGACCGACGTCGGGAAGCGGGCCCGTGCCGACGGCCGGGAAGACGCCGCCGTCGTCTTCCGATTGTTCGTCGCCGCGGTCGAACGAGAACTCGAGGGCGAACAGTGCGGCGACGACGAGGGCGGCGAGTGGTGCCTGTCCGAAGGCGAAGCCGAGCAGTGAAAGCGGCAAGAGCCCGAGCGCGACCGCGCTCCCGAATCGAAACCGGTCGATGTCCATGTACTCTCGAAGGTAGGGCCCGCTCAGGGCGACCGCCAGGGCGAAGACAACGCCGACGACTGCGGCGAGGGTCGCGTTGGCGACGAGCGTGGGATCTTCCATTAGCGCGAACGAGGCGCCGTTGAGATCGATGCTTGCCACGAGCCCCAGTCCGATGATGACTGCGGGATTCGGGAGGTACTCGCCGATGGTCGCGCTGGCGGTTTTGGCAGCGATGGCGAGGATCACGAGTGCGGCGAACCGCTCGATGATCGCGTCGTCCAGCACGCTCCCGATCGCTGGTGCGAGCGCCGCTTGCACCGCGGCGAGCAGTATCAGCGGGATGCCAACCAGGAGAACGATCTTCGCCTGTTCTCGAGGAGTTCCGGACATTTCGGCGAGAATCACTGCGACAGTGGCGCTCCCGCCGAAAATAAGCAATCCAACCTGGATCGCGTTTAGCGGGCTGTCGAGTGCGCCGGCGAGGATCAACGCCGGGAAGACGCCATCGATGAGCGGCAGCATCATCACGAGCGCGAGCAGCCTGGTGTCACCGCCGACGATCCGCTCTAGGCGGAGCGCGACCGGGTGTTGAGATGCACTCATCGGTCACGGACGATGGCCGTGACCCGAGGCCGATGGGTAACGTAGTGGACGATACCGTCCCGACTCGTAGGGGAGTCGTTTCGTCCAATTTGGGCCTCGCGCTGTGAGTGTGAATTTCGGATTCCCGAATGTAAAGCTGGAGGCGGAGTCGAACGTCGTCCGGCCACCGATTCGGGGTTCGCTGGAACTCACAGCGTACATACCCACACCGATGCCGGGGCCGTCAATAAACGTTGTGTGAGAGACGTTTTCACGACGGGCCGGCCTCAATACGCCTGTTCGAACCGATGCGTCGGTGTCCGGAGACGGTCGATCCGTCGACGAGAGCCGAGCCGTCGTCCGGGTCGGACCCACGGGTGAGTCAGAGCGGTCCGTCCGGGGAGAACTGAATTTCGTCGTTGTCTCTCACGCCGGGTTCCGTCTGGGCGAGCACATAGCTGATCCGAAAGTCGCTTCTGAACGAAAATCCGGAGATATCCAGTTTCCGGTGGTTCGTGTGTATAATCGTGTTGGCGGCGGCGTGAGCGTCGGCCTCGTAGTACGGGCCGATTTTCACGGTCGCGGTTTCGCCGGGGTTGATACTCGCTTCGCTGTCCTTGGTGACGAGCATGACGTACCCTCCATTCGCGAAGGTGTCGGACACCCTGCTCGTGTGGCCCCCGTTCGCCGGTGTGATCTCGATCGTATCGTCGCCGTCCAGATTGTCGAGAGCGATCGTATGATAGTCAAGTTCCGCGAGCTGGAGGTACTGAATGATCGCCGTTCTGTCGTGGGTATTCGTTACCGAGAACTGATAGGAGTGGGCGGAATCCATGAGTTCGGTATCCTCGTTGTATTCGAGGGAACCGGTTTCGAGGGCGCTCACGCCGGTTCCAAACAGGGAAAGCGCACCGACGGTCGCAATTCCGGCCTTGAGCGCGGTTCGCCTGCTCGTCGTTTCTGCGGACGAACGGTCGGCCGTCGATCGTCGTGGCGTCGCCTCGGATGTGGATCGGTCGTCGCGTATCGGTGAGTCAGTCATTGTTGAGTAATTGTCGTGGGCACTTTTCGAGTCGTTACCGTTCCTCCGCGAGAAACGCCGTCGCGACCGTGGACGGATCCTCGCCATCGTCGTCGACCCGTGCGATCAGTTCGCGCATAGTCTCCGTGGAGTCGAGGAGGCTCGCGAGATCGTTCAGCGGCGCTTCGATCTCCGGGACGGCCTCGAGCGTCGGTTGGTGAACAAGCGCCACCGGGTTGTAGGTGGGGAAGAACGACCGATCGTCCTCGAGGGCGACCAGATCGGCACCGCCGAGTTCGGGATCCGTCGAAAACCCCATTACGACGTCGACTTCCTCTGCCTCGAGGAGGTCGTACGTGCTCCCCGCCGGGACGACCTCGGCGTCCGACGTGATCTCGTTTGCACGGTCGGCGTCAACATCGTAGGCGTCGACGAAACCTCGCCAGCCGTCGATGCGGTGGACGAACTCGTCGCCGAGGCCGAATCGGACGTCGCTGTCCCCGAACTTCTCGGCGAGATCAGTAAGCGTCTCGAGACCGTGTTCGCTCGCGAACGAGTCGGTCGTGACGAGTTCGTACGTGTTGTCGAAGCCACCCGGTTCGAGCACGGCGATATCGTCGTCTGCGGCGAGTTTTCGTACCTCCTCGATAGTTTCCGGAGACTCGTGAGCGTAGTGCGACCGAAAGAGGGTTCCGGTGTACTCCCAGTAGTGGTCGAGACCACCGTACTCGGTGTCGACGAAACTCTGGACGGTCGTTCGCTCCCCGATCGTCTCCTCGAGGACCGACGTGACGCCGTCAACGCGAGAGAGAAGCGACACTGACAGCTCCGCGAGGAGGACGTTTTCGGTGAATCGTTTCGACCCGACTGCGACGTCACGGCCGTTGGAACTGTCACGGTCGGCGTCGCCGTCGGTGGTCGTTGTTTTGTCGTCCGTTGAGGTAGTGCCTTCTTCGTCCGTCGGCTCTGACCCGGACGTCTCGTCGTTCGTACATCCCGCCGCTGTGGCCGTCACTACTACACCGGCGGTCGTCAACACCCGTCGTCGCGTCTGTCGTCGTTTCATGCCTTATCGATCACTTTCGACGCAATCAGCGGCCACGGGTATCGTCCGGTTTGCCGTGAGTCGGCCCGAATTACGCGTCAGTTTAAAGTACTCTGTGAGATATAAATAGTTTCCTACTACTTTTCGGCGTCCGTCCGACAGGGGCCGGACCGAATCGGACGATTTAACCCGATGAGGGCGCAACTCCCAGGTGCGTGCGAGGGTAGCCAAGCGGTCAACGGCGGCGGACTCAAGATCCGCTCGTGTAGACGTTCGTGGGTTCGATTCCCTCCCCTCGCATTGCAGCGAGGCACACACTGTGCCGAGCGAAAATGCAGAAGGTCCTACGCGGGATCTTCCCTCGCAAAGATTCTGACAGACCGTCACCGACTAACGGAGGCATTCACGGTGAACACTGAGTGTACAGTGGGCCTGGACCTCGCGAAGATATCGCGGGTCGTCGGTTAGTTCGAGCGACGGCCCACGGAAACGAGGGCGAACACGATCAGCGCAAGGAGTGCACCCTGGATGCCGACCGAGGGTACTGCGTCATCGCCGTCCTCGGTGACAGTGGGTTCAGGGTCGTCGCTGATCAGCTCATCAGCATCGGGACTCGTCTCGTCGTCTGTCTCAGCGTCGTCTGCATCGTCCGTCTCGATATCGTCGTCACCTTCGTCGTCTGTCCCAGCATCGTCGTCCGTCTCGTCATCTATCTTGGTGTCCTCGTCCGTTTCGGTATCCTCATCGGCGTCGTCCGCTTCGGTATCCTCATCACCCGCGCCGCCCGTAGTGGAACTACCGGAGGACGAACTCCCGCCACTCTGGCCCGTACTACCGGACGATCCGGAACTGCTGTCGTCGGTCTCGCTCGAGTCGTCGATCGCTTCGAGGTCGTCCTCGAACGCCTCATCGAGCGTCGCGAGATCGCCTTCGATCTCGTCGTAGGCGTCTGGGTGGATCGTCGCCACGAGGTTTTCGACGACGAAGACGATGTCGGGTGCGGGCTGACTCATCGCGTTGTCGTCGACGGCGACGATATTGTTCGCCTGGATCGCCGTCGTCGCGTCGAGGACGTCGGGAACCTGTGGGTCGTCGGCCCAGTCCGGGTAGACGATCCATTCGGGATCGTGGGCGACGACGGCTTCGGAGCTGATCTCGCCCCAGCCTTCGATCTCGGCGCGTTCGGCGACATTCTCGAGGCCAGACGCTTCGAGCACGTCGTGCTGGAAGGTATCGGTACCGGGCGTAAATCCGTCGCCGGTGGGGTAGTACGCCAGCGGCTCGTCCTCGTCGCCGACACCGTCCTCGAGGATCGAGAGGCGGTCGGTCATCCACTCGCTCCGCAGTGTCGCTCGCTCACACTCGCCGGAGAGTTCGCCCGTGGCGGCGACGTTCTCTTCGACGTCCTCGATCGAGTTCGCGGTGTCCAGAACGTAGACGGGGATGTCTGCCTCCTCGAGCGTGTCGAGCAGGTCTTCGTCGGCAAGCGCGATGTTGCCTGCGAGGACGAAATCCGGCTCGAGGTCGACGATCGTCTCGGCCTCCGGTGTGACGCCGTCGTCGCGACTGATGTCCGTCTGACCGTCGGTCTCGAGGGAGTCAGTATACTGTCCGATCGGCATTCCGACGACTCGATCCTCGATTCCGACCTGGAACGCCAACTGGGCGTCACCCGGATACAGCGTCACGATTCGGTCGGGTTCCTCCTCGAGTGTGATCGTCTCACCACGGGCGTCCGTTCGCTCGAGCGGGAACTCACACTCGAGGTCAGGGACAGTGTCAGCGTCGTCGTCAGTCTCTTCCTGTTCGTCGTCTGAATCATCGTCACCCGTTTCGTCCTGCTCGTCGTCCGAGTCGTCGGTCTCGTCCGAGCCGTCGATCGCTTCGAGGTCGTCCTCGAGCGCCTCGTCGAGCGCCGCGAGATCGCCTTCGGTCTCGTCGTAGGCGTCGGGATGGATCGTCGCCACGAGGTCTTCGACGACGAAGACGATGTCGGGTGCGGGCTGACTCATCGCGTTGTCGTCGACGGCGACGGTGTTGTTCGCCTGGATCGCCGTCGTCGCGTCGAGGACGTCGGGAACCTGTGGGTCGTCGGCCCAGTCCGGGTAGACGATCCACTCGGGGTCGTGGGCGACGACGACTTCGGAGCTGATCTCGCCCCAGCCTTCGATCTCGGCGCGTTCGGCGACGTTCTCGAGGCCGCTGGCCTCGAGGACGTCGTGCTGGAAGGTATCGGTGCCGGGCGTAAACCCGTCGCCAGTGGGGTAGTACGCCAGAGGCTCGTCCTCGTCGTCGACGGCGTTTTCGAGGATCGAGAGGCGGTCGGTCATCCACTCGCTCCGCAGTGCCGCTCGCTCACACTCGCCGGAGAGTTCGCCCGTGGCGGCGACGTTCTCTTCGACGTCCTCGATCGAGTTCGCCTCGTCGAGAACGTAGACGGGGATCCCTGCCTCTTCGATCTGGGCCACCAGATCCTCTTCGAAGAGTGCGACGTTCGCAGCGAGGACGAAATCCGGCTCAAGGTCGACGATCGTCTCGACCTCCGGCGTGACGCCGTCGTCGCGACTGATGTCTGTCTGATTGTCGGTCTCGAGGGAGTCGGTGTACTGTCCGATCGGCATTCCGACGACTCGGTCCTCGATCCCGACCTGGAACGCCAGTTGGGCGTCACCCGGATACAGCGTCACGATTCGGTCGGGTTTCTCCTCGAGTGTGATCGTCTCCCCGCGGGCGTCCGTCCGCTCCAGCGGGAACTCACACTCGAGGTCGGCGTCCATGCCAGTAACCGACTCGCTCGTCGTCTCCTGGCCGGTATCTGCTATCGCGCCGCCAACGATTGCCGGCGCAAAGAGTGAACAGATGAGGATCGCCCCCACCACAACTGTGAGTAGCTGTCTCACGTCGAACGTACGTTGCATCGATTGAACGCTGGCCTCACTACAACAAATATGTGACTAACTCAATCCTGCTTGGAGACCGTACACTCACCGACCAGAGCAGGCGGGGAATACTCGAGGTGATGGCACTCCGTTTCGCCGTCAGCATCGGTTCGGCGCCTCGGTCACGTCCGACTGGAACACGCAGCCTCGGGAATGCGACTCCAAACCCCGTCTCGGCTCCAGCCGAATCGGCCTCGCCGGGTACGATACCGCGTTTCGGCGCCTCGGTCGCCCATCAGGACTCGAGTGTCGGCCGAACTTCCGCGTGTTTTTGAAGGAAATACCCTCTATCGGTCGTTGGGTGGCCCAACTCTCCACTCGAGCCGACGTTCGTCGAAGATCCGACAACTTTTCACCGCGGAGCGCGGACGGGAGTCAATGAGCGAACGCGAGTCTACGGATCGACGGGCCGGGGTGGCTCTGCGAGCGGCGAACGCAGGTGCGGAGATCGCGGCGGAGTCGTTTCGGGCCGACCTCGAGGTCGAGTTCAAAGACGGGAAGACGGACGTCGTGACCCAGGCCGACAAGGACGCCCAGGTGGCGGTCGTCGACGTCGTCCGCGAGACGTATCCGGACGATCCGATCGTCGGCGAGGAGAACGACGCCTTGAAGCGGGTGCCCGAGGAGGGCCCCGCCTGGATCGTCGACCCGATCGACGGCACGAACAACTACGTGGCCGGCAGCCGCGCGTTCGGTACTGCGGTCGCCGCGGTCGTAGACGGCGAACCGGTCGGCGCGGCGATGGTCTGTCCCGCGCTGTCGGATACGTACCGGGTCGGACCCGACGGTCCGTTTCTGAACGGCGATTCGCTCTCGGTCAGCGATCGAACGGACCCGGAGGCGTCGACGGTCTGTCCCACGTTCTGGTGGGACTACCACCAGCGAGATCAGTACGCGGCGGCGGCCGAAGCCCTGGTCACGCGCTTTGGCGACATCCGGCGCCACGGCTGTGCCCAACTCGAGCTCGGGATGGTCGCCTCGGGGTCGCTCGAGGGCGTGGTGACGAACCTGCGGGCGAACCCCTGGGATACGGTCGCCGGCGTCGCCCTCGTTCGCGAGGCGGGTGGAGTCGTCACCGACCTCGAGGGCGAGCGGTGGAGACACGACAGCGAGGGTCTGGTCGCGTCCAACGGCGGGATTCACGACGAGTTACTCGAGGCTGCTCGAGAGATCACCGGGTGAGGACGAACCGAATCGTGCGTCAGAGAACGGGCAGAGTGGACGACTGCAGGAAATGCGAAAACCGGAAACGGTAAGCGCCCACCGCCACGGATATCGGATATGAACGAGTTCATCGAGCGGTACGGGCCGGCCCGTGTGTGGGCCGTGACCGTCGCCCTCCTCGCGGCGATCGTTACCCTCGCTGCGATCGCCTTTCCACAGCGGGTGTACGTCGATCTCATCTGGCAGTATTACTGGGGTCCAGTCGTCGCCGACGCCCACGGCTGGAGGGAGGTTGCCTGGGCCGGCGGCGAGCAGGTCCACATCGACGAAGCCGGGCCCGACGACGGACCGACCGCCTCGCCCGGCTACACGTTCGTCTCCTACGCCGGCTACATCCCGACGCTCATCCTGTTTTTGGCCGGGATCGTCCTGCTCGTCAGGCGGCTGAACATCGAGCGCTACCGGGCGGGCTTTTACGCGCTGTTCCCGTTCATGCTCTTCGGCGGTGCCCTGCGGGTCGTCGAGGACGCGAACGTCGCCGCCTACCGTGACACCGGCGAACTCGCGATCGAACTGCCGTGGTCAGGGTTTCTGATCAGTCCGCTGATCTACTTCACCGTCTTTCTCGTTACGCTCGTCGCGGTCGTGGTCTCGGTCTGGCTGGACCGAAACGGCTACGTCTCCGGCTACGAGTATCCGCTTGCAGGAATCGGGACGGTGTTGCTCGCGGCCACCGTCGGCTACCTGGGATGGCTCGCGGCGACGGAACCGTATGCGACCTTTTACCCGCTGTTACTGACGACGACGCTCGTCGGTGCGACGGTCGCGACAGTCGTCGTCTGGTTCGCGGTCGATCGATTCGCACCCCAGATCAACAGCGGGACCATGTTCATGGGGTTCGTCGTCATCTGGGCCCACGCCGTCGACGGCGTCGCGAACGTCATCGGTCTCGACTGGGCGGTGGCGTTCGGTCACAGCCAGAATCTGGTGCCGAAACACCCGGTCAACGAAGCGATCGTCAACGTCACTGGATCGATGCTCCCTGCGAGCGTCGTCGACGTCACCGGCGCGGCCTGGCCGTTCTTGCTGGTCAAACTCGCGGCCGCCGTCGCCGTCATCTGGGTGTTCAACGAGGAGGTGTTCGAGGAGAGTCCCCGCTACGCCGTCTTGCTGATGATCACCGTCGTCGCGGTGGGACTCGGCCCGGGCACTCGAGACATGCTCCGTGCGACGTTCGGCGTCTAGTGGCGTCCCACAATCGACGCGCGGGAGGGAACTATAAACGAGACACCAACCGCGAACAAATAATTTAAGAGGTGTGTCCGACGTGGGTTACTGTACCGTCGACGAGAGTACAACTATGAATACGAAAATGAGATCTGGTTTATCTTCTCTTCCACTAATTGACGGAGGGGATTATGGCTGAAACCGAAGAAGAACTCGCCAAGGACCTCGGGCTCGTTTCGGCGCTGGCGATCGGAATCGGGACGATGGTTGGCGCCGGCATCTTCGTTTTACCAGGCGTCGCCGCACAGGAGGCGGGGCCCGCGGTCGTCCTCTCGTTTATCATCGGTGGCTGTATCGCGATGGTGAACGCGTTCTCGGTGAGCGAACTCGGGACCGCGATGCCGAAAGCCGGCGGCGCCTACTACTACATCAATCGCGCGCTCGGACCGCTGGCCGGCTCGATCTCGGGGATGGGCGACTGGATCGGCCTCGCCTTCGCGAGTGCCTTTTACTGCATTGGATTTGGCGGCTACCTCGCCGACTTACTCGACGGAACGACGGTCTCGATTCCGCTCCTCGGGACGATCACGCTCCTGCCGGCGGTCGACCTTGGCACGGTCGCCATCGGGACGATCGAGATCGGTCTCACGCTGAACGAGATCCAGATCGGGGCGATCATTGCAGGGACCATCTTCGTCGGCGTCAACTACATGGGCGCAAAGGAAACCGGCGGCATTCAGACTGCCATCGTCACCCTCCTGCTCGGTATCCTCACGATCTTCGCTATCGTCGGCTTCTTCTCGTTCGACTGGGGAACGGTCACCGTCGACGGCAGCTACACCCCCGAGGGGACGGCCGCGATCCTCCCCGGTGCCGCACTCGTCTTCGTCTCCTATCTCGGCTACGCGAAGATCGCGACCGTCGGTGAGGAACTCAAAAACCCCGGTCGAAACCTTCCGATCGCCATCATCGGCAGCGTCGGAATCGTGATGGTCATCTACACCATCCTCGTCGGGCTCTTGATGGGGCTAATTCCCCACGAGGAGTTCTTCCTCGAGACGGTCGAGAACGCGCCGATGTCCTACGCGGCCGAGGTCGTCTTCGACTACCAGCTTCCCGTCGCCGGCTTCGAAATCCCGCTTCTGGGTGTCGGCGTCACCTCGATCACCCTCGCGGCGCTGCTCGCGACCGCCTCGAGTGCGAACGCGTCGATCCTCGCCTCCGCGCGGATCAACTTCGCGATGGGCCGGGACAAGATCGTCTCCGACAAACTCAACGAGATTCACCCGAGGTTCGCGACGCCGTACCGGTCGATCGCCGTCACCGGCTTCCTGATCATCGTCTTCATCATCGGTCTCGGCGAGACCGTCGAGATCCTCTCGAGTGCGGCGAGCGTCCTTCACCTCGTCGTCTACGCGTTGATCAACGCCTCGCTGGTCGTCTTCCGCGAGACGAACCCCCCGGAGTACGATCCCGACTTCGAGGTGCCGTTCTATCCGTTCTTACCGATCGCCGGCTTCGTTCTCTCGCTCGCGCTGATCGGCTTCATGGACCCGATCGCGACGCTGATCAGCATGGTGTTCGTCGTCTTCGCGATCGTCTGGTACTTCGGCTACGCGCGAACGAAGACCAGTCTCGAGGGGCTGCTCGGGGCGTACATCCTGGATCGCTCCGCCGAGATGCCGGACGCGGCGGTGACCGCGGCGAGCGCCGTCCAGCCGTCGGACGACGAGTACACCGTCGTCGTTCCGGTGTCGAATCCCCGAACCGAGTCGAACCTACTCGAGTTGGCGAGTATCGTCGCCAAAGCCAACGACGGCGTCGTCCAGGCCGTCCACGTCGTTCAGGTGCCGGACCAGACGCCCCTCGAGGAAGGCTCCGAACACGTCAAGCGAATCGACGAAGAGTCACAGCAGTTGATGGCCCAGGTTCGAGAGAGCACGGAGACACTCGACGTGCCGGTCGACGTCCGGACCGTCGTCTCCCACCGCTCGCTCGAGGAGGTGTTCGACGTCGCCAGACGCGAGCGAGCGGACACGGTCGTGATGGGGTGGGGCTCCGGTCGGCCGTGGTCCGCTGGGCGGGCGGAGCGCCCGCTCGACGAACTCACGGACGACCTCCCGTGTGACTTCCTCGTCTTCGACGACCGCGGCACGGGTCTCGACCGGGTGCTGGTGCCGACCGCCGGCGGCCCGGACTCCGAGTTGAGCGCCGAAATCGCTCGCTATCTCCGCGAGCGAATCGGTGCCGAAATCACGCTGTTGCACGTCGTCGACGACCCGGACGAGCTGGCCGACGGCGAAGCGTTCCTCGAGGAGTGGGCCGCCGATCACGGACTCGAGGACGCGGCGAGCAGGGTCGATACCTCCGGCAACGTCGAAGACGCGATCGCGACGGCGGCTCGCGACCACTCGCTGATCGTTCTCGGAGCGACCGGACGCGGACTCCTCTCACGTCTGATCCGTGGTTCCGTCGCCTACGACGTCGTCACCGAGGTCGACTGTTCGGTGGTGCTCGCAGAGCGCCCGAGCTCCCGGTCACTCAGGGAACGGTTGTTCGGGAAATAACTGTCCTCCAGCGGGCCACACGCACCGTTTTCCGTTCGCTCGCCCGAACGCGTGGCCGTCGAACCCATCTCGAGCGGACACCGGGAGCGCGTTTCGGGAACGCATATACGACGGCGGCAGCTACGACGTGGTATGAACGACAGCGCCCCCGACGACGGATGGTTCTCCGGGGTCGACGCCAGCGATCTCGAGTCGGCCGCCGCGGCGGTCCGGGACGGCTCGAGTGAGGTGTCTCGGGACTGGCCGGCCCTCGCCGTCGAGTCCGGATTCGCCGAGGACCACGAGAGCTACTACGACGCGCTGAAGGAGGCGACGACCGCGGCGGCGCGGTCGGCGATCGAGTCCCGCGAGCGGGCGGACGACCGCCAGCTGGTCCACGCGATTCGAGCGATGGACGACTGCGAACGGACGGCGAACGAACTCGCCGAACGCCTCGCCGAGTGGGCAGGCACCGTCGACCCCGACGCTGGAACCGGCCTCGAGTACGCCCGCGAACTGGCGAGCGAAGACCGCGAGGCGGTGGCAGGCGAGCCCGCAATCCGATCGCTCGCCGAACGCGTCGCCGACCTCGGCGACGAGGCCGACGACCTCCGAGAGTTCGTCGAGCGCCGAGCGCCGACGGTCGCGCCGAACCTCTCCGCGCTCGCGGGGCCGATCCTTGCGGCCCGACTCGTCTCGCTCGCTGGCGGACTCGAGAGTCTGGCGAAAAAACCCAGCGGGACGATCCAGGTACTCGGCGCTGAGGATGCCCTGTTCGCCCACCTCCGCGGACACGCTCCGTCGCCGAAACACGGCATCATCTACGTCCACGACGCGGTCAGGGGAACCCACCCAGACCACCGCGGATCGGCGGCGCGTGCACTCGCGGGAAAGCTCGCAATCGCTGCCCGCGTCGATCACTACTCCGGCGAACGCAAACCGGAACTCGAGGCGGAACTCGCCGAGCGCATCGAGACGATTCAGGCGCGCACCAGCGACGCCGATCTCGGAAACGACGACGGTGAAACAGGTGCCGACGACGATCGAGGCCAGGAGAACGGAGGCGGCGATGAGTAACGATCCGCTTCCGTCGGGTGTCGAACGTCGGACGATCGACGGGGCCGAACGGCTGGCGACCCGCGGCGAACCGGTCTACGGCGAGCCGACCGACGGCGAGTGGCGAGCCTGGGCCCCCGATCGATCGAAACTCGGTGCAATGTTCGAACTCGAGATGGAGACCGGCCTCGAGGGCGGAGAGACGGTGCTCTACCTCGGTGCGGCCAGCGGAACGACGGTCAGCCACGTCGCAGACTTCGCCGGGCCGACCTACGCCGTGGAGTTCGCCCCGCGACCGGCCAGAGACCTGCTCGAGACCGCGGCCTCCCGCCCCCGGCTCTTTCCTCTCCTCGCGGACGCCCGGAAACCGGAGACGTACGCCCACGTCGTCGAGTCCGACGTCGACGCCATCGTCCAGGACGTCGCGACGCGCGGCCAGGCGCGGGTCGCCCTCGAGAATCGACAGTTTCTCGCCGACGACGGGCGGCTCCTGCTCGCCGTCAAGGCCCGAAGCGAGGACGTCACCCGCGAGCCATCGGACGTCTTCGAGGAGGTGTGTACGGAACTCGAGGAGGGATACGAGATACTCGAGCGGCGTCGACTCGACGCCTACCACGACGATCACCTCGGCGTCGTCGCCCGGCCGCGGTAACGACGAACGCGTCGTCGGTCGGGACGTAGTGTGGCGACAGCGTGGCGACGGACAGTGGGCGCGATTACGGGAAGCCTATATGGCTCCCTTTCCGATAGTTCTGTATCCGAAATGAGACGTGTACGTGACCGACGCGGAGTCCTTCGCGCTGGCGCGGCGGCCTGTCTCGCGGGTCTCGCCGGCTGTCTCGGCGGCTCGGACGATGATGGACCGACCGACACGGAGGTCGACGTGGCCGCGGGCGACCCGGACGAGCGTGCGGACTGGCCGACGTTCCAGTTCGACGCCAGGAACACGGGCCACGCGCCCGGGCAGGGCCCGACGGAGGATGTCGACGCCCGCTGGACGTTTTCGACCGGCGAGACGGTGTACAGCAGTCCGGCGGTCGTCGACGGCGTCGTCTACGTCGGCAATCAGGACGGAACGGTCTACGCGGTCGCTGCCGACGACGGCGAGGAGCGCTGGCGCTTCGAGACCGGCGACGCGGTCCCGAGTTCGCCGGCGGTCGTCGACGGCGTCGTCTACGTCGGCAGTCAGGACGGAAATCTCTACGCGATCTCGGCCGACGACGGCGAGGAGCGCTGGCGCTTCGAGACCGGTGGGATGGTTCCGGGGAGTCCGACGGTCGCCGACGGCGTCGTCTACGTCGGGAGTTCCGACAACAGCCTCTACGCGGTCGCTGCCGACGACGGCACGGAGCGCGGTGCGTTCGAGACCGGCGGCTCCGTCCAGCGGGCACCCGCAGTCGCGAACGGGACTGTCTACGTCGCCAGCGGCGATCAGTCGGTGTACGCAGTCGACGTCGAAGACCTCGTGGCCGAGGGCGGCGACGAAGATGGGGACGACGACGGAGACGACGAGGACGAAGCGGCCGTCGAGGCGCGCTGGGAGGTCGCGACCGGCGACATGATCCAGAGCCGACCGACGGTCGCCGACGGCGTCGTCTACGTCGGCAGCAACGACGACACCGTCTACGCGATCGACGCGGACTCCGGCGACGTTCGCTGGACGTTCCTGACGGAGGGATCGGTCGTCTCGAGTCCTGCAGTCGTCGACGGCGTCGTCTACGTCGGGAGCTTCGATACCAACCTCTACGCGCTCTCGGCCGACGCCGAGCACGCGGACGGCGAGGACGAGTCAGAGGACGAACCGGGCAACCCGGAGACGTTCTACTGGTCTGCGAGCGGGTTCGGCCAGGTGCGATCGAGTCCCGCCGTCGTCGGCGACACGATCTACGTCGGCAACGAGGACAGCTACGTCTACGGCCTCTCGGCTCGAGACGGCGAGATTCGATGGCGGTTCTCGACCGACGGCGGAGTCGCCAGCTCTCCAGCGGTCGTCGACGGCGTCGTCTACGTCGGCAGCGCGGACGGAGTCCTCTACGCGCTCGAGGACGTCTGAGACGGAGCACGATGCGTCTATTCCCGCCGATCGCACACTGACGGGGGACCGACCGGCAGTCATACGGTCTGTTGTCCGTCAGCCCCGGCGCACCCAGAGAAGGGTTCCGAAAGTGAACGAACTCGAGCCACGACGACGTCGAGTGATCGAACTCGAAGCCGATTGATGGGCCGACGACGGTCGTCCCAGCACGGACCACATGGGAGGGTGCTCTTCGAGAACCACGCGCTCACAGCGTGCCGACTCCAAACCGTATTTACTGTCGCGGCCAAAAATCGGAGACGATGGAACGCGGGTCGCCGGAATCGTTTACGCGTATGGGCACGCTGGGGATCGAAGAGGAGTGTTTCGTCGTCGACGAGCGGGGCCGGCCGACGAGCGGAACCGACGACCTCGTCTACGAACACGACCCGCCGGAGATCCTGCAAGAGCGGCTCGATCACGAACTGTTCAAGTGTGTGATCGAGACCCAAACGCCCCTGATCGAAGACCCCGCGGACGCTCGCGACTCGCTTCTCGAGGTTCGCCGGGCACTCGACGACCACGCACGCGCTCACGGCTACCGGATCGCGGCGGCCGGTCTCCACCCGCTGGCGAAGTGGCGCGACCTCGAGCACGCCGAAAAACCGCGGTATCGGTCACAACTCGACCGAATTCAGTACCCACAACACCGGAACACGACGGCTGGCGTCCACGTCCACGTCGGCGTCGACGACGCCGACAAAGCGGTCTGGATCGCCAACGAACTCCGGTGGTACGTGCCGATCATGCTCGCGCTCTCGGCGAACTCACCGTACTGGAACGGGTTCGACACTGGATTACAGTCGGCCCGTGCCAAGATCTTCGAGGCGCTCCCGAACACGGGGATGCCGACGTACTTCGAGGACTTCGAGGCGTTCGACCGCTTCGAGCGGCGGATGCTCGAGACCGACTCGATCAACGACCGGGGTGAACTCTGGTACGACGTCCGGCCGCACACGGCACACGGAACGGTCGAACTTCGGACGCCCGACGGGCAGGCCGACCCGGAGATCGTCCTCGCGTTCGTCGAGTACGCCCACGCGCTGGTCTGTACGCTTGCCGAGGAGTACGAGGACGGCGCGAGCGGGATGGCATCGGACCACCGGCGTGAACTCATAGACGAGAACAAGTGGCGCGCGATTCGCCACGGACACGACGCCTCGTTCATCGACCGCGACCTCGAGGGAACGGTCGACCTCGGGGAGGTCGTCGACCGCGAGTGTAAGCGACTCGGGATCGACGGGATCAAGCAGGTCTACGAGCGCGACAGCGGTGCTCGGCGACAGCGACGACTGCTCGAGGACGAGGGGGCCGACGCGCTGTGCAAATCGCTGTTGCTCGGAGTCGAGTGACGTCAGAAGGGGGGTACGCCGGCAGGGTGTCCGTGCGTGTATGGCGCAGGTGATGATGTGGCGCCCTGCCGTATATCACTGTACCGCCCCAACGGTAATATCGGTGGTGCCAACACACGTTGGTATCGCCTCCGACTCTAGGCGATGTCCCGGCTGGTGTCGATCGCGACCTCTTCGGTTAGCTCGAGTTTGATCGTATCGGTCGGCTGGTTACCGTGGCGGAACTTCGGTATCGTGAGGTGATTCTCGAGTTCGGTGCCGGCGATCTGGGTTCGCAGGTCGAACACCGCGTCGACGGCGTGGTTCGTCCGGGCACGGTTCTCGGGTACGCTCTCCCCAGAGAGACAATGTAAGACCGCGATGCTGTCGGTCTCGAGCATCCGGTCTTTCAGCTCGTTGAGGAACGTAATGTACTCGCCGGCGTCGCTGCGCTCTAAGACGTCCATCGTGTCGACGATGAGGTTCGCGCCGTCGGGGAGCGCGTTGACGAACTGCGTCGCCTCCTCGAGTGGATCGTCCGAGGTAATGTGTCTGATCGTCGGGTTCCCGACCGACGATGGCGAGTTGTCGATCGCCTGTTCGATAGCCGACTCGGAGCGCTCCGTAGTCAGGTATAGCGTTCCCCGAGCTGCCGTCAGTTCGTACAGTAACAGCTCGGATTGGCTGGCGGGGTTTGCAGTGTAGGCGACGACACACCCCGGTGGCAACCCCCCACCTAGTTTCCGGTCCAGTACGTCGATTCCGGTCTCGAGCCGCCCTTCCATTCGATTGTGTCCATTTGAGACAGCGGCCGCATAATTCTTTGCCTTTGTTTTCGGGCCAAAAGGAACTGCGAGCGAACCGAATGGTTGGATTGAAGGGGCCCGCAAGAGCGTACACGAACGAATGCGCCACGATCACCTCATCACGAGCAAACAACTCTCGCGGGCGGACGTCGAGACCGTGCTCGACCGAGCCGCAGAGATCGACGCCGATCCCAGCGCCGTCGCGGATCGACACGCAGGGTCGTTGCTCGGATTGCTCTTTTTCGAGCCGAGCACGCGGACGAAGATGAGCTTCGAAGCCGCGATGAAACGTCTGGGGGGCGACGTCGTCGACATGGGTTCTGTCGAGTCCTCGAGCGTCAAGAAAGGGGAGACGCTCGCCGATACGGTTCGCGTTATCGAGGGGTACGCGGACGCGCTCGTCCTCCGACATCCGAAACAGGGGGCGGCGACGATGGCCAGCGAGTTCGTCGACGTCCCGCTGTTGAACGCGGGTGACGGCGCGGGTCATCACCCGACACAAACGCTTCTAGATCTCTACACGATTCGAGAGAACGCGGGGCTCGAGGATCTGACAGTCGGCATCATGGGCGACCTGAAATACGGTCGAACGGTTCATTCGCTTGCCCACGCGCTGACGAACTTCGACGCGCGCCAGCACTTCGTCAGCCCCGAGAGCCTGCGTCTACCCCGCGAGGTCGTCTACGACCTCCACCAGGCGGGCAACGGCGCGGGCATCCGCGAGCACGAATCCCTCGAGGAGGTGTTGCCGTCGCTCGACGTCCTCTACGTCACCCGAATCCAGCGCGAACGGTTTCCCGACGAAAACGAGTACCAGAAGGTCGCGGGCGAGTACCAGATCGACCTCGAGACGCTCGAGGCGGCCGACGACGACCTGACGGTGATGCACCCGCTGCCGCGAGTCGACGAAATCGCTCCCGAGATCGACGACACCGAGTACGCGGCCTACTTCGAACAGGCCCACAACGGAGTCCCGGTTCGGATGGCGTTGCTCGATCTCTTGCTGTCGAACGGAGGGGAGACCGATGAGTGATGACCACCAGCTTCGGGTGAGCAAGATCAAAAGCGGGACCGTCATCGATCACGTCGTCGGCGGGCAGGCGCTGAACGTCCTCGCGATCCTCGGGATCGACGGGAGCGAGGGCGAGGAGGTCTCAGTCGGGATAAACGTTCCGTCCGATCGGCTGGCGCGCAAGGACATCGTCAAGGTCGAAGGCCGCGAGCTCAGCCAGGACGAAGTCGACGTCCTCTCGCTAACCGCGCCCGACGCCACGATCAACATCGTCCGCGACTACGACGTCGTCGAGAAACACCGGGTCGACAGCCCGGACGTCGTCGAGGACGTCCTCTCTTGTCCGAATCCGGACTGTATCACGGCCGCTGGCGAGCCAGTCACCTCGCGGTTCGAGGTGCTCGAGGACGGCGTTCGGTGTTCGTACTGCGGAACGATCGTCCGTGAGTCGATTGCAGATCTCATCGACACCTAATTCGACTCGTATTCGTTTCTAGAGATTTATCCAGAATATCTAAGTGGTCACCAGTCCTACGTCCGTTCGTACATGTCCCGTATTGTCAAGATACTGGTCGCCCTGGTCGTTATCGCCGTTCTCGTGAAGGTTGCGATGAGCCTCACGTCGGACGTCGAAGAGATCGAGTACGAACCGGTACAGTAGCATAGTCAACCGAACGTCTTACGGCGGCGGCGTCGTACCCCAAGCTATGTACGGCGTCGTCACGCGAAACGAAGAAGAGGTCCGATGGCCGGAGTTCGACCGCGGATTCTACGAAGTCAAAGACGTGACCGGACGGTCCGCCGAACCGATCGCGGACGGGGTGAACATGGTCTCCTGTTTCGGCGACAACGCCGCCTCCGACGCCGACCCGTCGCTCGTTCCCGTCGACGACCTCGGGCGCCCCGCGACGCGCGATCGGTCGTACTTCGACTGGGATTACGTCTGTCCGTCGCGTACGGACTACCGCGAAGGGTTGCTCGAGGTGATCGACGACTGCGTCGATGCGAACGAGGACGTTCGTCTCGACGACGTTGGCTTCCCGCGGGCGGAGTACTGTCACTGTGGTATCTGCGAGCGGTCGTTCGAAGAGAGCGAGTACGAGGACCGCTTCGAGTGGCGTGCGAGCGTCATTACCGAGTTCGTCGCCGAGGCGGCCGATCGAATCCCCGGTCGCGTCTTCCTCACGCTCTACCCCGACCCCTATCCCGGTCACCTCTACGAGCGGGCCGGGATCGATCTCGAGGCGATCTCCGAGTATGTCGACGAGTTCGTCGTCCCGCTGTACGATACGGCCTACGGGACGACCTACTGGCTCGAGACCATCGCCAGAGGATTCGAGAGCGCACTCGACGTTCCGTTTAGCATCGAACTGTACGCGGTGAACGTCGACGTCGACGACCTCATTCACGCCCTCGAGGTCGCGGAGGCCTACGGCGAGGACGTCCTCTTCGGGTACGACGCGTCCAACGCCCGCGCCGCGATTCGTCGAAAACGTGCCGACGAGCGGGAGGGAGTCACTCACGGCGAGCCAGAATCGGACCCGTAACCGGTTCGGTACTGCGCCTTCGACGCCCGCCAGAGACCGCGGTTGTGCTATTCGACCGCACGAGGGTCGACGAGAGAATTGCCGTTCGATCCGGCCGCTCGAGGTCGTCTCCAGCAGTCGTTACCGGGTGTCGTCACCGACGAGGTCGTCGTCATCGTCGTCACCGATGAGATCGTCGTCATCGTCCATCATTCCCTCGTCGTCGTCACCGATGAGATCGTCGTCATCGTCCATCATTCCCTCGTCGTCGTCACCGATGAGATCGTCGTCGTCGTCCATCATCCCCTCGTCGTCGTCGCCGATCAGATCATCGTCGTCGTCCATTAGCCCTTCGTCGTCATGCATTTCGGATTCGCGACCGGTGTCAGTCGTTCCAGCGGATGTCGTCTCGGACGTCCGACCGGTTGTACCGGCTCCGCCACCGGATCCGGACAGATCGGTCTCGAGGCGGACTTCGTCCCCAGTCACTTCTGCGACCGATTCCTCCTGGAGTGGATAGGCGTCCTCGTCGGTTCCACCCCACCCGAGTTTGGCCTTGATCGTGTCCGCTATTCCTGGATCGGGCTCGACGTGTGCCGTTCCGTGTTCGACGTTCGCGACGATTCCGACCTCCTCTCCCCGGGCGTTGATGACGGTTTTGCCGATGTCGTCGTCGGTAAACTGTGGAGACATTACGCTATCACCGACCACAAAGACGACTATGATGGTGGTGCTTGCGCAGGCTTGCGGCCGGTCCGATGCGACCGGAATCGACGGCCCCGTGGCGATCGAAGCCTGCGCCGCTCGGACAGTTTGCTGTCCGTCACAGGGATTCTCGTCGCCGACCGAGTGTTTCGTTGTCCTCGAGTCGTTGACGTCATCAGTCCCACGTTCCGAATCGCTGAGCGACGACGATACTCCCTATCAGTTCCAGTCTGACCGGGATCACACCTGGGTCACACCGGTGTATCGACACGCCGTTCCGTAGCAGCCATCGCTGGTCGTGAATTGCCGCGGGGAACGCTCGGAATACCGCCGTCGGCCGATCCAGGGGGATCCGAGGGTCACTCGGACCGCTGTTGCTATCCACGAACGGTCCCCGACACGTCTACGGACGGATCACGGGTTCGTCGACACGAACGAAGATAGTTCGCCTCAGTCGGATGGCAGCGGCGGTGCAGTGGCTTCCTCCTCGGTTACGTTGAGTTCCGAGGTGACGAGTGCCCGGTAGGCCCGCCGGAGACGTTCGGACAGCGCCTGATGGGAGATGTCGAGTTCGTCGGAGAGTTCTTGCATCGAGACCTCTCGCGGAATTTCGAAGTAGCCGTGATCGATCGCAGCGACCAGGGTCTCGTACTGACGCGAGGTCAGTCCACACTGGGTTCGACTCTCCTCGGCGAGGCCGAACAGTCGGACGATCGTCGGCGACACACCGTCGTCCGCGAGTCGGTCGTACAGCGTACTCACGCTCTCGCGGTCGATCACGCGAACGCTCAACAGCCACGTTCCGTTCGACGCAGACGCGCTCAACACCGTCCCACCCTCCTCGAGAACGACTTCGAACGGATCGACCGTCTCCGGTTCGAATTCGATGTCGTAGAGGTGTCGTTCCTCCTCGCTCGTAATACACGAGTACGACCCGATCGCGGACGTCTCCGCCAACGCATCTTCGATCTTCGGCTGCGCCGCTCCCGACAGCCACAACCCGTGTCCGCTCGAGGCGATCACGCGCTCCATCTCACAGGTCAGCGCGGGGACCGTCTCGAACAGCTCGCCTAATCCGGTTCCGTCGGCCGGGATCTCGATGTCTGCGATCGATGTCATAATTACGATACACGATACAGCAAGGACAGCAATAACCCCGTTTCCAAAGAGATTAGCGACGCTGATAGAGACTGTCTGATTGAAGCGATATTTTCATTCTCGAACGAGACGAGTAGGTCGCCACCGATCGTCGCAATGCCGGACAGGGGTCTGTGTGACGGCAACCACTGCGACTGTCATCGCGACGAGTTCGGGTGTGACTGGAACGACCGCGTCGGTGCCACAGGAGACGGGCGAGATCCAAATTCGCGTCGAAATTGTCCGTGAGTTGCGGGAAATCCACCCGTGTTGAATCGCGATGAAGCGGGCCGGGCGCGATTACGAACTACGGCGAGAATACGAACCGGGCGCGATTTGAACCACACCCGAAAATCTGCTCGCACGGCTCGTAGAACCTCGGTCTGGTTAAGATCCCGACGAAGGAGGAATCTGAACACACGGTCGGACGTGCTCATCTTCGTTGCGCGCGACCTCCCTCCGATTCAAATCCCGCCGGTTCCGTTACCTGTCGCTCACGTGTTTGTTCGCGACAGGAAAGCGGGCCGGGCGCGATTTGAACACGCGACCGTCTGATTAAGAGTCAGACGCTCTGCCTAACTGAGCTACCGGCCCTCACATCCGACTTTTCGACGGGCGGTAAAATACGTTTCCCTTGGGTTCCGCCGTGGGAACCGACGGCACGCGTTCCCTCGAGCGGGCGCACCACTCCCGACTCGACGTCGGTCTTTTCGTGACGTACCAATCTTCGGGACCGTTAAGTGCGGTCGGTCCGACCACATGGGTAATGAGTACGGGGGTTACGATTTCGTCGATCTCTGACTACGCGATTCTTGGCTGTGGAAGCGTCGGGTACGCCGTCGCCGAAGAACTCGTCGAGCAGGGAAAAGACGTGCTCATCGTCGACCGCGACGAGAGCCGCGTCGAATCGCTTCGCGATCAGGACCTCGACGCGCGTACTGCTGACATTCGCGAGCCGGAGGCCGCCGAGATGGTTGCCGACCGGGACGTCGTGTTGATCCTCGCCTCCGACGTCGAGTCGAACAAACGAGCTGTCTCGCACATCCGCGACGAAAACGCCGATCAGTTCGTCGTCGCCCGCGCGAGCGACCCCGTCTCGGGTGACGAACTCTCCGAACTCGGAGCCGACATCGTCATCAACCCGTCGTCGGTGATCGCCGAATCCGCGCTTCGTGCACTCGAGTCGGGCGAACTCGAGTACAACACCGGAAAGTTGGCCCAGCTGCTAGAAGAGACCTCGAACAGACTCGCGATCGTCACCCAGGATAGTCCGGACCCGGACTCGATCGCGAGCGCGGCGGCGCTCCAGGCGATCGCCGACCACCTGGAGATCGAATCGGACATCATCTACCTGGGTGACGTCGGCCACCAGGAGAACCGGGCGTTCGTCAACCTACTCGGAATCGACCTGTTCCAGTGGGACGAACTCGAGGACCGATCGATCTACGACACCGTCGCGCTGGTCGACCACGCCACCTCGACTGAGATGGATCTCTCGGTCGACGCCGTCATCGACCACCACGAAGGGGACATGGAGTACGAACCGGAGTTCGTCGACATCCGCCCCAACATGTCCTCGACGTCGACGATCGTCACGAAGTACATCCAGGAATTCGACATGAACGTCTCCGAGGAGGTCGCCACAGCCTTGCTCTACGGCATCCGCGCGGAGACGCTGGATTTCAAACGCGACACGACCCCTGCCGATCTCACCGCCGCCGCCTACCTCTATCCGTTCGCGAACCACGACACCTTAGAACAGGTCGAGTCGCCGTCGATGTCCCCCGAGACGCTGGACGTCCTCGCAGAGGCGATCGCCAACCGCGACGTCCAGGGGAGTCACCTCGTTTCGAACGCCGGACTCGTCCGCGACCGCGAGGCGCTGACGCAGGCGGCCAGCCACCTGCTGAACTTAGAGGGCGTCACCACGACCGCCGTCTTCGGCATCGCCGACGAGACGATCTTCCTCGCCGGTCGCTCGAAGGATATCCGGATCAACATCGGCAAAGTCTTAGACGACGCCTACGGCGAGATGGGAGAGACTGCCGGCCACTCGACGCAAGCCAGCGCCGAGATTCCACTCGGGATCTTCACCGGCATCGAAATCTCGGAGGATACCCGTGATACGTTGCTCGAGTTGACCGAGGAGGCGGTCAAGCGAACCTTATTCGACGCGATGGGCGTCGAGGGAACGGAAGGATCGAACGGAAGTTAAGCGAGTACTTCGTCGCGTTCCTCGTCCGGGTCGCGGACCCGCTCGACGACGTCGTTGACCAGAATGACGTCACCGACGGCGCGCACCCAGCGGTAGGGAACGATGACGCCCTGTTCGGTCCGCGCTTCCTCGGCAAACAGTTCCGGATTCAGGTCGCCGAGTGCCAGCCCGACGACGGCCTCGCCGTTTAAGTTCAGCTGTAGATCTTCGACTTCGCCGACGAAGACGCCGCTGTTCGAGTAGACCTCGCGTCCGACGAGAGAGGTGATCTCCTGTGGAGTGTCGTCCATGTCTCGGTCCATGCGTGGCTGGCTCTTAATTGTTGGTCAGACGTGACAGTCACTAGGGTGGAACTCTGTTGGGTGAGGGACATGTCGAGTGACAGAAGTCTCTGGTCGATGGGCGCCACCGAGCGGGGAGTGCTCTGAGTGACGAATGGCCTCGAGCGGCGGACGACGCCGGGCGGCGGGTGGCTTCGAGCGGGGGAGGACCCCCAGCGACGCGTGGCTCCGAGCGACGGGTGCGTACTCGAAGTGATGTCGCCGAGCCAGGTGTCAGTCGCCTGCAAACGGCGACTACTCCGTACCGAGAATCGCGTCGACCGTCGCGTGATCGGCCAACAGGGCTTCCATCCGGTCGACCGTCTCCACGTCTCGAGTGCGGCCGCTTCGGACGACGTCTTCGGCGCGTTCGACGGTCGTCAGCGTGTCCGTCTGCACCGAGAGGATCGGGACGCCCTTCTCGGTGGCCTGGCCGAGAATTGCTCCCGACGGCCGATGACCGCCGGTCAGGATCAGACAGCGAACTCCTGGCGCCTCGAGCGCCGCGGTGTGGATCTCGGCTCTGTCACCGCCTGTGATGACGGCGACGTCTTTCGTTCGTCGGAAGTGTTTGAGCGCACTGTCGGCACCCATCGCGCCGACGGTGAATCGTTCGACGTATGCGTCGGCTCCCTCCTCGACGAGCATCGAGGCGCCGAGTTCGTCGGCAAGATCGGCGACGGTGACACCCGAGAGCGTCCGTTCACTGGGGAGAACGCCCAGAACGGGAACGTCTCGCCCCTCGAGGAAGGGGACGACGTCGGTCTCGAGACGATCGTATGCTGCGTCGGCGATGTCGTTGAAGACGACGCCTGCGAGTCGGTCGCCGAACGCGTCGGCTGCGGCGAGAACATCGTCGACGTCCATGGGGCGTTCGTACGGGGCGACCACCAGAACGCGCGCATCGAGTAACTCGGCGAGGTCGGCGTCCGTCAGGTCGACGATACCGCCAACATTGTACTGGCCGCCGCCTTCGAGGAACATCCGCTCTCTCCCAGCCGCGAGGCCCTCGAACGCCTCGCGAACGCGCTCGTGGAGTTCCGCCGAGTCCTCGCGGCCGCGAATCGCCTGCTCGACGAACGTCGGCGAGTAGACCACGGGTTCGAGGTCGTGCATCTCCGCCTCGAGATCGAGCAGTTCGCGCGCGAGCATCGGATCCTCGTCTAACGTCTTGCCGACGTTGCTCTGCAGGCTGGTTCCCTTCGGCTTCATGTAGCCGACGTCCTCGCCCTCCGCCTGTGCGAGGCGCGCGAGCGCCAGCGTGATCGCCGTCTTCCCGGTGCTCTCCTCGAGCGAAGCGACGAGGATCGTGTCGGTTTCCGAGTCGATCGCGGACCCGTCGCCGTCGTCGATTCGTTCGCTCTCGTCTGTCGGTGTCGCGTCGGTGTCGGTGTCAGTCATAGTTGCTCCGTGTCCACGGTGAGTCGCAGATCGATCGCCTGTACGCCGTCGGGTCCGGCAACGAGTGGATTGACGTCGAGTTCGAGGATCGCCGGGAAGTCGGTCACCAGCTGTGAGAGTCGCTGGATCGTCTCGACGATCGCGTCGACGTCCGCCGGGTCGCGGCCGCGTGCACCCCGCAACAGCGGCGTCGCTCGGATCTCGTCGATCATCTCGCGCGCGTCGGATTCGCCGATCGGGGCCACGCGAACCGAGGTATCCTCGAGAATCTCGACGAAGATACCGCCCAGCCCGAACAGCAACAGCGGGCCGAACTGGGGGTCGCGATTCATTCCGACGATCGTCTCGGTCGACTCCTCGAGGTCGAGCATCTCCTGGACCTGGACGCCGAGGATCGTCGCGTCGGGCTGGTAGTTGCGCGCACGGGCGACGACGTCCTCGTAAGCGTCGTAGACGTCCTCGTCGCTCACGCCGACCCTGACCCCCCCGATATCGGATTTGTGGGAGATGTCGGGGCTGACGATCTTGAGGACGACGTCTCCCTCGATCGACTCGGCGACCTCCCTCGCTCGGCCGGGATCGTCGACGATCTCGCCGGCCGGCGTCGGAATGCCGTAGGCCTCGAGGAGGTCCATCGACTCGATACCGAGGCGGTTGTCCTCGCGTTCGTTCGCCCGAGAGACGATCTCACGGGCGCGCTCGCGATCGACGTCGAACCGTTCGGGGTCGTCGACCGATCGCTCGCGGACGTCGCGGTAGCGTGCGAGCGCGTCGAGTCCGGCGACCGCCCGCGACGGATCGAAGTAGTTCGGAATGCCGAACTCCCGTAACACCTCCTCGGCGGCGCGTGCACGGTCACCGCCCATCAGACAGGTGACGACCGGCTTGTCGAACTCCTCGCGCTTCTCGATGACCGTCTCGGCGAGTTTGTCGTACTCGAGGACTGCCGTCGGCGCGCTGACGACGACCGCGCTACCGACGTTCTGGTCCGAGAGCGCGATTTCGAGGGCCTCCCCGAACCGCTCGACGTCAGCGTCGCCGATGGCGTCGATCGGGTTGTAGACGTTGGCCTCCTCGGGCATCGCCTCCGACAGCGCGTCGATCGTCTCGTCCGCGAAGTCTGCCATCCCGAGTCTCGAGTCGCCGACCGCGTCGGTCGTCAACACGCCCGGACCGCCCGCGTTGGTGACGACGGCGACGCCGTCCGTCTCGGGTTCCGGGAGTCCCGAGAGGGCCCGCGAGTAGTCGAACAGCTCCTGGACGGAGTGTGCACGGATAACGCCCGCCTGCTCTAAGCCCGCCTCGTAGGCGCGCTCGCTGCCGGCGATCGCGCCAGTGTGGGAAGACGCTGCCTGCGCGCCGGCGTCGGTTCTGCCGGACTTGACGAGGACGATTGGCGTCTCGTCTGTCACCTCGCGGGCGACCTCGACGAACTCGTCGCCGTCGTCGATCCCCTCGAGATAGCCGATTATGACGTCTGTGTCGGGATCCTCGCCCCACTCGCGGACGAAGTCGGTCTCGTCGAGGACGCTCTTGTTGCCCAGCGAGACGACGTCCTGGAAGCCGATCCCCTGTTCGTTGGCCCAGTCGAGGACGGCGGTGATAAAGGCTCCCGACTGGCTCATGAACGAAATCGATCCTGGGCGGGCGCTCTCGGGGCCGAACGTCGCGTTCATGCCGACGTCGGTCGCCATCACCCCGAGGCTGTTCGGCCCGACGACGTTGAGGTCATACTCGTCGGCGACCTCGCGTAGTTTTCGTTCGCGGGCTGCGCCCTCGCTTCCGGTTTCGGAGAAACCGGCCGTGATCACGACGACGTTCTCCGTCCCGGCTTCGGCGACCTCGCGGATCGCTTCGACGACGGTTGGCGGGGGAACGACGACGACGGCCAGGTCGATCGGCGGCGCACTCGTCACGTCCGGATAACACTCGAGCCCGAGGACCTCCTCACGCGAGGGGTTGACCGGGACGACCTCGCCCGCAAACTCCTCGTGTAAGTTCGCCGTGATCGCTCGGCCAACCGCACCCTCGCGGTCGGTCGCGCCGATCACGCCGACGGTTTCGGGTTCGAATAGTTCGGATAACCGTCCCATCGTTCGATCGGTCGTGCCCGGGCGAATTAAAACCGTCCCCTCATTCCCGTGACACGGCCCGCAAAACGGGTGTCATACGGTCTGCTGTAAATCGTTACCGGCGAAACCACGAGCCGTCTGTGGTTTCACCGGTAAACCGTTACAGCAATCCGTATCAGAGCCACCAGCGCTAATGCATCGATATCGCCGCCGACCGTCCCGCGAGCAACGAGGCGGCCACTGCGACCAGGTAGAAGGCGATGGCGACGACGATGATCGACCCGCCGGAGGGCAGACTCGAGCCGATCGCGAACGCGAAGCCGCCGAGGACCGAGATCTGGCCGATCAAGATCGAGAGATATAGCGTCTCGCGGAAGCTTCGGGCGACCTGCGAGGCTGCTGCGACGGGGATGACGAGCATCCCCGCGACGAGGATCACGCCCAGTACCTGCATCGCGCCGACGACGACGACCGCGGTCATCACGACGAGTAACGTGTTGTAGCCGGAGACGTTGAGCTGTGCGACTCGAGCGGCCTGCTCGTCGAACGTGATAAAGAGGAGCTGTTTGTACGTGACCGCGACGATCGCGACGACGGCGACGCTCAAGATCGCCATCATCCGCGCGCCGTCGGCGGTGACGACCGCCATACTACCGAACAGGAAGTCCTCGATGTCGATCGTGACGGGGACGTGCCCGCGACCCCAGCTGATGAGCAACGTCCCGACGGCGAAGCTCCCGGTAAGCATGATTGCGATCGGGACGTCGCCGAACGTGCTGGTGCGCTCCGTGAGCCACTGGACTGCGAGGGCACCGACGACGCTTACGAGCAGCGCGACGAACATCAGCGACCCGCCGAACCCGGTGAGACCGATGACGAGCAGTCCGATCGCGACGCCCGCGAAGGCGGTGTGGGCGAGCGTCTCGCCGATCAACGCCATCTGCCTGTGGACGAGGTACGTGCCGACGAGCGGCCCGACGATACCGACGAGAACGCCGGTCGCGATCGAGCGCCACATGAACGGGTGCTGGAAGACGTTGGTACCGAGGGTGTAGTCGGCCCACATGCCGGCGATCAAAAACTGCTCGAACGCCGTCGTCGGCAACGTCCCGAACGACGGGTAGTGGCGCAACCAATCGAGCGCGACGAATGCGACCATCAGCGTCCCCAGGAGGCCGACGAGCGCGACGCCGACGAGTTCGACAGCTCGCCTCGGGTCCAGCGTGACGGATTGCGATCGCTCCTCGGAGAGGTGGGTCGACTCCGTCGCGTGTTCGTCCTGCCCACTCATCGTCAGTGGTGGTGGTGGACGACGGTTCCCGTCGCGCCGTAGGCCTCTCTCAGGGCCTCGCTCTCGACGAACGATTCCGTGTCGCCGTGGTGGTACAGTTCGGTGTTGATACAGGCGATGCGATTCGCCCGATCGGTGACGACGCCGATGTCGTGTTCGATCAGGATGATCGTAATCCCCGACTCGTTCAGCGAGTCGAGCAACCGATAGAAGGCGTCGCGAGATTCGGCGTCGACGCCGACGGTCGGCTCGTCGAGTGCGAGCAGATCGGCCTCGGAGGCGATCGCTCGCGCGATGTACGCCCGCTGGCGCTGGCCGCCCGACAGCTGGTTGATTCGCTGGTCGGCCAGATCCGCGATGTCGACCGTCTCGAGTGCGTCCTCGGCGATTTGTCGATCTTCGTCGGAGAGCCTCGAGTGGCCGACGTGGGCGAACCGCCCCATTCGGACGCACTCACGGACGGTGACCGGCATCGTCCCACCGCGGCTGGTCGCTTTCTGGGAGACGTAGCCGATGCGCTCGCCCTGGTCGAACTGCTCGACGGGTTGGCCGAACAGTTCGACCGAACCGCGGTCCGGACCGATCAGGCCGAGCATGATGTGTAACAGCGTCGTCTTTCCAGATCCGTTCGGACCGATCAGTCCCAGGAAGTCGCCCTCGTCGACGGTCAACGAGACGTCGTCGAGAGCGAGCTTCTCGCCGTAGGAGAACGTCACGTTCTGGACGTCGACGATCGAACTCACTGTGAACTCACCCCGTTCTCGGAGGTGCGTGTGCTTAGTTCTTCCACTTCGAATCGTCCGTTTCGGGCACGTTGGTTCCTGGACGCTTCCGTGCCTGAACGCTCCTGGTTCGAACTCATTCCGCACCGAGTGCCTGTCGCAGCGATGGGATGTTCATCTCTTCCATCTGTTCGATCCATCCCCACTCCTGCTCGTTCCACTCCTCGGTGGTCCCCTCGGCCGGCGAGAGGGGCGCGTACTCCTCTGCGTCGGTGTTCTCGAGGAGCACTTCGACCATCTGTGGAACGTCCTCGTCCGGGTCGGGAGTTTCGAACGGATCGTAGAGAATGGTGTCGATACCGTGTTCCTCGACGATCGAAATCGCCTCGGAGATGTCCGATCCCGTCTCGGCGTCGTCCGGTGCGATTCCGACCGGCGTGTGGATCTCGAAGTCGTACCGGTGCTCGATGTACTGAAACGAGTCGTGGCCCGCCAGGACGGCGACGTCGCGGTCGGCCTCCGCGGCGAGGTCCTCGAACTGACGGTCGACCTCGTCGAGGCGGTCGTTGTAGGCGGCGGCGTTCTCCGCGTACGTTTCGGCGTTGTCGGGATCGACCTCGGCGAGACCGTCCGCGATCGTCTCGACGACATCCTGGGCGATGATCGGATCGATCCAGACGTGGGGGTCGTAAAACTCCGGCGCGTCGGATTCGGAGAGCTCCTCGACGACTTCCGCTGTGATGTTGTCGTTACTCGTATCCCAGACGAGCTCGCCGTCCGAGAGGAGTTCGAAGGCGACCCGAGTTCGGCCAGCGTCGAGTGCGTGGAACTCGAGGTGGTCGCCGTGGGACTCGATCTCGAGGACGTCCTCGTTCGCGCCGTCGACGATTCGCGCATCGATCTGAAACTGCTCGTCGTCGCCGAGCGGGAGCACCCGCCCCTCGTCGTCCTCGAAGACGCCCTCGACGGTCGCCGAGCCCTCGAGGGGAACCTCCGGGAGTTCTCCGTGCCAGTGGTCACCGTGCCAGTAAGCGACTTCCTCTCCGGACTGGCCGTCGTAGATGTCGAAACCGGCGACGTCGACCGCACCCGGGTCGAACTCGTGGTCTCTGGCCGGGTCGCGGTCGTCTTCCGGATCCCTGTCGACCGCCAGCAACTGCGACTCGAGGCCCGTCATCGCGTCGATGAGCGTCACGTCGTCGTAATCGGCCTCGAGGTCAGTCGCGACGTTCTGTGCCCACGTGAACTCGGCGGTGTCGAGGTAGACGAAGACGTCCGATTCGGCGATATCGCGCTGGATGTCAGCCGGTGGCTCCCAGCCGTGTCCCATTTCGCCGGCTTCGATCGGATTCACGAACGACATCGCGTCGCCGCCGACGTGTTCGGCCCAGTCCCAGAGGGCGAAAAACGCGGCGTATCCGGTGGAACCGTTGCCGTCGTCGCCCTCGCCGGACTCCCCCGCGTCGGGTTCGCTCAGACAGCCGGCGACCGCTGCTCCTGCCAGCGTACCCCCGCTGGCTTTCAAGACAGAACGACGTGAGATGTCCATATTCGCCACTAGGTGCTCGCAGCTAAAAGTGTTATTATCTGATCGAGACTGGTTATTAACACGTGGTAGCGGATCACGCAGTGTTAGTAACGGTCCGAACAACGGGCAGATCGGCAACGGCGGGTGATGATCCTCTCATACGGGTTCCTGTCAGTCAGTTCCGGCGAACCGGCCCCGGGGGGCGCGGGTGCGACGGGCGATCGGGACAGGAATCCGTATCAGTGATCCTCGACGTCGATCGTGATCGGCTCGGTCTCCCAGTCGGCGTGATCGTCGTGCCAGAGCTGGAAGATCACTTCGGTCTCGCCCTCGGATTCGCCGTAGATGTGGACGTGGTCGCCGTGCCAGTGCTCGTCGGGATCGATTTCGACGACTCCCTCCTCAGCACCGTCGGCGAGCGTGACGGCCAGTTCGTACTCCTCACTGCCACCGATGTGGATCTCGTCGCCGTGGTCGTCGTAGAACTCGCCGCCGAGCGAGACGTTGTCGTCGACGTGGACGTGGGGCAACTCGCCATCCCAGTGGTCATCGTGATACTCAGCGACCTGCTCGTGGGGGTCCTCGGAGCGGTCGAGGATCTTGAGCTCTTCGACGTCTCCGTTATCGTGACCGTGATCGTGGTCGTCGTGGTCGCTGACCTCGGCCTCGAGTTCGGGCGTCTCGTAGATTACCTCGCCGTCCTCGACGAGCTTGAAGACGATATCCGTAAAGCCGTTCTCTTCCCCGTAGACATCGACGTGGTCGCCGTGTGACTCTATTTCGATGATCTCGTTGGCCCCGTCGACGACCGCAGCATCGAGTTCGACCTCGTCACCGAGTTCGATCTCGTCGCCGTGGTCGTCCTCGACGTGTGCTTCTACCGAAACGTCGCCGTCGAGGGGGACCTCGAGTGGGCCGTGGTCCCAGTGGTCGATATGGACGTACGCGATGACCTCGTCGGTACCGCGGTGGATGAGTTCGAACTCCGAAACGGGACCATCTATCTCATCGTCATCGTCGTGATCGTGGTCGTCGTGGTCATCGTCGTGATCGTGATCATCATCGTGATCGTCGCCATGATCGTGATCGTCGTCACCCTCACCTTCGTCGCCGTTCTCGTCGCCGAGACAGCCGGCGATACCGAGCGCAGCGAGCGTACCGGTCGTCGCGAGCAGCCGTCGACGGGAAGCCAGACGTGGCTTGTCAGTCATGCGTAGTCACCATCGCTCCGTTACAAGTGGTTAGTAATGAAGCTGACGATCTTATCAATCAGCCACAACACGAGGAGGAAGGATAGTAACGGTCACGTACGTCCGATGTCCGGGCCGGCAGAGGATGGATCTACTCCTCGAGCGGAACGCCCCAAAACAGTCCGTCCCCCCCGAAACCCACCCATTCGTGGACAGCCGACTGACCGGGACAGCGATTCGACTCCGAGGTCGGCAATCGACGGGACTCGTCGATCGACTCGAGTGGTGACGACGTCGGTTCGAACGACGAATCTGACGCTCGTACGAATCTGGCGATTATTCGACGACAGACGTCACGTCACCGTCCGCGTACGTCGTCAGCGTCTCGGGATCGATCGGGAAGACCGCTTCCGGCGTTCCCGCGGCGGCCCACACCGTCTCGTACTCGAGCAACGTCTCGTCGACGAGCACCGGAATCGATCGATCGTGACAGAACGGTGGTACACCGCCGATCGACCAGCCGACTTCCTCACTAATTCGGTCTGGATCGGCCATCGAGACGTCGTCGGCCGAGACGTCGAACGTGTCGCCGAGTGCCTCCTCACTGACGCGGTTTGCACCGCTCGTAACCGAGACGACGAGCGAGCCGTCGACGTCGAAGACGAGCGAACTGGCGATCTGTGCGACGGCACAGCCGATCGCGTCGGCCGCGTCGGCCGCCGTCTTCGTTCCTTCTTTAAACTCCTCGACCTCGGGCTCGAAGCCGAATCGCTCGCGGGCCCGTTCCGAAAACGCCGCTGCGCGTTCGTGCATCGGTGCGGTCGTTTCGGCCCCATCACTAAAAGGTTCACTCGAGTGAAATCGTCACCTGCGTTCCATCCGTCCGCCGATACGCTGTCACTCGATCCGTCGAGGCGTTCGGTACTACCTCGAAGACGCCGAACAGGATCACCAGCCGGCCAGGGTCGATCGTCGCCCGGAGAATCGGACCGCGACTCGTCACGACGACGTACGGTGGTGCCGGAACTGGATCCGCACGGAGTTCGTACCCCGCTGCAGTGACGACGTCTTCGAGCACCGCCGACAGTCGCTCGAGCGAACCCGTGCGCTCGAGTTCGGTTCGCAACGAACCGGCGACTGCCCGTCCGTCGGTCGTCCGTGAGGTGTCCCACGGATCGGCGACGCGGTCGGCGCAGCCGCCGACGCTGGCGACGACGTCCGAATGCTCGCTTCGGATCCGTCGCCGGAGGTCCCGTATCGGATGCGACACGGGTGAGCAGAGACGGCGATCGACAAAGAACCTCCGGATTCGCGGACCGGACCCGTCGGCTCGCTACGGGCGTTTTACCGTTCCGAGCCGAACGCGGCTGACTCGCGACAGGATTTCACGCGCTGTCTTTCGCCATCCAGGGTCCTGGCCGTCCTCGAGACGCCGGCGAAGCCGGCGGTTCTCGGCCTCGAGATCCCCTGTCGTCGCGTCGAGGCGACTCACCCGGTCCTCGAGTCGGTACCGTCGTCGACGCTGGGACGCCAGGTCGTTGCGGAGCCGATCGCGCTCTCGCTCGAGGGCGTCGATCCGATCGACGAGCCGCTGGCGTTCGCGGCGTGCCCGGTCGACGAAGGGGTCGCGGTCGCTGTCTGCGTCGTCGGACTCCGAGAACGGCACGTCCTCCGGCTCGAGTCTGCCGGCTCCGACCGCGTTGACAACTGCACCGGCGAGCAACACGAGCCCGCCGAAATAGAGCCAGGTCATCAACAGCAAGATCGCACCGACGGGGCCGGCCGACTCCGAGTCGGCCGCAAAGGAGACGTACACCTGAAACAGCGACTGGAGAGCCGTCCAGCCGACGGCGGCGACGAGGACGCCGGGGAGGACCGCTCGAGCCGAGACCTCGACGTCGGGGAAGTAGTAGTACATCGGGAAGAAGGCGATCGTCAGGCCGACGACGAGCGCGAGGGGACCCACCAGACCGAGAAACGGAACGTCGGGAAACACCGCGAGGAGGATGCTCGTCGCTCCGGCCGCAACCAGCGCGAGTCCGATCGCACCGAGTGCGATCAGCGCGTCCCGAATCTGGCCGACGAACGAACTCTCGGTCGCGCTGTCGTAGATCTCCGAGAACGCCGTGTCGAGCCCGCGGAAGATCTTCAGCGATCCCCACAGCAAGACGACGAGTCCGACGATGGTCGACCCGGCGGTCGCGGGTGACTCCTCGATGGCGTTTTCGACCATGAGCTGGCCGCTCTCGGGGAGAAACCCGGCGGTTGCAGCGCTGACTTCAGCAGCGAGGCCCTCGTCGCCGAGTACTGTCACGAGAAAGAACACGAGGACCAGAAGCGGGATCAGCGAGATGAACGCCTGGTAGGCGATGCTCGCTGCCATGAACGGGACGTTCTTCTCCTGAATTCCGGCGACGACCGCCTTTCCGAACGGGATCCCGTTTCGGACGTCGATACCCATACCGCGTCAACGAGCCCCGATCCAATAGGCGGTCTCCTTGCACGTCGAGTGGACGGGTCTCCCCCGTTCGCGCCTCGAACCCTGTTCGGATCCGTACCCCATCCATATATTGACCATCAGAACGGATCACGAGTCGTACGTCATGTCAACGCGCCCCAGCGCCAGCGGGTACCTGTTACTGATCGTGGCCGTCGTCGCGACGGCGATCGTCTACCTGGGACTGATCCCCCGCCAGGTTCTCGCCGGCGAGTCCGCTCGAGCGGTGCGGTACCTCGTCGTCGGATGGATTCCGTACGTACTCGTGTTTTACCTGATCGGGCGACTTCGCACCTCGCCGGGCCCGCTTCCGAGCATGCGAACCGCGGACGTCGGCGTCGCGCTCGTGTTGCTCTCGCTTCTGGCGAGTCTCGGTCTCGACGCCTGGGGATTCACACCCGAGGCCGTCCCTGCCGCACACGTCGTCCAGGCGATCGCGATCTTCGTCGGCCTCGCCCTTCTCGGGTGGGGACTTGGCCGGCGCTCGAACGCGCTCTCCGACGGTGCGTGATCCACCCTGATACGGATTGCTGTCGATCGGTACCGCCGAAACCGTGACCATCTGCGGTTTCGCCGGTAGATCGCTACAGCAGACCGTATGAGTTGCAGAACTGACGACGATTTGGAGAGACCGTGCCGCCGTGGGTGACTACGACTCCGACAGGGCAGTAGCCTCGCCGCCGACCACGAGGACGTCTCGCTCGCTGTGGCGGGTGACCCCCTCCGTGACGCTTCCTAACATCATTCGGCCGATCCCGCCACGCCCTCTCGACCCCATGACGACGACGTCCGCGTCGATCTCGCCGGCGTACTCGAGGATCTCGCGCACCGGGATTCCCTCTCTGACCTCGGTTGCGACCGTCACGTCGCGCGCTCGAGCGCGCTCGGCGATCTCGTCGACGAACCCCCGTGCTCGCTCGCCGAGGATCTCTTCTGCACTCCCGCGTTCGCCAGGGAGCGAAATCGAACCAAGTGGCCCCACTTCGACGACGCAGAGAACGTCGACGCTCGCGTTTAGCGTGGCCGCGAGGTCGATCGCGGTCTCCGCCGCCGCGTCGGCGTGATCGCTCCCATCAGTCGGCACGAGTATTCGATCGTACATACCCGACGTTGTCCCTCACGGAGTATAAAGGCGGACGCCTGGAATCGATCTCTTCGTAGCGACGGGTCGAACAGGGCCATTATTGTACCCAATATCTCCTCAGAAATAAAGGAGGGCACTGTCCCGTACCGGTATCGGCTTGGTTGGAACGACCGGAGGTTGTTACTCGTCGGCGGCGGGATTCATCGCAGTCAGGTTAGCCTCGCGCCACATCTCCTGGTAGTCGTAGTCGGTGTCTAGTGCGCTGTTGATCCGGTTGTAGGATGCGAAGTCACTGACGACATGCGTCAACTGGACAATCCCTTTATCTCCGAGACCGACGTCCCGTAATCGCTCGACATCCTCGTCCGTGACGGCGGTTGGCTCTTCGTTTGCGATCAACGCGTAGTCGACGATAGCCTCGAGACGGGCGTCATCGAGTACGTCCGTGCCAGCTTCGAGGAACTCCAGTACGTATTTCGTCTCCGCCTCGAGACCGTAATCGAGGATCGTACAGAAAGCGCCGGTGCAGTACTCACAGCCGTTTGCCTTCGAGACGGCGATACCGACGTGTTGAATCTCCGGCATCGAAAGCTCCCCTTCTTCCCAAAGCACTGCCGTCGACCTGAGCTTGTGTTTCATATACTCCGGGAAGTTCATTTCCAAGTAGAAGTGGTTGGGTACGGTCCCTTCCATCTCGGTGACCCACTCGAATATCTCTTCGATGGCTGGATCGTCGACGCTGTCGGGCTCGATGAGTGGTACCCGTGACATGGTAACAGCCCACACCTCACTGGGGGATAATATAAAGATATCGGGGCGCTGAAAACGTCAACGTGAGTGTCCCTCTCCATCATGTGGTTCGATCCGAAGCCGTTTGGGGTGGGTGGCCACCTCACGCTTGGGGCTCGCAGCGCTCGTCGCTGCTGCCGCCGCGTTCTCACGGTACACACCGTTCAGCGTTCGCCTCGAGGCGCTCCCGGTGGTCGCGACGGGCCGGCGGAAATCCGGACCGGTCCCCGTCAACGGCTCCATCAGAGATGACCGACCGACAGTCGGTCACAGCATACCGGATTGGTAGCTACCAATTCATACGACTTACTGTCATTTCCGGCGTAACCGCGACCCGTGCGGCAGATGCGCGGTACATCGTTGCAGTAACCCGTATCAGTCACCCTCGCCGTCGGTCCTGACGACGAGGACCGGAACCTGACTCCGACGAACGACCGTCTCGGTGACGCTCCCGATGACGACTCGGTCCACGCCGGATCGACCGTGAGTTCCCATCACGATCGCGTCGATATCGTGTTCGTCGGCGTACTCGAGGATCACGTCGGCTGGTTTTCCGTACTCGACGGCCTCGACGACCTCGAGATCGAACGACTCGGCCGCCTCTACGACGTCGGTCGCCGCTTCGTCTCCTTCGGCCCGCTGTTCGTCTACGACGTCGTCCCACTCCGAACTCGCCGGTGCCGGGCCACTGGTGAACCCACCGAGTGGGATCGGTTCGACGACGTACAGCGCGTGGACGGTCGCCTGATTCTGTGCCGCCAGTTCGATTCCTTCGTAGACCGCTGCCGTCGCCGCCTTACTACCATCCGTTGGGATGAGAACGCTATCGTACACGGTGAATCCCTCATGGTTTTCTATTCGATCATAGAACATATAATGTGGCGTTCGTTCCCGGGCCGCCGTTTTCGATCAACAGGCACCGGCTCATCCCAGTCCGTACGACACACCGTTTGCTATCGCGGTTCTCACTCAGGACCAACTCGGGTGGTCGATGTCCCCGTCGACTCGAGAGTCAGAGTAACTGATAACAGACCGGGGGCCGTCTCGAGCGTATGGACGATCCGACGACCGCGGACGGGACGCTACTCGTCCCGATCGCGAACGCCGAGACCGCAACCCGACAGCTGGACACGGCGATCGATCTCGCTACCGATCGCTCGTACCGAATCGTGCTCCTCTACGTTCTCGAGGTCCCCCCACAACTGTCGCTCCAGGACGGGCGTCGGTATCTCCTCGAGGACGAAAACGAACAACTGCTGGCGGATGCCGCAGATCGCGTCGAATCGGCCGGCATTCCGGTCGAGAGCCGGATTCGAATCGCCCGCGACGTCGCGACCGGCATCGTCGGTGGCGCAGAGGAGTACGCCGCCGACGCGATTCTTCTGGGCTGGCGTGGTCGCCCACCGCGGGAGGAGGTGATTCTGGGAAGTTACCTCGATACGATCCTCCGAAAGGCTCCCTGTGACGTTCTCGTCAAACGGGTCAAGACGCCGACGCCGGAGATCGACTCGGTCCTCGTCCCCGTTGCCGGCGGGCCACACGACAGGTACGCCGCCGAAGCCGCCGGCGCGATCGCCCGACGGAACGATGCGTCGGTCACCCTGCTTCACGTCGTCGATCCCGACGACCTCGAGCTATCCGAAGACGAGGCACAGGCGCTACTCGAGGATACCGCCGACTCGTTCTCTGGCGTCGACTCGGTCGAGCGAACGGTCCTCGAGTCGACCGACGTCGCCGGGACGATTACGGATCAGACGCCCCATCACGACCTGACGGTCCTCGGCGTCTCTCGAGGCGGCCTCATTCAGCGACGGCTCCTCGGGACGATTTCGGAAGCGGTCGGGAGACACGCCGCCGGGACGGTTATCCTGGCGAAACGCCACGACCCCGTCCCGTCCAGACTCCGCCGGCTGTTCCGCTGACCGTCTCGAGATTGTCGGCTGGGGCTCTCGAAATCAGTCGACGAGCCGTTCCACAGAGAACTCTCGAGTACTCAGACAGATCGAGAGTGGCGACGAGACGGGGCCGTCACGACGTAGTTCTATCCGTCTGTCCGTGGTCCGACGGGGTGTGCGGTACATCGAAATCACGATTCCGGACGGACAGCGCCGGACAGTCCTCGACGTTCTCGAGGCGGAGGGCGTCGATTACATCGTCAGCGACGAGGTCGGCCGCCAGGAACACGACGCAGCAGTCAGGTTTCCGCTTCCGACGCGGGCCGTCGAGGGCGTGCTCGACCGACTCTCGGAGGCGGACCTCTCTGGCGCACGTGTCGTCGTCATCGACGCGGAGACCGTCGTCTCCGAGGAGTTCGACGAGTTGCGCGAACGCCACAGCCACGGCGGAACGAGGGGTGAACGGACCTCGAGGCAGGTACTCGAGACGAAAGCCGACGAACTCACGCCCGCGTTCAGGATCTACGTCGTCATGTTGTTGATCAGCGCCGTCGTCGCGACGTCGGGACTGCTCGCAGACTCGCCGGCGGTGGTCGTCGGCTCGATGGTGATCGCGCCGTTGCTCGGACCGGCGCTCGCGGCGAGTGTCGGCATCGTCACCGGTAACGATGGGCTTCGGTCGACCGGGTTCCGGTACCAGCTGGTCGGCGTCGCCGTCGTCGTCGCCGCATCGATCGGACTCGCGTGGCTCGCCCGACTCGCGGGGTTCGAGCCGGGGGGCGTCGACATCGTGGTCGTCGCCGAACTCCAGGAACGGGTATCGCCGAACCTCTTTTCGCTCGCCGTCGCACTCGGTGCCGGCGTCGCCGGCATTCTGAGTCTCACGCGGGGGTTTTCGGAGGCGATCGTCGGCGTAATGATCGCGGCAGCGCTCATCCCACCGGCTGCGGCCGTCGGAATTACGACTGCCTGGGGGATGTGGGGTGCGGCTTTCGGCGCGTTCGTCCTCGTCGTCGTCAACGTCCTGTCGATCAACCTCGCCGCGCTGGTCACGCTCTGGGTGGCCGGATACCGACCGCAGGGGCTGTTCGAGGTGTCTCCGACGCGTCGCCAGACAGCGACCTACCTCGCGGTGTTCGCCGTGGCACTGCTGGTGCTTGCGGCACCCCTCGGCGCGATTACGTTGATCGAGTTCCAGACGACGCAGGTGGCGTCGGCGGCGGACGAGGAGGTCGAAACCGTGCTCGCAGAACCCCGATACGACCACCTAGAGGCCGAATCCGTCGAGGTGATGCTCGACGACGACTACCCGTTCCGGTCGATCGACCGTGTCGTCGTGACGGTCCGAAGCGACGAACTCGCGCCGGATCCGGCTCTCGGTGAACGGATCTTCGAGGCCGTCGCAGCGGACGTCGATGACCCGCCGATCGTGGAAGTTCGTTACGCCGTCGCGGACGAGCGATACCCCGCCGACTGGGAGGAGACCGACGATCGGGAGTGGTTGGCTGGACAGGAAGGGAACGAACGCTTGGATCGGCAGTACGTTCAGGTCGTCGAGCCCTGATGCGGATCGCCGGAACGTGGAGCGCCGATGTGGAGCCGGATCCGCGTCCCGGCGAGTCCGGACGTACCGGGCCAGGTCCGGCGGACAGCCGGCCTGTCGAAGCGCGCCCGCGGCGGCTATCCGACGCTCAATACCGGCACCGGCGACCGCCTGACGACCCTGGCCGTGGTGCTTCCGAGCAGGTCACCGGTGCCGACGGCCTGTCCCCGCGTTCCCATCGCGAGCAGATCCGCATCGACCGACGACGCGTACGCGAGCAGTTCGTCCGCCGGAACGCCCCGTTGAACCGCGGTTTTCGTCTCGAGCCCACGGTCCTCGGCCATGCTCGCGACCGACTGGATCGCGTTCTCTCCGCCCTCCCTGAGCGGGCCGATCGTGCTCCGGGGAGCGTCTTCTAAGTCGTATATCGTCGTATCGAGAACGTAGACGGTGTAGACGGTGGCGTCGTACCTCTCCGCAACGTCGAAGGCCGTCTCCGCAGCCCGTTCGGCAGCGTCGCTGCCGTCCGTCGGAACGACGATCCGGTCGTAGTCGTCGTCGACTGCCGGCGACGCGTCTTCGTCCAGTCGAACCGAGAGCACCGGGACGTCCGCGAGTGCGAGGACCCGTTCGGTGGTACTCCCTAGTCGCGCGCGGTCGACCCCCCGCCGGCCGTGGGTTCCCATCACGATCAGATCGTCACCGGACTCGACGGCAGCCGAGAGGATCTCGCGGTAGGGGACGCCCTCGCGAACTTCTCGAGCCGCCTCCAGACCCGCGGATTCCGCCCGGTTCGTCACCTCGATCGTCGCCTCTCGACCGCGTCCTTCCGAGGGTGCCTCGAGTGCGTCGCGCTGATCGTCGGTCAGATCGGAGGGCTCGAGCCCGGTTTCGACGACGTAGAGCGCACGGATCTTCGCGCCGTAGGTCTGGCCGTACTCGATCGCGTGGGCGATCGCGGCGTCGCTCCCGTCGGAGCCGTCCGTCGGAACGAGCAGGGTCGCGAACATGCGAGCGTGTTCGACGTCGACACACATCAAATCGCCCCACGAATCAGTCGGTCGACGTGATCGAAGCCGACGCTCGAGACCGAGCGATCTGGCCTCGAGACCGGTTATGGGATGAACAGGTGCAAAACCCCGCCGTTTACAGTAGTTGCCGATTCAACGCGGACAGCCGAACGAAACTGGTTGATCAACCGATTTGGATTGCAGCTTTCCAACGATCTCTGCGACACAGCGAGGAAGGGAGCGAA
Organism: Natrialba sp. INN-245; assembly: GCF_009807105.1. Lineage (NCBI taxonomy): Archaea > Methanobacteriati > Methanobacteriota > Halobacteria > Halobacteriales > Natrialbaceae > Natrialba > Natrialba sp. INN-245. The sequence continues at coordinate 6,374 of NZ_WUBV01000061.1, read as the reverse complement.
GAAACGCCGCTGTCGGCGGCGTTTCTGAGCGTTGCCACTCGGTTACGGCGTTCTGACCGATCATCTCGGTCGGACTGATCTCCCTCTACCCGTAATCGGTCATATCGACGAATTCTCTAAAGACACGTGTTGAGATTGGCGGTTTCTCCGGGACAGCACCAGCTGAGACAAGCACATTTGCGAGGATCCACAGATTGTACATCGAAACCGCGAACAGGAAGTAGAACAGTCGCACCGAGAACGTCGGCGATGACGTTCTCGGGAGAAAGTCGCCGATCTGGCGGTAAGAAGTCTCAATTCCCCAGCGGCGGCGAAACGCCGCCGCGTACGCTCTCGCCGCCTCAGGCTCAACGTCGAGATTCGTGACAAACCAAACGTGCTCGTCCTCGCTCGATCGATGTGGGACCGCAAACACAGTTACGGCAGCTGAGGCGGTTGGCTCACGCTTCCTTTGCATGAGATAGTCGTCGACAACCGTCTCAGCGCCGGCGCTGAGACCGGCTTTCATCCCTTTGCTCGGGCGTGCACGGACGATGTAATCGACGCCGAGTTGTTCGAGTTCCGCAACAACGTGAACCTGGTAGAACCCTCTGTCGAGGTAGATGTGTCTGATCGAGACGTACTCTCGTGCCGTTTCAAGCAGCGAGCGAACGGCTTCGCGCTTTTCGCGAAAGCCGTTCGCCTCCAGTGCCAGCACGTCGAGCGTGAACCGCGTTCCTGGTGCGACGATACAGATTGTCGCAAAACAGTACGTTCGATTGGTTCCCTGATCGGGATAGGTAATCAGGACGTGGTCAGTGTCTGCATCGCCGTAAAACCGCCACTGGTGGAGGTCGGTCGCAACATCGACACACTCGGGTAACAGCCGTTGTTTCCGGAGAATCCCGAAGAGATCGTCGCGGACGCCATCGAACTGGTCGTCGATGGCGTCCGTCTCCATGTTCCGAGGGTGATAAAGGAGCGATTTAGCGAGTCCGTTGCGAGCCGTCGATGTGACGTCGACGGGCTCGCCGCGATCGAGCTGGCACGTTTTCCCGGCGGTATTGGCAAACTCCTGTTCGAACGCGACACGAGAGAGGACGTTCAGGAAGTCCTCTCTCGTATAGCTCCCACAGGGTTTGATATCGAAATCGAGCGCTGGATACACGACGGTGGAAGCGGCGCGACAGACCTGTTTTGCTTCGGTCGTCTCGACCATAGCCGCCCTACCAGCAACGGCGCAAATTAGGTTCGGCGTCTACTGTTCAGGGCGGGGAGGATGTCAACTCGTCTTCGTCCTGCCCAGTCGATTTCGAACGTAGAGGGCGAGAAACCAGAGGGCGAACGCCGCACCGATCGCCGCGTAAAGCGGCTCGTACGTTACCACCACCGCCGACGAGATCACGAACGCACTCGAGAGGACGGCGTAGCCGAGGCCCGAATCGTCGGCACGGACGGGGTCCGTCGACTCCGTTCTGACGACCAGTTCGCCGCGTTCGAGCTGTCCGAGCACGGCGTCGAGACGTGCCGGCATTCCCGCCACGACGGGTGCCGATCGACGAAGATCGGTTCTGACGTCTTCGAACAGCGTCTCGAGTTCGCTCTCGACGAAGCCGTGGTCGACGAGAAACGACTGGGTCGCCTCGAGGAAGTCGAACTCCGGGTCGAGGCTTCGGCAGACGCCCTCGCCGACGGTGCCGACCCTGACGAGCAACATGACGTTCGGGGGGATCCGAAACGGGAAGTCGTGGAGCATCGCGAACAGTTCGGTGATGATCGTCCGCCAGGTGAGCGCCGACTGGCCCTGGAGCGTTTCGATCACCATCTCGAGGACCTGTCGAACCGCGACGCGGTCCACCGTCGGCTCGAGCACCTCGAGTGCGACGAGTGCGTTCACCAGCCCGTCGACGTCACGCCGGACGAGCGTCCGATACAGGGAGGCGATGTCTTCCTGTTCTTGCTCGGTGAGCCGTTGACTCATCCCGTAGTCGTAGATGACGAGACGGCCCTCCGATGTCACCGCGAGGTTTCCAGGGTGGGGGTCCGCGTGGAAGACGCCGTCGACCAGCCCCATCTTCAGGTAGATCCGCGTGATCAACGTCGCCATCTCCGATGGCGTCGTCCCGACGTCGCTGAGCGCCTCCTCGTCCGTGATCTTCTGGCCTTCGACGTACTCCATCGCGACGACGCGCTTCGAGCAGAGTTCCGGGTAAACGTCGGGGATGACTACCCGGTCGTCGTCGGCGAAGTTCTCTCCGATCTCGACCATCATGGTCGCTTCCCGTTCGAGATCCAGTTCGTCCACGATGATCTCCTCGAAATCGTTCGCGGCGTTCTCGAGGGAGTAGCGCTGACGCTCGTCGACGAACAACAGCAGTATCGGCAGGAGCCGACGAATGACACGCAGATCGCGTTCGACGAGCGCACGGAGCCCCGGGCGGCGGACCTTCAGTGCGATACGGTCGTCGTCGTACGCGGCGGTGTAGACGAACGCGAGCGAGCCACCCGCAACCGGCTCTACCGTCTCGAGATCGAGCGTCTCGCCGAGTTCTTCCTCGAGAACGGCGAACGGTTCGCCGCCGGCCTCTTCCGGAACCTCGTCTTGCAGTTTCGCGAAGACGTCGGCGTACGTCGGTGGGACTATGTCGGGGCGCGTCGAGAGGACCTGTCCAACCTTGATGAACGCCGGCCCCAGCTCGAGCATCGTCTTCCGGAGTCGTTCGGCACGTCTGCGATCGACGGCCTCGCTCGTCCGTCTCGACGGGCCGAACAGGAGGTAGCGTCGACGGTCCCTGAGGAGGGCGAACGCGACGGGCAGAAAACTGACGACGACCTGAACGTACCGACGGTAGTCGTTCATCGCTCGCGAAACTGATCGTCCCCGCCCACGTTCGTTTTCGCGATCATGTCCGACAGCTAGGAACACGTGAGTGACGACTTCAGTACTTCGGTCGTGGTCACTTCCGCCCACAATTGGCCGTTCCCTGGTGGGTTCGAGATCCGACAGGGTCTTGCTGTACGCCAGTGCCAGCGCGACCCCGACCGGATCAGGGTAGCTCCCAGACGTCAGTACACGGCTCGCGCGTCTCGAGTCCGGTCCGACCCCGCACGTCTCGAGTCCCTCCCGAACCCCACTCGATAACAGCGGTCGTCAGCACCAATCAGACCACAGATGGCTTTTTGTCGGTCACCGCAGTACGTCCGGGCGACGTGTACGCAACGATTCTGGTCCCAGTCGACGGGAGCGACGAGTCGCGAGCGGCGATCGAGCCGGCAGTCGGAATCGCACGGGCAGTCGTCGGGACCGTCCACGCGCTGTCCGTTCGCGAGCCACTCGAGTACGACCTCCCGCTCGACGACGCCGAGACGATCGAGGCGGAGGCCGACCGTCGGTCGCGAGAGGCGCTCACGGCGGTCGTCGATCGCGCAGAGGCCGACGGGGTGGACGTCGTCTCGGAGCAACGCACCGGCGTCCCCGACCGCGAGATCGGCAACGTCGTCGACGAACGCGGGATCGATCTGATCGTGATGGGAACGCGAGGAGCCACGGCAGCCGCGACCGGGAGAGCCGGGAGGAGAGACCGGACGCGAATCGGGAGTACCGTAGAGCGCGTTCTCCTCGAGGCTGCGATTCCAGTCCTCGCCGTTCCGTCCGACGGGCCGACGTGGTCAGACGCCGGGTCCGGGACGCCCGAGCGGATCGTCGTCCCCGTCGACGGAAGCGCCCTCGCTCGAGAGTCTGCTACCCACGCACTCGAGTTCGCCGCGGCCGTCGAAGCGACCGTCCACGTCGTTCACGTGATCGACGAGACGAGACTCGCACTCGACTCCGTTTCCCAGCGACTCTCGGAACTCCTCCGCGAGGGCGCCCACGACGTGATCGAACCGGTCCGATTCGACGCCCAGGACCGAGGTCTCGAGGTGAGAACCGACGTCCGCCGCGGCGTTCCGGCCGCCGAGCTCGTCTCGTACACGGACGACGTCGACGCGGACCTGATCGCGATGGGGAGACGCGGCGGACGCGCCGACGATCGAGACGACGTCCGTCGGCGCGTTCTCGGCGGAACGGCCGCCCGCGTTCTCGACCAGTCGAGTCGGCCAGTGTTGACGATCGGGTAACGCCGACGCAATCTCGGGACGTGACGACCACCGGTGGGACTGGAGACCGTCCGAGACGACTGTCACGACTGAACGACCCTCGTCGCGACCGGGGGTGAAGTATACGTATTCTGCCGGTGAAAACCGTCTATGGACATCGCCCCGAGTCGTTCGCGGTGCAACGGTCGGTTCCGAGACGACGGCTACAGCCATGAGTGACCGAATACTCGTCGGATACGACGGCACACCGCTCGCTGACGCCGCCCTCGGATTCGCCTTCGAGAACTTTCCGGATGCGGACGTCACAGCAGTATACGTTATCCAGGTTCCGGAGGGACAGTTAGGGGTGTTCGACGGTCCGTCGGTCGACCTCCCCGTCAGCGACCGGGCGCTCGAGCACGCAGAGGACGTCCTCGACGGCGCGACCGCCGTCGCGGCCGAATACGATCGTTCGATCGACACGGACGTCGTTTCGGGAAAACCGGACCAGTGTCTCGTCGAGTACGCCGACGACCACGCCTCAGACGCGATCGTCGTCGGCAGCCACGGCCGAGAGGGCGTTTCGCGGCTGTTGCTCGGAAGCGTCGCCGAGAACGTCGTTCGGAGATCCCCGATCCCGGTCGTCGTCGTCCGCTGACAGAGGCCACGATGCGGTCCGTTCTCCCTCGCCCGTCGAACCGGTGGTGAAACTGTCGTCCAGCGGTTCGTACGATGCGGGTCGTTGTGACTGATTGCCGGTCGACCGCCAACCGTTCTGCGGTCGGTCGGGACAGACACATCGCAGTCCGTATGAAAGGTATTAGTGTCCGTCCGTGGACCACTCCCCGTACATGTACGAACGGATCCTCGTCGCCACCGATGGCAGTGAAGCCGCAGATCGAGCACTCGAGCAGGCGCTCGATCTGGCCTCGACGTTCGACGCCGAACTTCACGCGATCGCCGTCGTCGATACGCGGCGATACGGCGACTCGATGCTCGCTGATTCCGCCGACGTCGTCGACGACCTGCGTGAGTACGCGACCGGGTTACTGACGGACGTCCGGTCACGGGCAGACGCCGACGTCACGACCGAACTGCGTCGCGGTCATCCACCGAAAGCGATCGGTGACTACGCCGAATCGATCGACGCCGATCTCCTCGTGCTCGGACATCGCGGCCGCACTTCGGGAGATCAGATCGGAAGCGTCGCCGAACGCGTCGTCAGAGACGTCGACCGGCCGGTGCTTACGGCCTGATAGTAGTCGTCGATGACCTCGCCGTCCTCGTTCCAGATCTCGATACTGTGGTCCGCACTGTCGGCGTTTTCCCACGTAATTTCGTAAGGTCCGGATCGCGAGCCGTTGGAACCCGAGCCGACGAGGGAACTCTACTGTCGGAGAGAAGTCGGTGATACGGATCGCTGTACCGTTGTACCGCTGAAACCCCAAACTGGTCGCGGTTTCGGCGGTACCGATTGACAGTAACCCGTATGAGACGTCGGTCGTGAACTCGCGGCCGTCCCCAACGGTGACGGCCGCAGCAGAGCGACCGATCTTCAGATAGTTCCCTCCGGAAGTGGCGGTGGGGCAGAATGGGTCTCATAGCGTGATGTTAGGACTAGCGACATCGTTTCT
>NZ_WUBV01000061.1:0-448 GCF_009807105.1 Natrialba sp. INN-245 | reverse complement strand
TTGAATACGCCTTGTCAAGTTGTTTCTGCCGAAGACGAACCGTGTCGCTGTGCTCTTTGATTCGATCTTCGACGCGGTAGTCGATATCAAGCGGATTAGCCGTGTTTCGTGGGTTATACGGGGCAATCGGCACGACCGCCTGCGCCAGCAGGTGGTCGTGCCACTCAAGCATGTCAAACTCCGAGTCACCGATCATCCAGCGTGGCGATTCGACGGCGAGCGCGTCATGTGTGACGCGCATCGCCGTCTCCTGATTGACTTTCTTGGCTGGTGTGAACGCTGCTGCGACAGGAATGTTGTTCGCTGCGGTCACGATACAGCAGCCGTAGCCGTAGTAGAAGTCATCTTCAGGGTGATCGTAGTTCCACTTGGCGTCCTCATCACGCTGATCGACAGGAATGTCTGTTCCATCGATTCGGAAGCGCTTGCCGAGCGGAACCTGCTCGGC
>NZ_WUBV01000060.1:0-11354 GCF_009807105.1 Natrialba sp. INN-245 | reverse complement strand
CCGGTGTCGTGGCTTTCGGACGTCGTCGAGGCCGTTTTGTCCGCCTCGAGGGTGGGGTTTTCGTCCCGAGAATCGCCCTCCGGGACGCCGTCGCCGTCCTCGAGGTCGTCACTCGAGCCCGCGAGCTCGTCGGCGAGGACGAGCCCACTCTCCAGGCCGTCGCCGGCGGGAACGACGTCGTCGGTGTCGCGAAGGGATTGGACCGTTTCGCGTTCGCTCCAGCCGTTCGCCTTCGCCTGTTCGACGAGCTCGTTACGCGGGACCGGCTCGCCGTCCTCGAGGCCGAGGTATCCCCGAGCGTCGGGGAGAATCTCGTCCCAGGAGATCGACGGCGCGCTCATGCGACACCCCCGTCGCGGGTTGTCGTGTCCGTGGTCGCGTCCGCCGTCGCCGGGTCGGCGAGGACGTCCTCACACACCTCGAGGAGCTCCTCGAGGCCGTCGTCGTTTCCGCGTTCCCGGCATACGTGGCCGGCGAGCCCCGCCGGCGTCAGCTCACCGGAGCGCGTTCGATTCACCCGCTCGGCAGTCTCGTGAATTGATTCACTCATCGGAAAACATCACCTCGAGCGCGTCCTCCGGCGAACCCTCGTCGACGTAGTCAAAGGCGCGTCGGGGGAGTTGGCCGTCCGGGTCGTCCCACTCGTCGAACGTCGCCCGCATTGCGTGGCGAAGGTACGCGGATAGCGTCGGCCCAAATTCGCGCCGACAGTGAGCGCATGAGTACACCGCGTACCCCTCGCCGGGTTCATACAGCGCGCCGGCGCGGTGAATCGCCGGACGAAAGGCGTCCATCTCCCGGTCGTGGCGGACGCAATACGCCTCGTCGGCGTCCTGTTCGGGGAGATACGAAAACACGCGAAGGTTCGACGGGTCGAACGTCGAGCCGTTCCACTCGCGAACCTCGCCGAAGGTCGCGCTCATGCGACCACCTCCTCGAGGTCGACCGGGACGTGCATAAGCGCGGCCGTCTCTCTCCAGCCCGCGCTCGGCGAGGCTTCGGGCGAAGGTCGTTCGGCGTCGATCCAGCTATCCGTCGTAGTGTGTGCGTCCGTCATTCGGGCTAAGAGTCGACACTAAGGCGTGTCGGGGTCCATTGACGGGCGCGTTAGTGGATGGAGTAACGCTAATAGGCTCGGCGACGAAAGGAACAATCACAGGAACCACCTGCCCGTGGTTGACCTGCTCGTCGTCCGGCGTCGCCCCATACTCGGGTCGCGGCGTCGGTCGTCGCGACTCGGGATAACGCCCGTAATTGTCCAAACGTCGTCGGCCCGGTCCTGGATAGATTCAGGCCGACGGCGTTTTTCACCAATTCTACCGTTCATGAGTGGCATCACTCACCCCTCCGGCTTAGAAGTTCCTCCAGCGCGGCGTCCATGCTCGAGAGTCCGCGCTCGTCGCGGTACTCCCGGAGCGCTTCGGCGCGCTCGGGATGAACTGAAACGGTGGTGATCGTAGTCGCCATTCCTTGACTCTCTCTTGTAGCTACACACCATTAATTCTTTTGTACCCCGGCTATACGGTGTTAGCGTGAGCAGTAACGGAACTCGGGATACTGACAGCCGAATCGTCGACCACAACCCGGAGCGTGAGCGTGGGATATTGACGGCCCACGACAGGGCCTTTCTCCTCGCGGGTGAGGACGAGGGCGTTCGCGAGGATATGAGCGATACAGCCGTCCGGCAAAAGCGTCACAAGATACGGAACCGTTTCCGTAACGCCCTCGTCGATATTCAGTACCTCCTCGAGCTCGAGGACGAGGACTTGAGCCGACTGTTCCCGTCCGACGAGTGGGACGTCGTCGACCGCCGGATCATTCACGGCGCCGTGCTCGCGTCCGTGTACCACATGATCCGCGCCGAGGCCGACCGCGAGGAGATTTTCAACACTCTCGAGGCGGTGGTCGCGAACGACGTCATTCGCGAATACGCCGAGAAACACGGCGTGTACGCGCCCGAGGGGGAGGTCGGCGTCGAGATCGGCGTCCCGCCCGTCGAGGAGTGTCCGACTCTCGAGGAGGTTCGGGACGTCCTCGAGGCGGGCGAGGAGATACCCGAAAGCGCCCACATGGCCCTCGACTACGGCGGCATCCACCCGAACCCCGAGCACCTGTAACCGGCGCGCCCGAGGTCTTAACCAACAGTCGGACGCCCTCGCCCGCCGGTGTTGGTTAACGCTCGGCGACGGCGTCGCGCCTCACGGTCGGTTAGTACCCCTCGAGCCACTCCGGCCCGCCGTAGGCGTCGACGTAACACCGGCGGTGTACGGGTTCGCCTCGCGGGTTCGGGACGGCTTTCTCGAGCGGGACGGATTCACCGCAAAGGTCGCACTCGGCGGTGTGTCCCGCCTGTCGGGCGTCCGGCGAGAGGTCTTTCGCTTCGATATACAGCTCATGCAGGGCGCGAGGAGTTAGGCGAACACACACCCGCTCGCGGTCCTCGTCGGTTCGCCCCTCGGCCGAGAAAGAGAGAATCCAGTCGTCGCCGGGTTCGGCGTCGGTCGCCGGCCCGAGCATTACCGTGCTCGCGAGGTCGTCGCTTACGTAGTACCAGGGGGCGTCGCGAAAACGGCCGTAGTGGCCCGCCGGTCGCGGGTTCTCCGGGTCGACGTCCTCGGTCATAGGTTGCTCCCTGGAACCACCGCCCCACAACAGTCGGTTAGGGCGTCGTGGTGTTCGGTGATACTCCGACACTCGGGGCACGTCACCAGCTCATACGCGAGCGCATGGTCGACGTCCACCCGGTCGCGGACCGCGTCGTACCGAGCTCGGTATATCTGCCCCTCGGCGAGGGCGTGAATTTCCGTTGTGTCGTCGAACACCTCGGGGTGGGTACGGCAATACTCTCGTATCTTTTCGCTCGCGGTCGATATGTCGGTCATGGCTGATTACGCCTCCCCGGTGTATCGCCAGGTGTGACTCCCTTCGCCCGCCGGTGGGGCGATTACGTCGACGTCCTCGGCGACGGCCCCGAGGTACTCTTTGCCGATTTTGTTCCACCACCCGCCGGAACTCCCGAACCCCGCCGGGTGCTCGGGATAGACGACGTCGACGAACCCGCTCTTTTGCGCCGTCCCCTGCTCGCGAAGGTGCTCGACACAGGCCCGGACGGCGTCGCGCCGGTCGGCCGTCGTATCCAGCCCGGCGAGGGCGTCCTCGAGGGCGGTGTCGCCCCTGTTACTCTCAGGCGCCTCGGCCGTGTCCTCGCGCCGGCGGTCGCGAACCTCGCGAGCTTTCTCGGCGTCCTCCTCACGGGCGCGCTCGTCGGGAGTTATCCGTTCGCCACCGACGAACCACCATACCGTGTTTCGCCCGCCTATCTGTTTACTCTCGAGCTCGCCGTCCTCCTCGAGCGTCTGGAGCCGGTTTAGCGTCCCTCGGCGTTTGATAGGGACGGCGTCGGCGACTTCCGCTGTCGAGAGGACGGGGTCGGACGTCGACCGAAACACGTCGAGGAGGTCCTCGTCGGTGACTCTCGGCTTACGACCGCCTTTGTTACTGGATTCAGGCATTAGTGCCTACTACGGCGTTAGTTCCCTAAAAGGTATGCCTTCTAAGGGGGAACTCCAGATACCGACCGACAGATACGCCTCTCCGGTGGTTTTATGGTTCATGCCGTCTAAGGTACTAACAAGAAAGGACGGTTCCCTCGGGACGTGTTGAAACGTCCGGGTGCTTGGAACACCCGAACTGGCCTTTCTTGGAGCAAAAGACCATGTCCGCCTACGACACCGCGACTCAAGAAGGAACCGACGCCGAACTAACCGACTTTGACGGTCGCCCCGACGACTGCGACTGTTGGGACGCCGACGCCGAGCTCCCGTGTTGGCCGTGCTACCGGGACGGGTTCGACGTCCCGAACCCTAACACCGGCGAGGAGTAAGCGAGCGGGAGTTATTCTATTGGGGGGTGGTTGGATATGAACATCCAAAAGCTATTTATGGAAACAAACGTGTAGTAGTAGCTGGAGGCGAGAGAAAGAAAATGCCCGAGATAAGGTTCGAGGTAAGCGAACAACAGCACAGTCAGTTAACTGAAATCAAAGAAAAACACGGGTTAGAGTGGAAGGGACTCATGCTGTTCGGTGCAGATGAACTCGGCGACGAGATTGAAGTTGATACTCCCGGTACCCCTCAATTCCCAGGGGTAACGTATAATAAAGAGAACGACCGGCGCGTCTTTCCAGACCCAGCGGACGACCGACTGGCCGCATTCAAAGCTGGGTGGACAAAAGCAGCGAACGGCGAAACATTCGGGCTGCAAACCTATGAGTCGCTGTCTTGGCATAATCTCGGCTGGCGTCTCGGGAGATTGTTCGATTATAATTCAGGTCACGACACTTCCGGGGAATTGAAACGAGAAATCTATATGTGGTGTGTCGACCAGCAACTCGAGGCGTCCGAAGAACATCCTGACACCGAGGAGTAACCGCTCCTCGGGCGTCTGACGTACAGTAATGTATCCACCCTTCGAGGTGTGTCACGGCGTCCGGCGAACGTCGTAGTTTACTACAAACCCCGACGTTCGCGACCGAACCACCGACTACCGTTTAAGAACTATGTCGACGACACATACCGACGTAACGAATCCCGACGTTCAACACACCGATAGCGACGGGCGCGCCCGTACCTGGTTGAAACCCGAGCAGGTCGAACAGCTCCGGGACGTCTGCCTATCCGGCGCCGTCCCGACGTACCTTCAAGATAGAAACGAGACGATAGTCGCGCTCCTCTATGACGCCGGCCTTCGCGCCGGCGAGGTGTGCGCCCTCGACGTCGACCACGTCGATCTCGAGGCCGGGACGGTGTACCTCCCGAGCCGGATTCAGAAAGGCTCGCCCCCACCGGCGACGCTCGAGCTCGCGAACGACACCGTCCGGCTACTCCGGCGATACCTTCGCGACCGCTGGAAAGACACCGACGCCCTCTTTCCCACCCGCTCGAGCGACCGCCTCACCACTCGGTCGCTCCAGCGCCTCGTCGAAAAGCTCGCGACCGAGGCCGATGTCCGCCCCCACGTCGCCGGCGGCGGTGTCGGTGAGGCCGAGGACGTCACTCCCCATACGTTGCGCCACTCGGTCGCCTATCGGATTATTCAGGTCGACGGCCGACGCCTCGAGGACGTGCAACTCCGGTTACGCCATGCGAACCGGCAGACTACCGACCAAATATACAGCCACCTCGTCCCGAGATAGGCGGCGTTAGAAACACTCGAGCTCCTCGGCGAGCTCGGCGACGTGTGCCTCGACCATGTCGTCGAGGTCGTACTCGACCATTGCCTCACCGCGCTCGGTTATGCCGGTGTCCTCGAGCTCCGGGAAACTCTCGGGTGGCCCTTGGGCGAGCACCTCACCGACTTTCTGTTGACTCTCCTCGTAGGCGTCGAGATAGAGCTCCATACGCTCGAGGACGTCCCGACACCGCTCCTCGGTGAGCCACCCGGGCGCGGTCCACTCGTCGAATAGGCGCTTTTCCGTTTGCGACGCCTGGAGTAACTCGTCGAAAGAGATACCGAGGTGCTCCTCGGCGAGGCGTCTCCAGGTGTGAAACGCCTCGTAGAACTCGGCGACGGTGTCCATCAGTTTCGTTTCCGCCTGTGCCGCCCCGCCCGGCCTGTCGTATTCCACACTCGTTTCGGTACGATACCCGACTAACCCGTCGGCCGCGAACTCGGCGAAGTACGGCCGCGAACGGTCCTCGGTATCAAACGCTAACTCGAGGTCGTTCCGTTCCCACAGCTCGCGGTACTTTCCGGCGAGCCGCGACTCGTCGACGTCGTACTGTGGCCCGTAGTCGTGAGGCCATGACTCCGGTGTGTCGGCGTTTCCGTACTCGTCGACGGTGAAATCCCCCTGTGAAAGTTGCTCGAGCGCCTCGTTCAGTAAGGCAATCGCCACATACTGATTCCGGGCGGTTTCGTGCATCAACATGGCCGTATAGAGCCGTTCGAGTTGTGCGTTCGCCGTCCTCGAGAGAGTGTACGCCTCTATCGCGCCGTGGGTAAACTCCAGGTCGCGGGTTTTGTATTCGTACCTCGGCGCTGAATCCCGGAGCATCTCTATGCGGTCGTCCTGACCCTCGGCGGCCGCTTTCAGGAACATTCTCACCCGCTCCTCGGGGTCGAGATCGCCGAGGACGTTATCCTGTACGTTCTTGACGTCGTGTCTAAGGTCGGTGATTCGTTTCATAGCTGAATCTCGAGATTATGGAAGGTCGACCGCGTCGGTGAGGCCGTCGGCGAAGTTCTGAGCGCGAGCGTCGAGATCGACGTCCACCTCCTCGGCGTCGTCGGTCCACTCCTCGAGGAGCGCCGGGTACGCCTGGAGGTAATCACGCTTGAGCGACAGGATGTTTTCGCCCAGTTGCTCGTCTATCTCGGCGACGCCGTGCGTCACCCCGACGCCGTCCTCCTCGGGCGCCGAAACGTCGAGGAGCTCGTCGAGGGTTATGTCGAGGTGCTCCTCGGCGAACAGTCGCCAGCCGTGGAACCGGGTGTGAAAGTCGACGAGCGCGCCCAACAGCCGAACCTCCGTTTCGTACACTTCCGACGGCATACGGTCGTCCTCGAGGTCGTCAAACGTCTCACCCGAGAGGTCCGTCGGATACGCGAGCGAACCAGCGGCCGCGAGCTCGGTGAACTGTTTGATTTCGCGGTCGTCCTCGTCGACGAGGAGCTCGGCCGGGACGTCCTCCCACAGCTCGCGGTACTTTGTCGCGAGGTACGCTTGGTCCGGCGCCCACTTCTTACCGTATGCGTACCCGGCGTCGGCGTGGTCCGGGGCGTCAAAGTTCCCGAACTCGTCGATTTCAAACGCCCCGCGAGAAAGGCGGCTTAGACCCTCGTTCAACAGCATAAGCGCCATGTACTTGTCGCGGGTGGCTTCGCACTCGGTTATCGCCTGATAGCGGTTCTGGAGCTCATACCTCGCCTGGAGCGAAACCGCGCCGAGCTTCTTTATCCCGTCGAGGTACTCGAGGTCGGTCGCCGTATACTCGTACCGAGGAGCCGTGTCGACCAACTGCTCGAGCCGCTCCTCGTCGCCTTCGGCGGCTTTCTTCGCGAATACTCGTATCCGCTCCTCGGTCGACAGATTACCGAGGACGGTGTCCGATACGCCTTTCAGGTCGCGCTGGAGATCGTCGATTGAAGTCATTTCTGTTGTTCTTGGTGTGCGTCTTTGAGAAACTCGAGCTGTTCCTGAATCTCCTCGAGGTCGGTTCGCGACGTCACCCACTCGTCGTAATCCTTCGCCGTCCTCGCGGCTTTCCGGTACTCCTCCTCCTCGAGGAGGCCCCGAATCGACCGCTGAAAGACGGCGTCGATACTAAGCTCATGTCGGGCGCCGAGGTTCTCCCCGACGTACTCGGCGATTCGGTCGAGGTCTTTCGAGATTTGCTGTTGGGTGACGCCGTAGCGCTCGGCCGCCTCGCCCTGGTGAATCATTGACGGGTGGCCGAGGTCGCGAACCTGTTGTAACAACTCGGCCCGGCGTTCGACGTGATCGTACTCCGTCGGGGGTTTCGCGGGGATACTGACGGCCGCGTAGTCCGGTTGACTACTACTCGTTACAACCGAGTCACGGCCGGTCTGTTGCGACGAGGTCATAGCTGATTAGTCACCTCCATGTACGGTTTCGCGGACGGTAGGCGTGCCGGCGTCGCGACTGTTGGAACCGCGTGCCTCGGCCGGTCGAATGAGTCTAATCGGCGTCATCGGGCGGTCCATCACCCCCGTTCACTGGAGCTCGCGGCGGTCGGCCCGGCCCGAGCGACTGCTCGGCGGGTGAACCACCGTCCTCGGCGGGGAGGTTCGTAAAGTCCCACGTATAGGTACTACTACGCGCCAGTTGACGAACCTCCTCGTCCTCGAGGTCCTCCAGGTCGACGGGCTCGAGATCGACGTCGCCGTGTTCGCCGAGCCGGTGAAGGCCGTCGTCGAGCCACACAACCCGCCGGCCGTCCTCGGCGTCCTGTTCGCGGGTGAGGACGCCCCGCTCGCGAAGGTCCTCGAGGTGCGAAAATACCTGTTGCCTCGAGAGGTCGACCGCCGGGTGTTCGACGACGTCGGCGGTCGTCGCTTTGTCGAGGTCCTCCAGCGCCTCGAGGACGGCGCGCATACCGTCGCTCCAGGTTTTCACGACTCTCCCCTCGCCGGCGAGCGGAACCCACTCCGGGAGCGTGTCGGTGTGAACATAGACGACGGCTCCGTTTCCGTCGCGACCGAACCGCATGGCCGCCTGGAGGGTGTCGTGCTCGCGCATATGCTGGAGGACGTCGTCACCGAACCCGGTGTAAGAGAGGCCGGCGCCTTTCTCCTCGCCCCGGTCGACCGCCTCGCCGGCGTAGGCGCCCCACTTCTTGATGAAATGGTCGCCGTAGTGGTTCGACCCTATCACGGCGCCGAGCCGGGTGTCGTCGAACTCGTTGCTCCCGAGGACGTTTCCGTAGTGTTTCGTGTCGCCGATATGCACCCCGTCGCCGGTGAGATCGCCGTCCCCGTCGCGCTCGAGGAGGCCGGCGTCCTCGTACTCGGTTTTGGCGGTCGACGTCGTAATCACGGCCGCCGGCTCGCCGTGTTCCTCGGCTATCGCCTCGAGGAGGGCGGCGTCCTGTTCGGTGTTGACGTGGTCGGCCGAGTTGTACGGCTTGACGTACTCGGTCGTCCGAACCAGATTCAGATTCAGGGCGTCGCGAACGTACTCGGCGCGCTCGTCGCCCTGGAGGACAGGGCGGTGATTCAGCCGCTCGCCGAGGACGAGCTCCCACATTCGTTTCGTCGGCGTCCCGTCGAGGGCGACGACACCGCTCGCGTACTCGAGCGCCGGCGCCTGGAGGACGGACACCTCGCCTCGAGCGCGGTCGAACACACCGAGGCCGACGTCGTCGAGATCGGCGCGCTCGTACCCGTTCCCGAGATCGGTGCCGGCGAGGAGCGTGTACACCGCGAGGGGCGCGGTAGCGTGTGCGCTCTCGTCGTCGAATACGTGGGTTTCGTCGGGTTCGATACCGTGCTCGTCGAACCACAATAGCGCCTCACCTCGGCGGGTTTCGTCGTCGCGGTTCTCGACGAGGTCGGTGTAGCTGTCGAACGGGATACCGTCGGTCGACTGGAGCCAATACGATACGGCGCCCTGGAGCGACGTCCTCGGCGTGTCGGCGAGGTTCGTTTCGTAGGCGTCGGGGAACTCGTCGAATACGACCGTCCGACCGGCGGTGACTTTCGTCTTGTGTGCGTGTGCGTAGTGGCCGATTAGGACGTCAATCTGTACGTCCTCGTCGGGGTCGGCGCTTCCGTCGGTGTCCGGGTCGAAGTCCCATTTCGAGGCGTAGGGACACCG
This sequence comes from Natrialba sp. INN-245, assembly GCF_009807105.1. NCBI lineage: Archaea > Methanobacteriati > Methanobacteriota > Halobacteria > Halobacteriales > Natrialbaceae > Natrialba > Natrialba sp. INN-245. The sequence continues at coordinate 2,017 of NZ_WUBV01000060.1, read as the reverse complement.
CTGGCCTTCATGCTCTTGGCAGGGGAGCGGTCGACCGAGGACGTACTCGGCCGCCTTGTGAATCTCCTTTGGCGTCGCGCCTCGGTTGTACCACCCGCGAACGGTGTCGGCCCACTCCTCGCCGTGCTCGCCGTTCGCCGTATCGCAGTCGTGGGTGAAACTCGGGAGTTGCTTGTAGGTGAGGCCGTGCTCCTCACACCACTCTTTGAATTGGCCGTACTGTTCCTTGTGCCCCCGTCCGGTGAGGATCGTGATGGGCTCGCCGGTGTCGGCGGCGGCTTTCACGGCGCCGTAGGACTTGCCCATAGTCGGGAGCGCCTCGACGAGCACCCGGTCGCTCGAGGTGTAGGCGCCGGCGATAGCGTCGACCGTCCGCTCGCGAGCGTCGTCGATAGTGAGCGTCGCGTCGCCCTGTTCGGCGGCGTGTCGCCAATCCCACCCGCTCGAGGCCGTGGTGAGGTCGCGAACAGCGGTCGGGAGGACGGCCGTTTGTTCGGACGCCCCGCCCGTAATCTCGTCGCGCCCCGGTTCGACACCGTACTCCTCGCGAACCGTCTCGAGGGCGGCGTTATACGCGCCGGTCGGGAGTTTCCACCCGTCGGTGAGCTCCTCGGCGTCGGCGTGGCCGTGGTCGAGGGTGACGTACTGGAGCGCTCGGTGAGGTATCGGGTCGCCGGTCGAAATAGCGCCCTTCCGTTTGGCGTGTCGCCAGGCCGCGAACACTTCGCCGTCCTCGAGCCGACCGTTCGGCGAGGCCGGTCGTCGCTCGCCGGCGTCGACGAGGAGGTACGTGAGGGCGTTGTACGCGACTTTGTATTTGTGGTCGTATGCGACGCCGTGGTCCTCGAGGAGGATGAAGTAGTTCTCACTGTCGCCGTGGTGGCCGAGTGGGTTTTCGCCTCGGTAGTCCCACGACAGGCCGGTGACGTCCCGAATGTCGAGGTCGAATAGCGCCGAGTGGTCGCCGTCGGCCGCCTCGAGGTCGCGGGAGAGGTCGGACACCTCGGCGGCGTCGAGGGCGACGTCCTTCGCGGTCGTCGCGTCATACGCCGGGTGTTGGTCGACGGCCTTCGCGCTCGCGAGGAGCGGCGTGAGGTCGTCGCTCCAGCCCTGGAGGTAGTCGTCGAGGTCGACTTTCTCGAGGCCGGGGCGCGGGAGCTCGGCGACTCTCGCCTCGAGGCCGTGGTCGTCGAGGTAGGCGGCCGTCCGAACGGCGCCTTTGACGCCGTCGCCGAATTGCTGGAGGGTGAGCCGGTCGCGGTCGTCGACGTTACTCGTCGGCCGTTCGGCGTCCTGAATCAGGTACGCGCGGTCGACGTCCCGCTCGCCGAGCGCCTCGAGGAGGTCCTCGCGGTCGCTTTTCTTGAATTGGACCGTCACCGGCGAGATACAGGGATACCCCACCTCGTGTGCACTTATTGCGTCGGCGATACCCTCGGTTATGAGGACGGGTTCTCCCTCGCGGACGGTGTCGAGGCCGTAAATCGGTTCCTCGGCGGTGACGTCGTCGCGCGTCACCTGGAGCTTATCGTACTTGTTGCCTTTCCAGTCGGCCGAGTGAACCGGGTCGGTCGCCCTCGAGATCGCGAACACGGGACGGCCGTCCTCGTCGAAGTACGGGAGGACGTAGCGCCCTCTCCAGTTTGCGTATAGCGTCCCGTCGTCGCGTTCGGCGAACAGGCCGGTCGCGAGAATCTCCTCGCGACCGTACCCTCGGTCGAACAGGTGAGCTATCAACTCGTCTTTGTAGTTCGCCGGCGCGAACCCGAGGAGTTTCTCGTCGACGGTGTCGGCGTCCCACCCGCGCCCGTCCTCGGGGTCGCGGTAGTAGTCCCGAGGTGTGTCGTGGTCGCACTCGTCGGGGAGGTCGCGGTCTAACTGTTGGTGGAACCACTCCAGCGCGCCGGCGAGCGCCGAACGGCCGGTGTCGTGGCTTTCGGACGTCGTCGAGGCCGTTTTGTCCGCCTCGAGGGTGGGGTTTTCGTCCCGAGAATCGCCCTCCGGGACGCCGTCGCCG
>NZ_WUBV01000011.1:0-27802 GCF_009807105.1 Natrialba sp. INN-245 | reverse complement strand
TTGGAACAGCAGCTATCTCGGTATGATTGCGGTCAGACTTGACGCAATTTCGGCGTGATCCCCATTTCAGTCAGTCGCTAAGCTAGAACGGATGCCAATAGAACCAAGAACAATAGATGCGAGATCAAGGTAAACAATGAGCGAGGGAGGCGGCGGGTGTTGTCTTGGAAGAGAAATCGTCGGTGATCAGACAGACCTTCCACAAGAATCCGTCTGGGACGCTTGTAGAGTTGGGATCAAACGGGCAATTCAAAAACAACTTGATAAGGGATCTTCACCGGTTGTAATCGATGGATTGCCCACTATCGGTAAGACAAAATCCGCAGCAGAAGTAGTGACTGAGTTTGATCAGCCAGCGGCAATATTCACTCATCTACACGATACTCGAAATGCACACCTAGAAAGTATAGTTGATGACGATGTGGACGTGATAAAATTACCTTCGTTAGAAACAGACTGCCCAACGGCGACTGGGGAGCATGGAGACGAATGGGCAAATCGGCTCAAGGGATATCACAACAGAGGAGCTTCACCGAAGTTCCTGCACATGCGCCTCCAGGATGATTTGCCTTGTATGCAGGATGACGAATGTGAATACATTAAGCGTTGGAATGAAGCGTCAAATGCGGATTTACTAATCGGTCACCCAGTCCACGCAGGACTCCCAGAAGTTGTCGAGGATCGGATCGTCGTCTTTGACGAAGATCCACAAGATGCATTTCGTACCGAGTTTAGTGCTTCAGATCTTGCACCTGCTATTGCTACCTTCCTCGAAAAGCAGGACATCCAGATTGACACACTAAGTGAGCTCGAAATAGTTGCAAAACAGGATCGATTTAATTCGGTTTGTAAAGAGCTTCGTGAGGTAGTTACAGACGGTGACAATCTCACCAGGCCCGCTGAGGCTCTGAATGAAAACGGTGGCCATGCGAACGCACCCGTAGCGATTCTTGCAATACTCGAATTTGATGGCTTAGTTCCTGAATCCCAGTCTGACGAAGAAGCCGATCCTGACTGGAACAGTGAGCTTCGTGATCGAATTAAGCTCGACTATGTCCAGCTCATAGACGGTTCTGAAGCGGTATTTGACTACCGTGAAGACTCACTCTATCTCCGAAGTCCACCAGACCTCAGTACAGCATGTGCTATTGTTGGATTGGACGGAACACCAACCAAGGCGATCTGGAGCGGTAGACTCGGTGTTGAGTCAGTTTCTGTACAAAGAATTCTTTGTGACGACTGTCGACAACAATATCTCCAAGAAACAATCGGATATCAATTTGTCCAAACATCTCGATCAATAAATCCATATAGTAGCGGCCGACACGCAAATAGGCGAGAATGCTATGGGCTTATCGAAGCAGTTGCAAACCGCCATGGCACAGAAGTGCCAATAATTACTACAAAAAAGGCTGAAAACCGTCTATTTGAAAACGAAACATCGCAGCCGTTTATTGATACACAGCGAGTCGAGAATTCTATCTCAAATTTCGACCACTATGGAAATCTTAGGAGCAGTAATAAATTTGAGGGGGAAGAAGTCGGTATTGTGCTTGGTTCCCCTCATCCAGGTGATCGTGCAATCCAAGTTACGGCCGCGTTTGAAGGTTATATTGCTGAGCGAGGCGACGAGAAGGGTGCTAGTCTTGCTTATGGTCTCGATGGCGATCCGTTTCTTCAACACTATCGGGAAAATAAAGTAGCGCAAGCAATCTTCCGGTTCGGTCGTACGGTTCCATCGACGGCGTATGTCCATACATCTGCTCTCCCAGACTGGCTTCAGGAGATCGCGATCAGTCCTGACGATGCTCCCGAGCTCGAAATTGTAAAACGCAGTGAGGGCGAGCGAGCAGTAATGTATACGCTCGAGGAAGAAGGCCCAGGAACAGTTCAAGAGATTACAGCTCGAGAAAGTATCGACTTTTCAGAGAATCATGTCCGAGATATGCTCAAACGCCTTCGCCGAGAGGGGATTGTGACAAGAAACGATACACAACCGTATACTTGGAATGAAGATGGTGTTTCCGACCCACCGCATACAGCCTCCGTCACACTTCCAGACCTGAGTTGATCAAAAAGTTTTTAACATCAAAGTTTTGCAGGGGCTATTTTTGTCGGTTGTTGAATCGCAAGTCGTGGCGGCTGCCCCCGCGAGTATTTCTATAGATTGCAATGAGTAGCTCAATCCAAAGAGTTCCGTATAAACTCTATACGGAGTTCTGTAGATTCACTTTTGTGATACAGTTCAACTAAATTGATATATAGGCATTCGCGAGGGCAGCCGGCGCGTGGGCGCGCCTCGGTCCGATGGAGCGCGCCCGTCGCGAACTTGCGACGGGGCGCCGGACTCACAATGAGTACAAAAAATCACAAATCGACTGAGGCGGTATCGACAATCAAGTACCCGGTTCCCCAACCACGGTACGAGCAGCCAGTGACGGATGACCAGGTCTGGGAGTTGCTCCAGACAGCTGCTAATAGCAACCGAATCATGCCCATTGTGGAGGGGAAATGGGAACAGTCTGTGCGGGACTACAATACACGAGAAGATGCAGCTCGAGCTCTCATCTTTGACCTCGCATTCTATACAGATTACCGATTTAGCCAGGTAAAGCGCCTGTTTCGTATGACTGGGATGCGGAATGTATTCACCAAAACGGAAATAGATGACATTGTCGAAGAAGCATATGAAGTGCAGAGTGGACGAAGCTATCCAACCTTCAGATAGAACAGCACAGAGTTCGTAACAAGGGGATTAGCGTCTGTGCTCGAATAAAATTTCGCTGGCAGTTTCGATAAGTCGATCACGGTATTCGTAGTATGACTTGGCGTCAGTAGCAGTTGGAAGCTCAACGGACTGAAGCGACCAATCATTCATCCCATCATGAACTCGTGACGGCTCCTTGCGGCCACCCTGCTGAGGGTATACGAGAATGCCTGACGCTTTCTCTGATAAAATATAGGATGTTATTTGATGAACATCCCCAGACTGTAAGCTCCCAGTTTTCCATTTCGCGTCTCCGACAAAGAAAACGGAGCCTGAGGAATCACTTACCACGAAATCCGGTTTCATAGTGACCGCGTGCGGCCCACTAATGATGTTTCGTATATTGGCTTGACCTTCGACCCTCCACTCACTGGAAATATCCCTCGCAGCCTCGCGGAACGCGCGTTCAGCTGCTTTTTCGAAGATACTGTTCATATTGATAAAGAGACCAAACGATTGCCGGTCACCGTATGATAGATCCTCGAAAAACAGCCGTGAAAGGACGAGTCGAGTAAGCTCTAGGAGATCCTCGTAATATGCGTTGAGCCGCGTGATTTCGATCGTGTTCAGCTCCTCAAGAGAAACGTGAGTTGGCGAAACGAACTGTTGAAGTTTCTTTTCTTGGTGAGACAGCTTCGAGGAGAGATGTTCGTCTTCAACCAGAGAGGTAACAATCTGTGTCGCCCTGTGGATTGCACGGTTGAGTACCGTATCCGACGTGAATGCGTCATACTCGACAGCAAAATCCGTCGGAACCGTGGTTGGTCGCTGGATTTGCCGCTGGACATCGAGTCGGCCTCGAACTTCCTGTTCAAGCGTCTGAACTCGTTTGTAATCGCGCCGAATACCCTGCCTCAGCACCTCATTGAGTTCAGCATGGAATAGTGCCCCAAACGCGTCGATAAACGTCTCAGAAGGTTTGAGTCCAGTCGTCTGTTCAATTGTACTGGCAGGAACGTCAAACGCGTACTGCAGCAAGTACAGCAAGTTGCTGACGGTCTCTTTGGGCGTCACCTCAACCGTCGTTCCACTTGGAAGAGTCATTACTCCAACGTAGCTGGAGGAACTGATTGAGGCAGTGCCATCCGCAGTGTAGGTCACCGACAGTGGCCGTGATTTCTCACTGAGTGACTCGAGAAAATTTTGGTCTGGTTCAGAGAGCGAGAACGGCTCCGTTTCGTCGTGTTCTGCAAGTGTGATGGGGTCTTCTGGTGGCTCCGTCTTACCTGATGATGACTCTGGGACGGCTGCTCCTGAGACTGTTACAACTGCGTTGTCATCAATCATCAATATTTACTCCATGCTGGTGAACTCTACTGACAGTGGTGCCCGATCGTCAGTACTGATACCCGCAATCTCACACAGCGCACTGTAAAGCGTTTCAGAGTCGAAGGCTAAGATCTGATTTGCCTCCCAGTCGATAAGCTGATCACCACCGTTCTGGAATAGATCGCTCTGAAGCCGATTGAATTGACCAAAGTAGTATTCTTCAAGTTGTGGCAGTATTTCGAATCGCCACATATCGACTATATCCTGGGATGTCTCGAGTCCCAAGAGGAAAGTATGGCCAATTTGTTTCCCCTTGCCAAGGTGCTGGAGTCTAATGATCCGCTCATTGAGGTCTCTAAGAGCAAGAATAGACGCTGCAATGAGTTGATCTCGTTGGTTTCCACCATTTTGCAGAAGATCAGCCAACTCATCGCCATTCAACAGCGCTGGATAACTACTGGTGGCAATCTCAAGTTCTGGTGGGAAGGGGAGGAAGCGAAAGCGTCGACGTAATGCGGTATCGACCAGGGCGATGGATTCATCAGCAGTGTTCATCGTCCCGATAATATAGAGGTTAGGCGGGATAACGAAATCCTCCCCTGAGTGGGCGAGCTTGGCTACAATCTCATTCTCCTGATTTAGGCGTTTATCTGCTTCCAACAAGGTGATCGACTCACCGAAGATCTGTGCCAAATTCCCTCTGTTGATTTCATCGATAATGAGGAAGAATGGCGATGCATCGTCGTTCTGGCCGCTATTGTTGTAGGCATCCGTAGCATCTCGCACGATCTCTGCAAATGTTCCTTTCTCGTACGTGTACTCGACTTGTTGGTTTTCAACTGAGGCGGTAAAGCCTTCGACGAAGTCCTCATATGAAAAAGATGGATGAAACGTTACTGTTCGAATCTGGTCAACACTTAATGCGTTGGCATCCTTCTTCGCTCGAAGCCACTCTGCGAATCGTCGAGCTGTGTAGGTCTTTCCAGTACCAGGAGGACCATAGAAGACAACCTGCTTCTTTGCTTCAAGTAACCGTTCGATATCCTCGTTTTGATGCTGCTCTACTGAAGACGTTTTATGAAGCTCTGTGAAGCGCTGGCGAACACCGTCATAGAGATCTCGAGCACCTTGTTGATCAGTCGGCTTTTCGATCGTGCCTACGTGCGACATCTTTTTTCGGTTAAGAAGATCAGCAACCGTCGAGATGCTCACAGCAGACTCCTGTGGGAGAGTGTAAATCCAGTCAACTGGAAGATGGTATTCAGGGGTCTGAAGTCCCTTAATCGGTTCAATTGAGGAATCATTCTTATCGATTGGCTCACCATCTGTTTCGTCGATCACGACACCAACTCCGATAACCCCAGTACCGACGAGGTACGCAAAGAGGATGTCACCCCTGTTAGGACGGGTTAGGTCCCTTCCCCACTCATCTCCACCATATGCTGCAGCCACTCCTCGCTGAAATGCCAGTGATCCATCTGTGTCTGCGTTCTCATAGTTTGTATTCCAGAGATAGTAGACTGGATCCAAGTCATCGTCACCTTCTCCTGGCCCTTCGTCATTCTGATCCACAGGATACAGCTGTGATACACTGATTTCCTCGAGAAAAGCATCAACACTCCCATAATCATTGTTCGCTATTAGATTCTCTTTTACCCGGTCTGGGTAAATCCGGCTAAATCCATCATATGGAAACCCATCATATTCCATCAACTCCCAGAAATACTCGCCATCGAGTTCGATCTCATAGACCTCGTCAAGATAGATGAGATATCGGTATCGCTCAGAATAATCCCATCCAACTGCATCACAAAATTCCCGTGTTCGATCTTCTGAGAGCTGTTCGGAGCCACCGACAGTAGCCCCGATGAAATACTCCTCGGCATCTCGGTCTCCAAAGAGTAGAAGATCACCAGGTTCTTCCGATTCACTTTCTTCGCCAGATGCCCAGACACGGACTGTCTCTCGGTCAAATTCAGTCTCTACAAGATCCTCAATTTCCGTAATGGAAACGTCCTGCGTAACTGTTTGCTCAAAATTATCTCGCATAGAATGCGTGTCAGAGAGCGGAATTTGGAAGATCTGTGGAGGGTTATGTGGTTCAAACCCATGTGCACGGAAATACTCCGCAAGCTCAGACGAGATATCAGCTAACACCTCAGCGAGAGGGTCCGGGCATGCAGTAAAGTACGTCCCCTGGACGAGGATTTGATTCTTGTCGTAAAATAAGCCGGAATGCTCGTCATTGATTCTCTGTAGCTCTTCTTTATACAACTCGTTGTCAAGGAAGTCGTCGTAAACGGCTGGGGGGCTATCAAGCTCTTGAAAATCAGTTAATCGCCTGAGATACCCACCCCGTTCACGTTGCTCCGCCTCCCACCGCTGTTCAACTGCTTCTGGAAAGTCATAGTCTGTGATGAGGTCTGAATCGATAACAGAGACACCAGCTATTTCTTTTTTGTCTTTCAGTAGGTGAACAACAATATCCCCGATTTCCGCATCGCGGAGGGTCGAATAGAAATCTCTTCCACCACTTGCCCGTTGCGGAGACATAATCGCCTTGCCCAGAGAAAGTTCACCTGCACCAGGCTTTTTGTATTCACCATGAATTGCTGTCTTTTCGATCCACACAGCTGGCGTGGCATCAAGCTCGAGTGTGTAAAAGAACCAATCAACATCGCGAAGATTTCCATCGTCACCGCCCAAATCATATTTGTCTCTAAACTCTCTGAATTTCTCAGCTTCTCTCGTATATTCGGATAGCTGAGAGCTCACTGTGTAATCAAGGAGCGCTTCCATTCCGTTGCGAGATGCACTGTTGATAATAGGATACTTCGTTGGATGAAGAAAGAACAAAATTGGGGACAAAACACCAGCTTGTATTCCCTTAATATTTAACGCAGCAAACTCATCGATAGCAACGTCAAGTTCGTGTTGATCTTCAGAGTTGACAAGAACATCTAACAGCTGATACGCATCTGATTCGTATTCCGCTGGAATCGAAATTTGGGCTTGCCCTCCACCAACAATACCTACATCCGGAATTTCTGATTTGATGTCCTCTTTAACGTGTTCTGGAAGATCCAGTCCCTCAACTCTGCTTCGTTTTTTAGAAAGTGTAGCTTTTGATGAGATCTGACATAATCGGAATAGAGTAGACATCTCATCTGTTCCAACTTGGTCATCGTAGTACTCTACTATACTTTCTGCCAGTCCACGGACAGCTGCAGCAATTTCGTTTGCTGTTTCTATCTTCTCTTCCCAATCCTCATTTCGCTTATATTCATTTACCCTGCTTTGAATCTGATCTTCTGTTAGCTCAAAATCCATTCGTATAGTTGGGAATGACAAGCCAGATGTATATAAATTGATGGTAGATGGCTGTTACTAGATTCCCAAAATCTCTTTCGTTACGCCACTATCAGAAAGATAGACCTGATCAGACCCACTCGAGCACTGCATTATGAGCTTCGAGATGCTTCGGAGAAACCGTGTCCTCGGGTAGTGAAATTTGCTCACCTGCACGATCACAAATGGTCTCACGCAGCAGCTGACTGTCCGTCTCAAACTGAGGATTCACTTGCAAATGGAACTCAGCATCGATCGTGAACAGCTTTCGATCGAATGCTGCATGATGGATCTTACTCAGTGGGAGGACATTCTGGAGGTCAGCTCGATACTCTGGATAGTCCGACCAGGGAAGGATGTGGGCAACGTCCAATAAATCTGGATGGTCTACATCAGAGACAGCACAGCTCTGATCGAACTGATAGAGTGCAGTCGCTCGAAACTCGGGATCAATTGCTCTGGCCTCTACTGTGGTTTCATAGGTACCAGCCACCATTGGATCCGACGTGACTGACTCCTCTGTCATTGTTGAGCCTGCCCACTCCTCTACCGCGTTGTCGGTAAACTGACGCCCCTCAGCAGTCAGTGCGTACTGGTCTCCATCTTTCTGAACGACACCGAGACTACGGAGCCAATTGACCCGCTGTAGCGCCATATCGTCGTTTGATGGATCCCAACCAAGTTCCGGATGCGTGTTGAGTTGTTGTCGACCGACATCGTCGATCGACATTGGCCCCACAGACAGCGCATAGAGCAAGCTCCGGAGCCCGAGGTTTCGGCGACACATGATCTCGAAGAGGGTTTCAGTTGACCGGTTCGCCTGATACCGTTGGCCCTCCGGGCCAAGATCCCATTCACCGGCATGAACCTCGAGGAAGCCGACGTCCTCGAGATAGTCACACCGTCTCAAGATTGAGTCCCGGCTCGAGACCCGTTCAAACCGTCCCCGATGCCAGCCAACAAGTTCGTCCGTCGTAGGCTGTTGAGCATTGATGTACTCGATGATTTCATCAAGTGTCTCAACGTAGCTTGTCGCTCCCCCAAACATCGGAACAATACTTCGGAGCTGTTCAGACACCATTTCTAGATCTACAATACATTTCGAAGGAGTCCACATCACTATTTGGGCAACCCCGAACTCGTCTTCGCGTTGTATTTTGTGCGCCTGAACGGGTGCAGGCGCATCAGAAAGTGCCTGCGTGAAAACCTAATGAAACAGCAAACGACACCTACTACCGAACATCGAAAGTCGGCGTGTTTGAATCCGGTCTGTGAAAACCCAACGTCGACTGTATACTGCTCGCCGACTTGTGCCATTTCGCACCAGGATCAGGTCCGACTCGAGATCGAAAAGGCCCAGTCATGATTCTCGAGATACAGCAGACTCGAGGACACCACGTCGTACTTGACGTCGACGAAGAGTTCTGCGAGACAGTCGTTTCAGCCTGTGAGTTGCGATCTGAGTGGTTCGAATTACACGGCGACAGAGAAATCGGAAATCGACTCGACGCGATCGCGACGATTTGGATGGTCGGACGTCGACATGGGTGTGTCCACACTCGAGTCGCGTGGCTTGCCCTCGCTGCTGATGCCTGTGAGTGGTACACCGAATCGTTGCACAGAACTCGAGAGGAAGAACTTGCTCGTCGAGCGAAAGATGCCTGTCGACAGCTCAAGAGTGTGTGCCGGGATCAGCGACGGATGAACGGTCGCAACTACAGAAGGTAGTGCCACCGTCTCGAGGCGCTAACAGCGGAAGTACTGGAAACAGTGGTGTTTCTTGGTGAGACTTGAGTTACCCCACACAGAATGTAAATTCCATCTTGTGGGGTAACCCACACTAAGAGTATCTCCATTGAAACCCAATCGGTTGTCTGCACTGGTTTCGGTCGGTAAGACACACCTCTATCGATTTGATTTGAGTCCCCATCGCAGTACACGCACCCCTATCGATTTGTTCAGGGAAGCCCCAGTCGGCATGCACACACCCCTATCGACTTGTTTTTCGCAATTACTGAGAATCGGTACGAAGTTGAGCCTGTACCACCGCTCGGAGTTCGTCATCATGTACGTCGTTAAACCGAGAGTCTTCACGAAGGGTATCCATGATCGTTGCAGGGCTCTCGGCAAACGAGAACTCGAGATAACTACCTGAGTGTGGACCCTGACTTTTGCGTTCGGATTCAACGAGCGAGTATGTCGTCAACTCCTTCATTTTGTTGACGTACGTTTCCTGGTGATACTGATCAACGTTGAGCGTATCTGTGAGATATCGATACACAGTATAGCCGTTCGGACTTTTCGCAGTCTTGTTGCCGGTTTGTCGAGCCACTGCTGCTGTCGCCAGTAAACAGAGTTTTTTCTGCGTGCTAATCCCACGGGTGACCTCGAGGACGCGGTTTTTTTCGACTTTGTCCTGAGCTCTTCGAACGTGAACTTCGGCCACCTGATCTGCAGCCTCACGCTCGGCAAGAGACCCTGCCGTCCGCATTAGGTCGATTGCCTTTCGGGCGTCACCGTGGGTTTGAGCGGCGAATGCTGCTGCGAGCGGGATAACATCCTCACTAAGTGCATTCTCATAAAACGCATCCGTCCGGTGATAGAGAATCTCTCGAAGTTGGTTGGCGTCGTAATCATTGAAATGGACGTCTTCGGGAGTAAACGAACTTACTGCACGGCTTCCTACGTTCGACATCATCGTGGCGTCATTCGTGATCGCCGTCACCGAAACGTTCGCCTTCGTATCTTCGGCACTCCCGGCTCGAGAGAGTTGGTAAAGCAATCGCGAAAACGCGGGTTCGTCGATGTCACGACGTCCGACCAGCATGTCGAGTTCGTCGAGAATAATAACCACGGTGTCGTAGTGTTCGTCGATCAGTCGATACAGTTCGCGCCACTTCTTTTTCGTTGGAATACCGTGTTCGGGAACCTCAACCGTAACACCAGCATCAGTAGCGACTTTCCGAGCGAGTTCATACACTGCCGAACCGAGCGTACCGACGTTCTGGCAGTTCATATGGATAACGCCAAAGCGAATATCTCGAGTTTCGCATAACTCAAGGATGTTCTCACAGACAGCGTTAATAATCAATGACTTTCCTGTACCGGATGGCCCATAGAGGAAGAGATTGGGCGGTCGCTCGCCGTTGATAGCAACGCGGAGATGCTGAGTGATTTCTGTTAGTTGTAGATCACGCCCGACAATGCGGTCTTCGTCGACGATCTCGTTGGGCTCGAGCAGAGAACGATTTCGGATAAGACTCGCAGATTCTTCCTGGTCGAGGATAAGATCCCTAATAGAACCCGTATCTTTAGACGGGGTATCAGAATCTGGGTCGTTTGGCATACAAAGACTCTCACAATGGATTGACTAAAGCCTTCCCCTATCGATATGATTTTTACCAATAGAAGTGTTCAGAGGTGTGTTTCCAGAGGTTTTAGATGAAGGAGAGAAAACCTACAACGACTTGTTTCAGTCAGAGTCTCACACCCCTATCGATTTGTTCCAGCCAGAAGGCGGTAAGCCAGCAAAGCAGAATTTTGGGTTTGCAGTGGGAGAAAAGACTGATCTTGTCTACGTCTCTTTTCTTCTTGTCTTCTAGACTAGAACTAGACTAGAACACACCCCTATCGATTTGTTTTAGTTGATACATTCTCTAGTTCTCATCATTTTAACCCTGGGGAAATAAAAGCCAGATGCACCTCTATCGATTTGTTCAAGGTAGCTCCCGTATCCCGTTTTTCTGGTTGGTCCTAGTTTGACTGTTTCGGAACTGTGGTTTCTATCTTCCAATTCAGGGATGTGGTATAGATTTGGATCAAAACAAATCGATAGGGGTGTCTGTGTAGGCCAAATCCATCATACTACTATCATCAAACGAAGGTTCTCGAACAACGCGCTGGTGTTGTGTTCCACCAAAGCGCCTCGAGAATGGAGTAGTTTCGTTGTGTGCTACGTTGGGTCGATCTGAGTCCGACCTACACATTACCCGTTCAACGTTCTTGAGCTTGTGTGATAGTTACCCCACACATCCCGGTCAATTGATCTTGTGGGGTAACTCTATAATTCGCTCGAAATGCTCTCCTCTTTTCGAAACTGGACCTCGACAGCAGACGCTACAAGGCGGTTTTTGTGCGCCAACAGGCGTGAGGCGCAACTCAATGTGCCTCGAGATCACTGATGAGTACAGATCAACCACTTCAGGGCGAACCGCATCGGAACTATCAATCCACCCAGACAGACACAAGCGATCGAGACCGCAGCTACCCAGGTGACGTTGCCCGCCTACACGGTCATGAACTCGTAGCCATTGACGAATGGCTTCCTGGCACTGAATCGTCACCATACGATATCGACCTTACAGAGGGCTACGAATACCGCACACGCTACTGGCGCTGCAAAAAGTGTGGACAAGAGCGTAACCGTCGAGACGAGTTCACCAATCCGTGTGAGGAACCACAGCCACCGTCTGCACTCGAGGCAGGCGAGTACTCGATTGACGAATCACGAACCCGTCGTGCACTCACCGAAGATATGGACGTTCGATTCGGCCAGAATGGGCCTACTTACGAGGTCTTCAGCGAGAGTGGGAGCACGTACGTAGTTGACATCGAGAAGGAAACATGCACCTGCCCAGATTTCGAACGGCGCCAGCCAGACGGGGGCTGCAAGCATCTTCGCCGTGTTGATCTCGAGATACGGACAGGACTCGTTCCCGCACCAGCTGGAACGTTCATTCGGTGAACAAACGGCTGCTGGTCAGATTACTAGCTAAACTCTCGTCTTTCGCTGTAAGCCGTCTTGACTCACAATGTACACACGGAAATGGCTAAGTATGTTGGCTCACAATGTACACATAATGAGCACGGATAAAAAACGTGTCCAGTTCAGGGCTCCAAATCGGCTTATCGACCGGACTGACGCACTCGCCGAAGTCTTGGGAGAAGATCGAACGGGCATCCTTGTGACTGCGCTTCGTGAATATCTTCAAGACGCCACTCACGACGATACACTCACCCAAGAAATCGCCGCAGCGTATTACGACGACGAGATCAGCTATGAGCAGCTCAAATCGCTCGTCGGGGCAGAAGAAGCTGCCAACTTTCGTGTGTTGAAACAGCAGCTTGACGAAGGCTTCGTCGACGAGGTTGCCGACCTATAGATGGCAGGATTAGTCGCAGATACTTCCACACTAGTGAGTCTCGGCATTACCGTGAACTCCAATCCGAATCCACTTTCGCTCTGCCTGGACGTCTATGATGTGTACGTACCTGACGAAGTCGTCGAGGAACTCCAAGAGATCGCCTCGTACGATGACGACCATGCTCGAGCCGCGAGCGCCGTTCTTGATCAAATTACCGAGATGACCGTGCAGTCAGTTGATCTCGATACCGAGTTCCCACTCGATGATGGTGAGAACGCTGCAGTCACACTTGCAAACAATACCGAGGCTCCACTTTTCCTCTGTGATGAGTTCAACTCACTTGGTCTGATTCACGCCTCATTGGCCGATACACGACTTGTGACGACACCAACGCTGCTCTCTGTGTTCGTTCAAACTGATCAATTGACGTCTGACGAAGCACTCACACTTCTCAGCGACATCAACGCTGCCCGAAGTTGGGAAGCGAACAGCTACGTCCAGCGATCTCGATCATTGCTTTCTGATTCCTAATTTCGAACAGTGACAGCCAGCTGGCGGCTGCAGGTGTCTTCGACGTATCAATCTCGAGATCCGAGCTGGACTCGTCCCAGGTTCAGATGGAATTCGGTAACTGAGACTACGAAGGCACTCACCCGAGGCGGTTTGTGGCCCCGAGAGGGGTGACGGGGCAAACAGGTAGTTGCCTCGTCGGAATATGATGGCTACAAACGAGAACTTCTGGCGGGGCAGTCCAGCCAGCTCTCGGCGCTGGCTCAGACGCTTCAGACACCATTATAACCATGATCGGACGAACCAGGCACTAAACGGTCGAACTCCCGTCGAGGAGGGGTGGAACTAGACCGTGCCGATATTCAGTCCCCATCGTTTAACCACAGTTACGATAGTTGGTGGGGAAGAGACGACCAGTACAGGGACTGTGAGAAGGAAAACGATCAGGGGGCACATTACAAAACCGTTCAACGTCGTCTTCTATTTCGTCGAAACAGCTCCAACGAGTAGAGTCCTGTCGACAGCGGCTGATGCACAACCGGGATACTCAACTACACGGTCAATTCGGCGAGTTCAGCCCTGGACAGCGGATCGATCGTGACTCGGTCGTCGTCGGCAGTGTAAAATATTGATACGGTCACATTTCGATCACTGTACCACTCCTCGAGGACGTGATAGTAGACGCTGAGCTGGATTCGATACTCCGACTCGGCGTGACGACCGAGATCGGTCTTGAAGTCGATAATCTCCACAGTATCGTCGGTCACGTGGACCAAGTCGATAATTCCGGACAGTGTGACCTGTGCACCGTCGACCTCGAGCGGAAGGTACGCTTGCTCTTCGACCAGTAGCTCACCAGGTAGTCCATCGAGGAACGTTTTGACGTGTCGCTCGTCGTCGCTTCCGGGTGTACCGTCTTCGCCGAGAGCGTAGTCTTCGGCGAACGCGTGTACGTGAGACCCGAACTCCATCCCTCTCCCATCGGAGACGTCCTCGTAGACGGTGTCGTCCATGAGCGAGTGTGGCGAATCGCCCCGGGGTCCCGCCGGTGCCGGAATGTCGACGCTGAACGCCGTCTGCGTCTCCCCGTCCGCGTCAACGGACGAAACAGCCGGCTCGATTTCGTCAATTTCGACCGGCAACTCCTCAAGGAATGTGTTCGGCTCCGCTCCCGCCGCGAACAACAGATGGTCTTCGGCGCGAGTCATCGCGACGTAGAGGAGGCGGCGTTCTTCGTCGTACTTGGTCGGCTGGCACATTCGGAGGACGTCGGCTCGCCAGTTGTCGTAGACGTGTGGCTCACCGTGGGCGTCGGGGTAATACTTCCGCTGACGGAGACCGATCGGCTCGTCGTACGTGATCGTTCCGCCGGACCTTCCGGACGGTGGAAATTTGGCGCTGTTCATGTTTCCGAGGATCACGATCGGATGCTCGAGGCCCTTGACGGAGTGTATCGTTTGTACGGTGACCGAATCGGGGCCGGCAGCAGCCGCCACTTCTTGGGTGTAGCCGTTCTCGACACCGTGTTCGACGATCCGGATCAGGTCGCCTCGTGTCATCGTCGTCGAGCGATGGATCGACTGAATCGTCGTGAGGACGACGTCCGCCGTCGACCCGTCGTAGCCGTAGTGATCAAACACACGCCGAGCAACGGCTGTATGGGTCTCGAGTGCTGCGAGATCGGAGCGAAACGCATCCATTTCGCTCGGATAGGCGTCGTGTTCGAGGATGTACTCGATTTCGTCGAGCGTGTAGCCGGCGCGCTCCAGTACGACGGCCCATCCTCGTTCGGCCTCCGAGTTGCCCTCGAGGATTCGTAACCATGCCAGCAACAGTTTCGCCTGATCGGTTCGGAAGAGTTCGATTCCTCCCTCGTACGCCATTGGGAAGTCGAACGTCTCGGCGGTCGCGAGCAAGTCACGACCGAAATCACGAGTTCGGGTGAGCACTGCGATATCCCCGTACGTCGGCGACCGTAGTTCTCCGTCTTCCTCGACCGCGTATTCGTCGTTGCCGACGATCTCCTGGATCTTCGTGAGGATTCCCTCATGTTCGTCGGCGTGTTGGAACGCCTCGATTCGCGAGTGGTCGTGATCGGTGTTCGAGAACAGCGAAACGATCCGGTCGTAAATCGACTCCCGGTCGATCGACTCTCGACTACTGCCCGGGGCCACGAGCGCGTGCTCGGAGAAGTCGAGGATGGACTGCGTCGAGCGATAGTTCTGCTCGAGTTCGATCGTGGTGACGGGCTCGAGCGGAAACGACACTCGCTCGGCATTGTCGTTTAACTCACTGGCAAAGCGCTTTAATCGAGAGTCGAACTCGACGATGTTCTCGATTGTCGCGTACTGGAACGAATAGATACTCTGTTTCCAGTCACCGACGACGCAGAAATTGTCCGTCCCCGAGAGCAGTAGTGCGAGCTTGAACTGGATCTCGCTCGAGTCCTGGAACTCGTCGATCATCACGTACTCGAACTCCAGTGATTCGCGGAGTTCGCCGTCCTCGCAGCACAGGACGAACGCGAATAGCTGAAGGAACGAGAAGTTCAGATAGTTTCGTCCGAGCGCGAATTCGAGGTATTCGAAGTAGACGTCGTGGACGAACTCGATAAGATACTCACGGTCCTCGGTAAAGGCCCGATCGGCGACGTCTTCGGGAACGGACTTCGAGCCATACTCACCACGGAGTTCTCCCCGATCGGGTGCGTTCGGCAGATAGCACTTGTTCGTGCCATATCGGCCGAGACTCGAACGGAGTTTCGACTGTTTGTTCCCCTCGTTTCGCGGTCGATTCAGCTCGTCGAAGACCGTTTTGAACGCGTCAAAGTCGCCCTCGAGTGTGTCTCTGGAGTCACGATACCAGCCGTCTGCGGTCGGAAAGATACCTTTCGACGCGAGATTGTTGATAAGTGTGAGCAGCTCCGTCGGATCCGAGAGGCAGCGAAACTGGTCATCATATTCGTCGTGATCATCGCTAAATCGGTCGACGAACTCGCGGAAGTACTCCCGTTCGATCGTCTCGTTCTCGAGGACCTGCGTCGATCCGGTAATCGCGTCGTCGATGCCGAGATACGAGGGGGCGTGAAAGCCGTGTTGATCGAGGATATCGTTACACAGGCTGTGGAAGGTCTGAATCGGGGCGTCGTTCAGCGCCCGCATATCGTAATCGCAGCTGGCGACGATTCGATCTTTCATCTCCGTCGCCGCGTTACGTGTGAACGTGATCAACAGGACGTCGTCGGGCTCGATGTCGCCCTGGTCGACGATGTTCGCATACCGATGGGTCACCGTGAACGTCTTTCCGGTCCCGGCACCGGCGTCGACGAGGTACAGCCCGTCCGTGTTCTCGATGAGTCGTTTCTGACGTTCGTTCGGTGACAGCCTCTCGTCCAGCGACGCGTCGGTCGCCGACGTCATCGACTCACCTCCGTTTTCTGGGCTGTGGCTGAAGTTGCAGGCTCATTCTGCGTGTCGTCTGGAGCGGATCGTGAGTCGGTGAGCAGCATATCGCGGTTGTTCACATAGCGGTAGTTCGGCTCGCCGGCGCGGCCGTCGACGGGAAAGCGATCTTCGCCACGACGGTAACAGTTCAACTCCTCGATCTGCTCGTCGACGAAGCGTTCGAAGCCGTCGAGATCTTCGACGAAGAAGCCTTCCTTCCGATATCCACAGAGATGTCTGAACGCCTGCACGCAACCGTTTTTGACGTACTTGTAGTCGCCGACGTCGTCACTCATCTGATCGACGAGTGCCTCGCCGAACAGTGAGCCCGCCATTTCGTCTGCATCCCTCGTTCTGGGAACCTCGTGGGAATCGAACACCGTCAGATACGTTTCGTAGCTGGTCTTTGAGAACGTCTTGTTACAGTCGTTGGCGGCGTCTTCGCAGAGCGCATCGAAGACCGTCCGGGACTGCACAAACTCGTCGAACGCGATTGGGTGGTACGTCACCGTCGTGAGACAGTCCTCGAGGGAGGCGCCTCCGGTGATGACGTCGTCGATCGTCTCGAGGAAGTGAAAGAACGTGAACTCCAGTCGCTCGTCGGGCTGTTGGTGTCGCCAGTAGGTGAGATAGAGTAACGCCTGGAAGTTTGGCCTGTCGCTCGGCGTCTCAATCGAGGCGTGTTTCGTGACCTGGGATGGGGCGTTCCTGCGTCCGCTCTTGAAATCGACCAGCCGCGTTGGCGACTGGACGAGGTCGATTTTCCCTTTGAGTCCGAGGCTCTCGTCTTCGAACCAGCGTTCGGTCACCGGTGAGTCGATCGCTCGATCGAAGTACTCCGCGAAGAAGTTTCGTCCCCAGCCGCTCGAGGGAGTCAGGAACGTCGTTTCGGATGGTGCGTGCTCGTCGAGGTACTCACAGATCGTCTCCAGTCCGATCCGATATCGCGTTCGTTGTGTCTCGATATCGACGTCCCGGTGGAACGCACGCGTCTCCTCGACCATGACCTCGACGACCTCCTCGAGGCAATCATCGTCGATAGCCTCGGGATGAGCAACGACGAATTCGGCGAAGTCGTGGAAGAGGTTCCCCTCGGCGAAGTAATGTTTATCAGGCGTCTCAACGAGTCGCCCGAAGAAGTAGTCTCGCGGGGAGTTCGCGTACGCGTTGAGACTTGACTGACTGATCGTCTCGATGGATTCGGGTTCGACGTCCGCGGCAAGTGGTTCTTTCTCGAATCCGTTCCCCGTCATTCGACCCGGTCGCGTGTGGCGAATCGACTCGAGGTCGCTGAAGCGCTCGAAGTCGGTCTCGAGGAGATCTTCGAAGTACAGACACGGCGTGACGGACGAGCCACCGGCCGAATCCTGGACTAGATAGTACTGTTCGACGCCGCTCTGGAGGAGCGACTGGAAGCTCTCGATGTTTCGCTCGTATTCCTCGTCTCGATCGACCCATGGACGGTTCGGGGAGTCGTGCGTCCAGCGTTCGTCGAGCCCCAGATAGAAGACGACCGGTCGGTCAACGAACGAAGCCGATTTTGCGTCCGCCAGTAGGACCCCTTCGTTGTCCCGATCGATCGGTATGTCGTAGGTCTCGAGATAGAACGTGAGCTGATCGATCGCCTTCGGAGTGATCGATTCCTCGAGCACGTGCAGTTTTTCGAGTTCGTCACGGAACACCTCGAGCATTCGTCCCGTTCGATCTTCGTACGCATTTAGCGCCTCACCGAACGTGAGCTCGTTCGCTTGCCTGATGAACTTCTGCAGCCAGTCGACCGCCGAGTCGTCGACGTCGGAGAGGCACTTCTCGTCGTGTTCGACGGGAACCGTCGCACCGAGACACGAGAGCAAGGGCTTGACGGACCGGATACGGGTATCGGAGCCAGCAGTCGTACAGCGGAGCAACTGGACGAACGCGCGGTGGTCGCGCTCGTCCATGAAGCCAGGACCGCCGTAGTACGGAATCTCTGCCGTCTCGAGTGCTGATTCGACGAGTGGCGAGTACTCACTCCCAGCGTCGAGCACGATCGCGATGTCAGTTGCGTTTTCACGCGTGACGGTATCGAGTACCGCGTCGACGATGGCCGCTGGTGACTCGAAAATTCGGAACGGCGGCATTTCGAAGGGAGTCTCAGTGAATCGGTCGATCGAATCGTACTCCGCGGGAAGAATCGAACGCTCGAGGTTCGTCAGTTGGCGTTCGCCGACGACCGCGACTGACTCGTCTGCACCGACGTCAATCTCGTAGTCCGTGAGCAGTCGCGAGGACGTCTGCAGTGAGTCGACGATATCGACGACCGTCTGCGTCGGTGGCGTATCGAACGCTTCGTACTCGAAAATTCCGTCCGCAGTTTCTTCGTACTCCCAACACTGGAGGACGTTCCCGACTGTGTAGGCGATCCGCTTCCAGCTCAACTCGGTCTCGTCGATCACCTCGAGAAAGGCGGTTCGGTCCTCTGCAGTTTCTCGCCGTCGCGTTGCGAGCCGTCGGGGTGTGATCGCGAACGGGCCAAAGTGTGGGCGCTCGAGGCGCCGGTTGAGAGCGTCCGCGAGCGGTGAGTCGGGAACGATCACGAGGTCGTAGCCGACGACCTCTTGATACAGCCGATCGATCGGTTTCGACTGCTTGAATAACACGATGCATAGCGGGTTGAATTACTAGACAATAAGTTTGTATGTCGGCTGTTACAGATTGTCTTCTCTGATATACCCGATGTCACGCTGGCAACCGAGAATCCGGGCATCGATCGATGCGGCTCTTTCCACGCTCGAGAAGGTACACAAGAGTAGACGTTGGTGAACCGACATATTGCGTCGGGTTTGAGTGCCGTGCTGTTTTTGCGAAACCAACCAATCGGTTCGTCAACTCCGGATTTCTCGAGATTGCAGTCAGGATCACCGCAGAGTGAGGCCTTAAGCAGTCTGATTCGTTATCAAAAGCCGCCGCTGTCTAGTCATTCACCAGAGCCGTCTGTATTGGCTGGATGGTCATCCGCTATCAGTTCTCAAAACTCGAGTTCAAAGCCTGCCATAGAAGCTCGTGAAGTACCCCCTGAGAAGTGTGCAATCGAAGTGGGTAGAGACAGGAGAGCTTCTCTCTGGCTAATTTCTTCAACTGTTTTGGTCGGTGTGTTTTTTGAGACCCGCTAACGGGTAGCGGTCTTTCCGAATATGGGAAACACCGTATCAACAATGGCTACGAGCAGCTGCACCCGGGAGACGTTCGACGATTCGGATACCCGGAACGACGAGATGCACAGTACGATCAATACGTGGATCGAGGACCTTGTCGACGCAGTCGACAACGCCACCTCGAGCGAGCAGTTCAGGGAATGGCTGGACGTCCAGAGCCGCTTTCACGACTACTCTCATCGGAATACACTCTTGATCCACCTCCAGTGCCCACATGCGACTCACGTCGCTGGCTACCGAACGTGGCAAAATGAGTTCGACCGGCACGTGAAAGAGGGCGAAACGGCAATCTGGATCTGGGCACCAATCATTGCGAAACAGTGCCCTAAATGCGGGAATTCACCATCATATCACGAGCAGAGCGACTGTGAGTATGACGAGACGCAGCCGGATGAGTGGTCAAAGGGCCTTGTGGGCTTTCGGCCAGCACCCGTGTTCGATGTATCCCAAACGGAAGGTGAGTCCTTGCCGACACTTGAAACAGAAGCAACAGGAGAGGCCGATGAACTGGTACCAGCACTCCTCGAGGCGGCGTCCTCGATCGAGGTGACTGTAGAGATCATTTCATCGACGGAATGGTCTCACGGCAGCGCAAAAGGCGTCTGTCAGTATCGTCTAGGGACGCAGCCACTCGTCGAAGTGCGTGATCGTGAAAACGGGGCTGATCTCGCGGTCACACTCGTTCACGAGTATGCGCATGCCCTGTTACATGGTGGTGGCAAGGATGAAATCGAGCGCTCGAAACGCGAACTCGAGGCCGAAGCCGTCGGCTACATCGTCGGGCGGTATTTCGGATTGGACACAAGTGGATCAGCGTTCTATCTCGCGGCCTGGGAAGGGGACGAGCCGGAAACAATCCTCGATCGACTCGAACGAATCGGTTCGACTGCCCAGGAGATCATCGACGTCATCGAGGAGGTGAGTGACCATGCGTGATGGTGTGCTTTTGCTCGAGATTATCGAGGCACTCGAGGAACAGGGACTCGGTCGAGATGAGTACCAACTGCAGCGGGTGATCGACGTCGAAGCACTCGAGAAAGTTGTTGAATCGGCGCATACACATTCCGAACTCGAAATTCGGTTTTCGGTGGGTGAGTTCCGTGTCCTGATTACAGAATCCGATGTAACCGTTACCAGATCATTGTAGAGTGGGCACATACGAGGTGAACTATCCTATGAGGTGATCGCCGTTCGCGATCTGAACGAAGCTGTCGTATCAATAACCTCCGTCACAAGAGCGATTTGCGCTACCGCACTACACCCAGTTCAAAAACGAGGTCGTGAGTCAACTGGTGTGTGACAGTCCCGACGAGCGTTGGCGACTGACTGGCAGTGAGATCGAAGCGGTAGTTGGAGTGGAAACGAGTGAATTCATCACCCCATAGCAGGATAGCGAGACCCCGCTATCATCTGAGTGGCTGTTGGGCACGTGCCCAACATACTTATGGTGTTGGGCGATAAACCAACGGGTGAGGGATGGGCCACGAACTCACGCACCGCTACACCCACGTCGAAGCCGGGCTCGTCGAAAACGTCGTCATCCGACGGACGACCGACACAGATGCCTACCCGTCCGGCTGGAAGTACACACTGCACCTGGGAACGCTGCAAGATTTGACGCTCATCCGCTACGATAACGCCCACGAAGACACCAAAGGCCACGAACTCCACACCGCTGCCGGTGACGCAGACGTCGAGTTCCCCGGTATGGAAGAACTCGTCGTCGAGTTCTGGGCCAGTGCTGACGAATACTGGGACACCATTGGTGGCAACCCGCCGCGTCCCTATTGACAGAAGACACAACACACATCCAACACACCCGAACATGACCACGCTTCACATCACCGTCGGCGACCGAGCACAGCTCCGAGAGGATACGCTCCAGTTCATTCGGAGTGCCGAGGCTGACGAACTGGATACAAGCGATGAGCGTGCAGTACTCCAGTTCGGGACCTATGACGATCTCGTCGACAGCCTCACTCCACTGCGCCTCGATCTCATCCAGGCGATCGCCAAAGAGCGCCCATCAAGTATGCGTGAGGGTGCACGACTCGTCGACCGCGACGTCTCCGATGTCCATGCAGATCTGAAACAGCTGGAGGTGCTGGGTATCCTCGAGCTCAAGGAGGGTGGCCCTGGCGGAGCGATCCAACCCGTTGTCCCATTCGACAAAATCGAGATGCACATCGACTACCCCCTTCTCGACGACGTCGACGTAGACAGCACTCCCGCCAGCGCAGATTAGCCACTTGTTTTTCACCCTCTGAAAGGGTGCGAGGTCTATCAAAAGGCTCTCGTGGAGAACGTATGTCTGACTCAAAGCAACAACCAAGTCGAGCAGTTGAATCGCCGTCCAGTCAAGAACGCACGGACCGAACCGAGTACGTCAAGCGAAGCGATGTTGGCGTCTCACTCACTGTAAAACTGACTCGCGGCACCGGGACTCGGGATCAGGACAAGATCACCCCAAAGTGAAGGCGAAAACGCTCGAAGACGCCCGTGAGGACATGGAGACGCTACGAGCGTGTGTTGCGTACGAGAATGCGAATCAGCAGCGTGTTCGGATTCTTAACCAGTTCGAGCAGCAGGCCGACGAAATCCGCACACAAGACTGAATCATTGCTCGTGGAGGCTGTTTTTCACCCCCGGGAGGGGTGCGGGGGTCCGACTGAGGCCACCGCAGAAACCCATGCGAACAAACAACGTAGCACCAGCGTCGCCAGACGCTGAGACGACATGGCTCCTGAAGCGAGGTATTGCCATATGACCCGGTGTAACGAGTGTCGGCTACCGACCTGTACGAGACTCACCCGCGATCGGGCAGGATACGCTGGCCGGTTCTGTTCGGACAGCTGTGAAGTCCGTTATGAGCATCTGCAGGCAGACGCTCGAGATGCCACTCGAGAAGGTGCGTACTGATGCTCGAGCAGATAGACCACCGGGGCAAGCGCTTCACGATCGATGATGTTGGCACCGTCGACGAAGCCAACGCCGACGGCTGTCGCCGGGTAGACGCACTCGAACGTCAGGCCCAACGAGAACTCTGTGAACTCGAGCGTGCAAGAGCAGTCGCTGGACCAGCCGGTATGAATCCCGACGTTGAGGTGCTCGAGCGATGACGCTAGATGATCTTGATCCACACGACGTCCCCGGATCGGATCGCGCACTTGGTGTCGACGATCCGATTCCTGATTCCGAGTACGGTGACCAAGGGCACTGTCCAGAACGCAGCGCCGTAGATGGTGGCCAAGCTCCCATCGACGAACTGCACGGGGCACTCCTCGAGGCCGAACGCACCCTCAGAAAGCTCGACGAGCAACTGCCCGATCCACTGACGCTCAATAGTTCACTCACTGAAATCCGTGCCACTGCAGATGCGTATACTCGACTCGATGCTGGGTATCGCGAGGATGAGGAGTAGGTCAACGAACTCAGCGAAGCCGTTCACCGGAGGTGCGTTACTCGCCAATCTCGAGTTCGGCAGCGATCTTGGACGGTTGTATGTCATAATCAATTAGGCGATTAGTCGCCAGCTGCCAAGCTCTGTTCGCAAGTTCTGGGTTGGCTTGCTCGTAGTGAACGGATAGTTCGGTGAGTGCAAGCGCAGTAAGTAGGTCGTCGTGTTTTTGGTCGTTGGTAGCGGACATCACCGAGATTGGCTTCGGTATCTCATATAAATCTCAGTACGCTGGTGAGAGAGAGTCGAAAAGATACCACACATCGCCCCACGAAGGCTGGAGGGGCACCGCACGTGCACTCTTCAAACTATGGCTTCAGACCGCATCAGCGAGACACGGTCAGATCATTGAGCAGCAACCAACCCTGACAGTGAGGCACCGTGGGCGAATCTCGAGGTGACGGTTCCGACTGGTCAGGATCAGGCGTCAGTCGTCACACTCGTAGAGTGCGCCCTTGTCGAACTCATGCACGAGGCCGTGGGTGCCGTCTTCGTCTCACGGTAGGTCGGGCGTTCGACGCGCACGCAGTACGTCGCCGTCGACGATGTCGGCGAGCAGTTCGATAAGCGGGCGGCGATCGTAGATCCGTGGTCGGACCCAGAGCGAGAGGATCCTCGTGCAGAACTGACGCAGGAGCAGTTGGCTGTGGTGAACAAGCAGTCAATGCGGCTGGCCGAGAAGCTGGATGGCTGGTCGCGAGCAGCGATTGGTCGGCGACTAGGTGAAGCCGTCGCCGGTGGGAAAGACCTGATGAGTGCAGTCGTCGGGGTGTTCGAGGAGTTGCAGACGGCGGCGGGACAGGTGGTTCCCATCGGGATGCTCGAGGGCGTCAATCGGAAAGAGGTGAGCACCGAAGGTACTGTGACGCAGCTGTGGGAGCCGTCGAGTTCAGCTATTTCCTAAGTGGGACTCATCGAAGACGAGAGCGGTCGTACGAAGGTGACTGTCTGGGAGAAATCAAATCAACCCTGGATCGAAGAGGGCGAGCGGGTTCGCATTCATGGAGCGGCGAAGAACTGGTACAACGGGCGCGTCTCGGTGGCTCTGACCGGCTGGAGTACCGTGCATTTTCCCGAGCGCGGTCGGTGGTGGGAGTAACCGACCGTCGCACCCTTCTTTTTTGCTACGTGCCGGACCAACCCAGACCCCATCTCCCCACCCTCCGCTCCGTGCTCGCTTCGCTGCGCGCGCAGCCACAACCTCGTGACGCAGAACAGAGATTCGCGGTGGTCTTGTCGGTAGATCGTTGAGAGATAGTTTTTGCGCCTGAAGTAGTGAAACGCAGACATACTGCTAGCGTCCTGATTTTCGATGGAAGCAAAAAAGTTGATCAGGCGTATATTCACCCCGGGTTCTTATTTCAGTTGAATACACAGTTGCGGCTATGAGTCAATTGGACGCTGTAGACGCTCTTCTCCAAGAGTGGCGCGAGAAAGCTGACGAACTCGAAGACCAACCACAAGAGATCAAGCAACAGCAGGACAGTTTCTACAAGGGTAGCTGGGATGCAGCGCGTGAACGTGCTGAGCCAGAGCTAAAGCGGAAGGCGGTACAGGATTGTATCGACGATCTCGAAGAGAGCACCACCACTGACGAGTTCATAGAGTCATTAGCAGATTGGCGGAAGGAAGCTGATGAGCTGGATAAGAGGATCTTGGACTCCAACGAGTGGTTCAGAAAATCCACGAGGAGATTCCAATTAGAGTCCTGCATCGAAGAGTTTGAGGAAACATTTCCAGACGACAACTTCAAGGAGTGCTTTCGATGTGGTTCTTTACAGGAGCCGATTAGTGATAAGAGACGTAGTGAGGGATTCCGGTGGGAATGTGTGGAATGCGGACATTAGACTCATTTATGGAAGCCTCGATAACCGCTGTCTGATCTAAAACTTGTAATCTGAGAACGGATCGGATTGGTGTGACTGCTGCTGGAGCTTGGAGACGTCAATCAAATCTCGTAGGTTGATGTCGGTGTATTCGTCGATCAGGATGGCGATTATGATGAGCAGAAAGATAACTGCTCCTACGTCTGGGTTGAGTCCTTCGCTGATCGATTCTCGGCGTCGAACCGTGTTCTGCTGTTCACGGGATAGACTGTCAGCGGTCTCTGCTGCTTCTCCAACCCACTCACCAATGTTCTCTCTACCGTTGTCTCGTTTCCAGTCATAGGTCGAGAAAATACGGGCTAGCGTACGCACTTGGTCACCATCCTCAACAACGAATTTCTTCAATGGGTTTGTCCCGCTGAAGTCGGTACTGCCTTCCCTATCCTTCAGAGAATGAATTTTCACACCGACGATGCCGTTCCCTCTTTCGATGCTCTTCTTGATTTCGTAGTGAACCCAGTCTCTCTCTGCAGTCTCGTTACCGATCAGAATGACTGTGACAGAGGTACCGTGGAGCTGTTCGTTGATCCATTTCCGGATCTTCTCATCAGTTGCTCGTTTGATTTCCTCCTGCTCTGCAGCATCGAAGAATCCTGCTGCTTCACGGTCGTTGCTGGTCACCCAACTGTTTCGAACCTGGTTCACTCGCCATACGTCTCGGCCGTAGTGGAAACTGAAGAAAACTCTTCTAACCAAAGACCGTCCCTCCGTTGATGCAGATCAGGATTACTGTGTAGATGATGAGTAGTCCAGCGATCGTGCCGTAAAATGTGAACATGGATCTGGTTGTCATCAGCTGAGTGGTTCCATTGACTTCGTCCTCGAACCGGGATGGGTCCATGTCGAATAGGTGATCGTCAGTATCGTCCCGGTTAAGCCGGACCCAGTCGAATAGTTCCCGGAACTTCCTTTCTTGTCTCAGGTAGTAGGCGTCGAGGTACCAGAACCCGATGAGAGGAATGAAAGCGGCGAATAACTGGAAGTTGTTCGTCCGGAATAGGAGTGCGACAACCACTAGGGTAACTGTCCAGCCCTTAATTTTGAATGAGTTGGATGCCTGCCTATCGATGATGTTCTGTATGTGCTCCAATTCTTGGTGGAAGCCATTGTCAGACGACATAGATTACAGGCCTGCTATTTGAGCAGCTTTCTCAACCCAATCTCCGAGATTGTTGTAGCCGTCGTCACGTTTCCAGTGATAGGTTTCAAAGATGTCGGAGAGATACTTCTTCCGTCCGTTCTCGGTGATATGCCACTTGTTAAGCGGATTCTTCCCTTTTCGAGCGGTTCGCCCGTTCTTGTCTTTGATGTTATGTACGTAGATACCGAGCAGGCCGTTACCCCGGTTGTAGCTTTTTTCGATTTCGCGGTTAACCCAGTCGCGGTTGTAGGTTTCACTGCCGATCAAGACGACAGTGACGGAAGTGTTGTGAATCTGCTTGTCGATCCAGCGTTCGATTGCATCTTCTCCCCCTCGCTTGATTTCCTCCCATTCAGCAGCATCAATGAACCCTGCGACCTCTCGGTTGTCGTGGGTCACCCAGCTGTTCCGTACTGGGTTGGTTCGCCAATGATCGCGCTCGTAGTGAAAGCTGAAAAATACTCTCCTGACCATGACTGTTCCCTTGATTCAAAGATAATATCCAACTGCCATATATCTACGGTATTTATACACCTCCATTGACCACACGCTGTTTTTATATTCTCTGACGTATCTCTAAAAGCGTCTTTGAGAAGTGGTACTCGATCTGATTTTCGAACGGTCCGTCCTCCGAATTATCAAGCGTTCGTTGCCCACAAACTAACTCAGGCTGGCGAGTTCCCCGTCCTCTAAGGAAAGAAACTCTGTAACGTAGTCTTCCAGCGTCGGGTTTTCAGCGGCGAAGAACTCTACAGTCCGGAACATCTCCTTGCTAAACCGCTCATAGAGCCCGTAGATATCTGGGTCAAGAAGCTCAGGGTTAGATGACACCAGTTCTTTTCGGGTCGAAGTCTGGATACGGTACGCGAACGAGAGATGGGCGTTCAAGCCCAACAAAAACACCGACAAACTAGACTGTCGACTCTGATCGGATTGGGCAATCGTCTTTGCACTCACGGTCGAGAAGTCGAAATCCACGAAATAGTTCCTGTCTAACAGTAACCTGTCTGGCTGTATATTGTGTTCGCTGTTCACTAGACCAATGAGACGGATAAGACAAGGAATACACTTGCCACAGTTGTAGGGGTGTCCGGCAGCGTCCCTTCCTTGTGACAATTCACGTGGATGTGGACAAGTTCGAGTAAAGAAAATATCCTTTTTGTTTGGGATGCAGTTGATCACCTCTCCCTTTGTATAGTCAATGAACGGATTGCTGATTTGCACTTGACGGTCCGAAAATAGTTCGTCAAAAGTTCGGTTCAAGCTCTTTACGAACAGTGGGTGGACTGTGCGAGTCGTCGTCCAGCCAGATTCCAGCGAGGAGAACCGCGAGAGGACACCATTCTCGGGAACGTAGATATCATCAACATCGAGGGCTACTGCGACAGCGGCGGCAAAAGCGAAGTACATGAATGACCGAGTGAACTGTGTATTTTCGTATGCAGAGAACTCCTCGTCGACACCTATTGAGGTAAGGTTGCCATCGAAGAGATGGTCAAAATTCCGCACTAGATGCCCGACGTTTCGGCCATGATTCACACTGACAAATAGCCCGTTGCACGATTTCGAAATTAGCTCCGACCTATCGCGGTGTAGTCACTAGCGTCTAAATAGTCACTTTAACTAGACTAGAAGTCGGATCG
>NZ_WUBV01000010.1:0-24892 GCF_009807105.1 Natrialba sp. INN-245 | reverse complement strand
ACGCATAATCCGAGATGAGGAGGGGCTGTTGGACACAGCTATTGCCTCCTCATTCCTCTCGAAAAGAAGACTCGATAGGCTACTGCTGCACTGCGGCTCTTCTCTTAACTAAAGACGGATGCCACGTATCATTTGGCTCGCCGAAAATGAAGCACCGGGACCTCTCCCGGGGAAATAACTAGAATATTACATAAACTTCTTGTTCGTCTATTCTGAATTGATACTAATGGCAAATGAGATAGCCGTTACTGACCACAATTTCCCGGACCTTTCGATAGAGCGTAATACACTGGAAGATGCAGGATATAGTGTCAGAGACATACAGGCAGAGACCGAAGAAGAAATCATTCGACATTGTAAGAACTCGGTCGCTCTTCTTAATCAGTACCAAACAATATCGGAGAGAGTATTTACTGAACTAGAGCAATTGGAAGTTATCGGGCGCTACGGGATTGGGGTCGATACTATAGATCTTTCTACAGCAACCGAGTATGGAGTCGCAGTGGTCAATGTCCCAGAGTACTGTATCAACGAAGTAGCTGAACATACAATTGCATTGCTACTGAGCATTTATCGACAGATTCCCAATTATGACCGGCAGTTTCGTGATGGAGAATGGGATTGGAAGGCTGGACAACCACTGCACCGATTTTCTGAGTCAACAATTGGGTTAGTTGGCTTTGGCCAAATCCCTCGAAAGGTAGCAGAAAGCCTCGATGGGTTTAATCTGCGTATCGTCGCCTCTGACCCAAATGTTGATAAAGATACAATGGCAGACTACGGAGTCAAAAAAGTCAATTTCGAAAGTCTAGTCGATACTGCAGAGGTTATCTCAATCCACACACCACTGATTGAGAGTACGCAAAATCTATTTGACGAGGAAGTGTTCAAGCAGATGCGTAATGATGCAATCCTCATCAACACTTCCCGAGGAGGTGTTGTAAACACTGATGATTTGATCGGGGCACTCCAAGACGATCATATTCGTGGCGCTGCAATAGATGTTCTCGCTGATGAGCCGCCCAAGAAAGACAACGTACTCAGGTCTATCGATGATGTTATTGTAACCCCTCACACGGCATGGTACTCCGAGGAGTCCATCCAAGAGTTACGACGCACAGTTGCTGAGAACGTTCTCCAAGTTCTGCGTGGAGAAGAAATCACGGATATCATAAATGAGGTCGCTCTTCCGTAGGAGATTGTTGATACTCCATTCGTTTTTAGCTAAGACTCACACCTTGGTTGTGTAGCAGTAGCGAGCCTCTCTTGTAACACTGGCCGTTGCTGGTGGATCTTCTGTGCGTCTTCGATCAGTCGTTCGAGCAGCGGTGGCGGCGAGTAACCGAGATACCCTCCGAGTTCGTGGAGAATGAGCTGGGCGTGCGACCGAAAGGTCGCCGCCCAGCGTTCTGGAGGAAACGGTTCTATTGAATCCATCGAAAGCGTCGGGGTAAGTCGCCAGAATGATTGAATTGAAGCAGAAGAGGTATTTTGTGCAGAAGACCCTCTTCCGCTTCGTTACTTGAGTTCGCATGCTCCGTTGAACGGCCCTTCCTTCTGCGGGTTTTATCGTTGGATTTCAGGGGATTTGGACGCCGTCTGGCGATATGGGACGTCTCAGAAACCTCGCTCGGACGTTTCAGGAGTTCGCCACGACCCACGTAGAGGAGCCAGACGTACCCGCCGTCGCCGACGGCGACGACGGGTACGACAAGTCAACGAAGATCGCGCTTCTCTTGCTCAAAGAGGAGATCGACAAACCGCCCGGAAACTCGAAGACTATCTCAACGAGATGCCTAGTATCCTTGACGTACTAGGTATCGAGAAATCACCGGACTACACGTCGTTTAGCAAATGGGACGGTGAATTTCCGATGCATGAGTTGCGCCGCCTGCTCCGCGCTTCGGCGGAGCAGGCGGGGCTATCGGGAACGGCGTCGATTGACGCAAGTGGCTTCCAGCGTGATCAGGCCAGCCACACTACCGGAATCGTGTGGGCTACTCGTTCAACGCTCTGAAGACGACGCTGTTAGTTGATACAGAGTCGCTTGCAATTATGGACGCTCATTTCACGACGAAGAAAGCCTATGACGGGCGTATTGGGTTGCAGGTCTTCCGGCGGAACGCCGGAGACCTGCAAACGCTTATGGCTGACAAGATGTACTCGTGGGCAGACCTCCGAGAAGCCTGTCGTGCAGCGTTGATGCGACCGGTGATCAAACACTGTGAGAAAAATGTACTCAAGAAGGCCCACAACGCCCGAATTAACGACAATGTCTACAACCAGCGGTCGATGAGTGAGACGGTGTTTGGGATGTTAAAGGACGACGGCGACGAGCTCCGCTCCCGGAGCTGGCACGGCCAGTTCCGGGAGCTCACACGGAAGTGTATCGTACATAATCTCTCGCAGGCGGCGAGTTAGAGGCTCGCCGCCTGCTCCCCTTCTCCGAACGTATCTGGGAGAGGCATCGCCGTCGTCCACATACAACTTCACGCAGTATCCCATGAAGTTGATGCTTTGAGCAACCAGAACGTCGGTTGCTACTGAATCGTCCGATCTGAGAATATGCCGAGAGAGTGTAGCTACCGCTGGAAAATTGAATGTCACTATTCCAATATTGTCGCCCTCTGCCGTTCAACACGGCAAGTTCGCACGTTTATCTACGTCCGACGCCCAACTCTCGTAGATGACCGGATGCTCCCGATTATGTCGTTTCTCTCCTGCACAGACCCGACCGACGAATTAGACGCGTTCTCGTATCATCAGAAACATCATGCGAAAACGTACGTCACCGGTCTTATTGCGGCCAGCAACAAGACCGAAGACGTCATCCTACGCACGTCTTACCGGCAAAAAGCGAACGAGCCCTCAACAAGTTCCTTACCGAGTACGACTGGGATGAAGACCGCCTCAACAAAGAACGCCTGGAACTGCTCCAGACCGACAACGAAACGCGGTGGAGTCGTGATGGTGTCGTCGTCGAGTGGTCTGCGAAAGCGTTGACCCCTTTGGAAGCGTCTAGGTCTTGATGAAGAACACTCAACGTGGTTTGTTGATGCGGCATTTGTTGGAGTCGGAGGTTGATCAAGCGATTGTGGACGCTCAGACTGACGGTGAGAGTGTTCTCGTCCGACGGCTGTGTTTCATCAAGAACCTTTACTACGGTGATACGCGCGAGCAAGCGGGCCGACGCGTCGGGATCTCCCGATCCACGACGCTTCGCTGGGCCAACGCGTGGAATGACGGTGGAGTTGAGGGGCTGCGTCCACGCTTCGGCGGCGGTCGGCCGCCGAAGCTCACTCCCGAACAATGGGATGAACTCTGCACCATTCTCGAAGAGGATCAGCCATGGACTCCTAAACAGATTCACGCGCTTATCGAAGACCGCTACAACGTCACGTATCATCCCGCCCATTTGAGCCGAAAACTTCGAGAAGCAGGGATGAACTACGCCAAGCCGCGACCGATGGACCCACGACGACTCGACGATGCTGAAGAGATTCTCGCCGAGCGCCTGGATCAGGCGCTCGGCGAGGACGACCCCGAGGAGCCAGACGACGAAAAAGAGCCGGTCGTGTTCGGATTCTTTCGATGAAGCGTGGCCACAACCGTTCGACAACTCTCAGCGAATGTGGTCGTTTGATCGGACGGTGACGATCGAGAAACCGATGGTAACGTTTCCCAGGCGGTCGATTGGGTTCTACGCGTTGACTGGCTAGAGCGTGATTACGTTCAAAGAGCGGTTGGTCAAAGAGACGATCGTTGAAGCACTCGATGAGATTCGCGATCAGAATCCGACCGGCCGGATTCTGCTCGTGGCCGACAATTACGGCTCTTATCACGCGGTACTCACCCAACAACGGGCCGACGAACTCGGCATCGAGTTCGTCTTCATCCCACCGTATTCACCGACGCTGAACGCCATCGAACCGCTGTGGAAAGACCTGAAACGCGAGATTTCGCCAGAGATCTTCGCGGACCAAGCCACTTCAGAGCGTTCCTCACGGATATATTTCTCCGCCTGAGCCATCGGCTGAGTTTCGCTAGTGATTGGATCGAGGCGTTCTTTCCAGATGTTCAGAGATTGAACTAATCACTCCCGCCGTCCGAGCGCGTGCTTGGTACCGACAGTTCCGTGAAATCACTCTCGCAGCCGCAGTCTACAATGGCGAATAAGCCGTCAAACAATGAACCACGTCGCCCTCTGTGGATTCAATAGAACCGACTGCTCTCAAAGAGCGAGGAAATCGAGGTCCCGTCGGCGGTAGCGCCGACGAGGACCTCGAAGATCTCTTCAGGATTGATCTCGGCGTTTTCACCGATCTCAAGCCAGAATGCGCCGGTAAGAACGTTGACGAGAAAGTTAACAAGCTGGTCCTTGTGAATTTCATCGTCCGCTTGGTCTGGTTGTTTGGACACAACTCGCCAAGCGGACTCCTTCAACTAACGAGCTTTGTAGGTCCTGATACTGTACCAACCGATCTGCCGGGCCAAAGTTATAAATAGAGTCAAGTGTGTTGGCAATTACTAGGGGAACGGAATACTAACAACATGCATAGAATCCACATCCACTCATGGTTATAGAGCACATTATGGCACGAGTAAAGGACAAAAGTCAACATCTCCGGCCTTCGTTTCTAAAAGCGGCGTACAACGACCTGACGCGGTATCAACGACGGTCACTGTACGCGTGGCTGTTGATCGCCCCAGTGATCATCTGGATTGGGGTCTACATTTACGGCGCGGTCTTGTACAACGCATTGATGTCCTTCGGGGAAGTCACGACCCTCGACGGACTAGTGGTAACGGGAACCCTTGATAACTATCAGCGCTTGTTTGAGGACGATGTCTTCGAAACCGCGCTGGAGAATACGCTATTGTTGTTCCTGACAATTCCGGTTTCTATCGGGCTCGGACTTGTGATCGCCCTCCTGTTGGATCACGAATTCCCAGGTAACCACCTCTTCAGGACGATATTCTTCCTCCCGTACGTAGTCATGATGGTCGCGGTTGCGGTCATCTGGCAGTTCATGTTCAACACCAACGCGGGCGTCGTCAACTACTTCCTCCTTCAACTGGGTCTCATCAGCGATCCAATCTCGTGGCTGTCAGATCGGTGGTGGGCGCTCTTAGCGATCTCCATCGTGATGGTCTGGAAAACCACGGGGTTCTTCGTGGTGATCATTCTGGCCGGACTACAAACCATTCCACAGCAGATCTACGAGGTTGCAAAGATCGATTCTGCAGGACCGGTCGATCGGTTCCGGTACCTCACCCTCCCGCTCCTGAAACCGACGCTTGGGATCTGTTTCCTTGTGGGAATCCCGCTGACCTTCTCGCTGTTTGCCCTCATCATGGTACTGACTGGGGGAGGGCCCGGCAACCGTACACATCACTTGTTGACGTGGATCTACGTACAATCGTTCCGGTTCAGTGAGTTTGGATACGGTGCGGTGTTGAGCAATGTGATGATCGTACTAACGATTGGGCTGACGATTATCGGCCGAAAGATCCAGACTAGCCAATACACATGAACGGAAGCAACCTTTCGAACAAACTCAAGGCAGCGAACTGGGACAAGAAGAACGTGTTGAAGAAAACAGGCTTGTTTTTCGTCACGGGGTTCTTAGCGCTTATTTACCTGTTCCCGTTCTATTGGCTGCTGATGGTCGCGGTTCGATGGCCAACAAAGGCCTTGTACACGGATACGCCGGATCTAATCGTGACGGACGTCTCCCTCGCGAACTTTGTTCGGGTTATCGAGTCGGTTCCCATCCAAACTTATCTAGAAGTAAGCATCATCTTGTCCGTCTCCGTGGTGGTTCTCCAACTTGTGATTTGCTCAATAACAGCCTACACGATGACGTATGACTTTTACGGGAAGAAGTTCGCATGGCTGTTCATCATCCTCGCCATGCTGATCCCGTTCCAGACCATCTTTATGCCTCAAGCACTAATCACGGGCAATCTTGGGTTGATCAATACGTACCCGGGATTGGCGATCGCGTTTGTTGTAAGCATTTTAAACACTCTAATTCTCTATAACGCCTTCTCGTCGATCCCGGAATCGATACGAGAGTCAGCCAAGATGGATGGTGCGTCGGACCTCTATATCCTCTTCGGGCTCTACTGGCCCCTCTCGAAGCCAGCGTTGGCCACAGTGTCCATCTTGGCGTTTGTCTGGACCTGGAATAACTACCTCTGGCCGCTCGTGGTCGTTCGGGACGCCAGTCGGACGCCACTCCCGCTGGGTCTTGCCGAGTTTCAGTCCGACCTCGCGGGGGACTTCGCTCTCCAATACGCGTTCGCGATAATCGTGCTGATTCCGATAATCGTGGTATTCGTACTGCTACAGAACCAATTCATCAAGAGCGTTGTTACCTCGAGCCTAAAACAATGATAAAAAAAGAAGAGTTCCGTCAACTCATCAGACAGTCAGAGCCCCACAAGAAACTGCTGTTCAATAAGCTCACCTATACTATCGTCATTGTTCTGGTGTTGTCCGCAGGCGCTCAGGCATACGTCGCCCAGAACAACGACGGCCAGATTTCAGGAACCGTTGTCGATCAGAACGGGGACCCTATTGAGGACGCTACCATCCAAATGGACGTGATTCCGCTATCTGGAGTAACAGACTCCGAGTCGACCACGACCAATGCTCAAGGCGAGTTCGAGTTTACTAGAGAGGACATCCTCGAATTCAGAATAACGGTATTAATCAACGCCGAAGAGAAGCATACCAAGGAACATCACCTCCTGTTCCGTGGTCAGAACACCGAACTTCAAATCGAACTCGACACGACAATCGACTAGGTCGAAGTTCCTTTCCAGGTCAATTATCGATCGTACATTTGAATGTCACGGCGATAGACTCACACCAAGACCCTATTCGGTAATTACCACGGCATTCGTCTTTAGCTAAGACTCACACCTCGGTTGTGTAGCGGTAGCAAGCGTCTCTTGTAAGATCAGTTGTCGGTACTTCCCAACCGGTGTGAGAGCCGGAGCTAAAGCATCGGGTTGATGAGGAAGATGTTTGGTTGAGGTGATGTGATCAAACTCTCCCAACCAGACGATGTTCTTTCGGCGTCGGATGTCACAGGTGTAGCGGAGGACGTGTTCGGCCAGTTCTCGCTGGCAGGGATCGAGGGCTGAGTGATCAGCGCAACAGGTGACCCCCTCGAACGACAGCAAATCGATGCTCAAGCGAAATTGCGGCTGAACGGGTATTTGGACGGGGTCAGAACATATGCAGACCACTCCGCCCCTCGATCCCGGCGAGATCTGGGCTGTCGTCATCCTTGCAGCAGTCAACCAGACCTCCATCTGGGAAACTTGCAACGAGCACGACGCTGCCCCTGTGACGATACCGTGATGTCGTGGCTGAATACCCTCAACCGTGGCTGGTTGGAGTTCGCTGCCAACCTCCTGTTTATGCGCCTGGCGATGACGATTCTCGACCCCGACCGGTCGAGGATCGTCTCCATCGATTTCGTCGATAACCCCTACCACGGCACCCACGAAACTGACGAAGGCGAACTTTGTCGCATGGGTGCTAAAGACGGTACGACCACCTGCCACCGCTACTGTACTGCATACGTCGTTTCCAACGGCAAGCCGGGCACCTTGGCGATTACATATGTCCGCAGCGACGAAGCGGAAGCCGACGCGGTCGAGCGTGTCCTCGACCGCGTCGCGGCCTATCCCTTCGAGATCGAACTCCTGCTGGCGAATCGGGGTTTTTTACAACGAGCGCATCCTTCGACCGTCGCGGCGATCTCCCGCGACCGTCGTTCCCGTCCAGAAAAAGGACGAGCGCCTCAAGGACAAACTCGACACCCACGAGTCGTACACGACGACCTATCGGCTGTACAAAGACCGCGAGCGGGACTTCCAGTTCCCGCTCGCGGTCTGCGTCTCCTATCACGTCGGTAACCGAGGCAAACACGGTCAGGTCGTCCGGGGGTACGTGGCGTGCGATCTGGCCGATCGCACGCCCAAACGAGTCGATCAGCCCTACCGCATGCGGTCAGCCATTGAAACCAGCTACCGGGTGTTTCGTCAGACACGAGCAACCACGACGACACAGGATCCGATCATCCGTTTTGCGTTCATCCTCGTGAGATTCTTGCTGGAGAACCTGTGATTGGTGTTGCGGTGGGCGGTCGTCGCCGGCCCCGGCGGGGCGGGCGCAACCTTCCCGAAGAGTTCACGTTCAGGGTGTTTTGCAACTGGATCAGGCACATCCTGGAAGAGGAGTTGGAGCGGTGCTGGGAGCATGAGATGAACGGCATGGGCGTGCCCGCGTCGTACGCATCGGCCCAGCCCGCGGCCTCGGATCCGCGGATGGGGAGCTACAGCACCCGTCAGTAGTGGCAGGATCTCCGGTCGTTCTCTGTCTCTTTCTGGTGGGAGTTCTCGTGGCTGGTGGTTTTGTCTTCGTCTCAGCGGTTATTGCGTCAACCGTGGCTCTCAGGACGAATCACCGAGCTGCGGTTGGGAAGTACCGGTTGTTGGTGGATCTTCCGTGCCTCTTCGATCAGTCGCTCTAACAGCGGCGGTGGCGAGTAGCCGAGGTACTCACCGAGTTGGTGGGGATGAGCTTGGCGTGCGACCGGAAGGTCGCCGCCCAGCGTTCCGGCGGAAACACGATCTCACCGTCCGCCTGTTCGGTAACCAGATCAAGCAAATCACGACTTACCAGTAGTGACAGCAACGCCGCGTACAGCAGAATTTCAACGACGTGCTTCTTCGTCGTGTTGAACTCATCCAGTCCGTACTGCGTCTTCAACTCACGGAACGAGGGTGTCATACAATGACTCTATGAAAATCCTGCTTTGAAGCCCCTCTGAGTGCCGCCGGGCGGCGGCGCTCAATGGCCGGGCCGCAGACTGCACAGCTACAGCTACCGCAAAAGAAGTCTTCCGCCTGCCGTTAGCCAAAAATAGGACTGGGTCGCCTCCAGGCAATATGCTCGTTCTCTGGCCTACTCAGCCGATAGCGCGAAAATACTATGTCATCGGTGGCACTGTCTAGATGAGGGTTTGAGGAATGAGCAGGTGGTGGCGAGAAGTGCTCATGAAACTCGCCGACCTGCTCAGAGAAACCTTGGACGTAGATTGTGATGAGGTTTGGGAGAACGAACGTTCCCCGACACCCGTTCGGGTGTTCGGAGTACGGCTCCATTCGATGGGATTGTCGCTTCGAGAAGTCGAAGCCGTTTTGGAGTGTCTCGGCGTCGATCGGTGTCATCAGGCGATTTGAGATTGGACGCATACGCTATCGGAAACCCAAGAAACCCGCCGACGGCGGAGCTGTCGCAGGTCGCCGTAGACGAGAAACAGATCGTGGTTGACGGCGAGAAGAAGTGGTTGTACGCTGCGATCGACACAGAATCGAAACTGCTGCTTGAAATCGACGTTTACAGCCGCCGCGGGACTGACCCCGCGGCGGCATTTCTCCACCGATTACAGGAGAACCACAACCTTGACGAGACAGAGTTTCTCGTCGATGCTGGCGGCTACTTGACTGCCCTCGCTCGTCGAAAATTGAGCGGTCACCTCAACTACAGCGACCGAAACCACGTCGAAAAGTGGTTTCAGACGGTTTCAATGCGGATTGACCGCTTTCACAGCTACTGGCGGGGCAATCCAGCCAGTGCACGCCGCTGGCTCAGACGCTTCAGACACCACTATAACTGCTGTGTTGAATAGCGATCTAATCGGCTGATATCACGGATTAGAAGGGTGAAGTCGAGGAATTCGACTCTGTCCATGGAGATCGATCTCCTCGACTTCGTTGAGCAGTGTCGTGACCTAGCTAAACAAGCGTTGGGGAAGCACGCGGGCGAGCCCGCCAGCGGCGGGTTCGCCCGCTGGAAGCACGTCGTACTGCACTGTCTTCGGCTCGAAGAAGACCACAGCTACCGAGAAACGCCGAATCGGCTGAAGTACATGGCCGAAATTCGTGACGTACTCGGCTTAGATCGAGACGATCTCCCAAACTACAGCACGATCTACAAATCGTTCGATCGGCTGGAGATGTGGGTGTGGCGGGCGTTGCTGCGCGTTTCAGCGCAGCAACACCCGCAGTCTGGCCACGCAGCACTTGACAGCACGTTCGTTGACCGTCGCTCGGCCTCGTCGTACTACCGCCAGCGGTCAGGCAGTAACGTGCAGACGTTGAAAGTGACAACGCTAACCGATAGAGAGTCTCTTGCCGTCCTTGACGTACATATCTCGGCCCGGTGGAAATACGATACAAAGACTGGGCCGCAGGTCGTCCGCCGGAACGCGGACGACCTGCTTTCCGTGGCAGCTGACAAAGCCTTCCACAACTGGATCGCGAAGTACGAGTTCTACGTAC
Source organism: Natrialba sp. INN-245 (assembly GCF_009807105.1). Lineage (NCBI taxonomy): Archaea > Methanobacteriati > Methanobacteriota > Halobacteria > Halobacteriales > Natrialbaceae > Natrialba > Natrialba sp. INN-245. The sequence continues at coordinate 14,527 of NZ_WUBV01000010.1, read as the reverse complement.
TCGGCGTCGAGCCACTCATCTTACAGCGTGGATCGAGACCATTGACGCTAGGGCATAACGCTCTCATCCGGGCAAAAGGCTACTCTCAGCGCTGGATGGCTGAAACTTCGTATTCGACAACGAAGCGCTCGCTCGGCGACGCCGTGCGAGCGCTCGGTTGGTATCGGCAGTTCCGTGAAATTGTCCTGATGTTCGCTATCTCGAACATAGAACCACTCTGTGAACCACTCTAACCGGGACTCAGCATCTATTCAACACGGCAACTATAACCACGATCGACCGAATCAAGCGCTCAATGGCCGAACACCAGCAGAGGAGGTGCTCAACTAGACAGTGGCTCGTCGGTGGTTTGGTCAGACAGCAGAATTTTCATAGGTAAAGACGGGTGGTGTGCGCTCTTTCTCACAAATTTCATCACAAGCGACGTTAAATGGCGTTCTCTGAGCCAATTCCGAATTTGAACTTAAACATGATATTCATGTCTTATTGAAATTCTATTAGAATATTTATTTAATAACTTTATAATTTTGGCTGCTTTCCACTTATCCAATTCTTTAGATGGCATAGCAATACCAATTGCTGCTACCACATTATTGTCACTATCATTAACTGGTACTGCAATACATCGCATTCCTCTTTTTCTTTCTTCATCTTCAATAGCATATCCCTGATTCTGGATCTTTTTAAGATGGGTCATGATTTCCTCTATATTCACCAATGTTTTATTCGTAGCGCGTGGTGTGCCATGTTCATTTAATATCTCTTTCTGTTCAAACTTGTTCATACCTGAAAGTAATACTTTTCCAGTTGCAGTCCAGTGCATGAGTGTGCGACTTCCGACCGGATCTTGTGTATTCAACGCCCCGTCACCCTCTGACCGATAAATAATAATGCGATGGCCAGATTCTTCAACACCTACACCAACTGTATGACCAATGTTCGAGACCAGCTTGTCCGCTTCACTTTTTACTGCATTGTAAATTCCATGCTGTGCTCGAAAATTTCCTCCGATCTCCAAGAACCGATAGGACAAATGATATCTCTTCTTTTTTTTAACTACATAACCACGAGATTCTAGTGTGGATAAATGTTTATGTACTGTACTTTTTGCAATCCCCTGGCATTCTGAGAGCTCGGTAATTCCTAGCCCACCCTGCTCTTCTAAAGTTTCTATAATATCAATCGATGTGTTTGTTGCAGAAACTGGATATTTGGGACCTTTCATTTTGTAGATCTCATTCCCTGCGGACACATATACTTTTCTCTGACCGTGAATGAAGTCATATATTGTTCATGATTGGAGAACGGCTTTCGATTCCGACCAATAGTTTACAAGTATACAAATGTAAATACTGGCCATGGGCGTATGTGACTGGGGTTATATATATATATATATATACACTTAGTTTCGCATGTTAAGAAGTCAACCTTAACATGAAGGAAGCGGCCAAGGTAAGTTGAGTTGGTGCTTCAGCAATGCTCGACCGCATAGTCGAAAAGACACGCCAGCAGGAAGTATTTTCCCGTGAGGACACGCCGACGAGCGGCGTGTCATCGCGACGTTTCTGTACCATCTGCCCTCTCGTACTAAAGATCGAACCATTCATCGATCAGTCGAACGAGGCAATCAGACAGTGGTTAGGCGGTGGGGCAGAACGGTTTCATGGACTCACTCGCCGGAACTCGATTAGCAGAGTCAGTATAATGAGTCCGGATATCCGAGCCTAATTCAACTCTCGGTCGGCTTGGAATCCAGCCACGCAGAAAAAGAAAAATCTGGCAGTACAAGGTGTGAGAGGAATTCTGCACCACTCCTGTCACACTATGAGAACAGTTCTGTACCCTCTCCACGTGTATTCAGCCTTGTTTAAACGCTCCCGGATGAGCGGGTCAGGAGTCATTGCGACTGAACAGAATCCGGTGGTAAGCACCTCACAGTACGATTTCATACTTTGAGAACGAAGCGTTAGCGCCGATCTCGGTCGCGTTTAAATAAGGCCCGTGTATTCTATTCAGGATCTGTACGTGTTTCTTAATCATGAACAATAATTGGGCGAGTCAAATATTCTAATTATCTATAATATTATTCACTGAATAATATATTACTGTTTCTAGAAATGATTACACACCTCAAAACCAACGGCAAGAGTGGGTTTCAACCGACAAAAGTGACACGCGATTCACGTGCGGGGATGAGCGGTCCGTGTTGATGCGGACGGCCTGCACATCGAAACAGTTCCCCGCAGGATCGACGGCAAAACCAATCAAATCTGGACGTAGAAACGCGATTGAAGTTGTCTCGATGGTATGAAACTACTAATCACAAAGAAAAATCCAACAACGAGGACAAAAAGTTAGCGTGAAGTACTTCGTCACGAACAAAATCGATTCGCCAGCGAGCCATCTCATCGCGTCCAACTTAATGAGATGGCGCGTGGAGACGTTTTTCAAGGATACCGAACAGAATCTTGGTTTTGGAGGCTCTGTAGTTTCGCTAGACGCGATGGCTACGACTGCGTTATTGCCGTAGAAAGCGAAGAGACCGATTGGTTTGACATCCGAAATCCGTCTCCTCACCCGTGTTACGGTGGCTAACGCTAAATCAGTTGTCGATAACCCAGATGAACCCGCCGACCCCGAAGGGGGTGGCGGGTTCGCCGAGTGGGCGATGCTCACGCTGCATGCACTCCGCATCGAACTGGACAAATCCTACCGCATCACGGTGGATTTGCTCTCCGATATGCCCGCCGTTCTCGAAGAAATCGGCCTTACCCGACTCCCTCACTACACGGTGCTCCATGCGTGGTTTGAACGGATTCCAACCAAGACATGGCGTGCGTTTCTCGGCGCCTCAGCCGAGAAACGCACCGGCCACGCCGCTATCGATTCGACCGGCTTCGACCGAGATCAGCCTAGCCGCCACTATGCCAACCGGACACACTACCGCGTTCGAGCGCTAAAAGTCACTGCGCTCGTGGATGTCGAAACGCTGTACATCACCGACATCCATTCGACAACCTCGAAGAAACACGATGCGAAGATCGGCCCGCGGGTCGCCCGGCGGAACGCCGGCGACCTGCTCACACTCGCCGCTGACAAAGGCTATGACGGCATGAGCTTCCGCGAAGAACTCCGTGCTGAAGGCGTAAGACCGCTGATCAAGCACCGCGTCTTTGCACCGTACGATCACGCGCACAACGCACGGATCGAGGACAACCTCTACAATCAACGCTCAGTCTGTGAGACCGTGAACTCGGTGACCAAGCGCTCATACGGCTCCGCCGTCCGAGCGCGGGCTTGGTTTCGCCAGTTCCGCGAGATTACGCTCGCCGCCGCAGTCTACAACGTTGAACAAGCCGTCAAACAATGAAATCCGTCGCCCTCTGCGGATTCAATGAAGCCGTCCGACTCCGAAACTTCCTCTTCCCTTTATGCTAGGGGTTCAGGCGCCGGACGCGAAGGCACCCAACTCGAGTTTCGCTTCGTCGACGATGTCGCTGTTTTTTAGTGCCTCTCCGGTCGTTCTATCGAAGAGGTGGATTCGTTCTTCCGGGAGTGCTAGCTGGATGGTTTCTCCGGACTGGACTGTCTTCAGTCCGTCAACGGTGGCTGTCAGTTCTTCGTTCCCTAGTTCGAGGTACAAATGAGTTTGGTCCCCCATCGGCTCGGTGACTTCAATGGTAAGTTGGACCGTGTTCCTCTCGCTACCAGACGCGATCTGGACGTCCTCTGGACGGATTCCCATAACTAAGCTGTCCACTTCTGTCAACAGTTCTAGCGAGACATCGTTGCTGAGGTTGTACTCGAACAGATCGTGCTGTAGAACTCCATCCTCGTGTGTTACGGGGATGAAGTTCATGCTCGGGGTCCCGATGAAGCCGGCAACGAACTGGTTGTTGGGTCTGTGGTAACACTCCAGAGGCGTTCCAATTTGCTGGAGGACCCCGTTGTTGAGAATGGCGATCCGGTCGGCCATCGTCATCGCTTCTGTCTGATCGTGGGTGACGTATATCGTAGTGGTCCCGAGTTCCTGCTGGAGGCTCTGGAGTTCTGTACGCATAGTTGTTCGCAACTTTGCGTCGAGGTTCGAGAGCGGTTCGTCCATCAGGAAGACTTCGGGTTCTCTGACGATGGCGCGACCAAGCGCTACTCGTTGTTGCTGACCACCGGAAAGTTCGGCCGGTCTGTCCTCAAGTTGATCCGCTATTCCCATCATCTCAGCCGTTTCTTCGACGATTCGGTCTGTTTTTTCATCAGAAAAGTCAGTCGACATCCGCAAGCCGAAGGCGATGTTTTCGTGAGCAGTCATGTGCGGATAGAGGGCGTAATTCTGAAAGACCATCGCCATGTCTCGATCGCTTGGCTTTTCGTTTGTGATGTCCGTGCCGTTGAGGAGGATGTTCCCGTCTGTCGGGACTTCTAATCCCGAAATACATCGAAGTGTCGTTGATTTCCCGCATCCTGAGGGGCCAACGAGGACTAGAAACTCCCCATCTCTGACCTCAATGTTCAGATCGTCGACAGCGACGACAGCTCCATCTTCTTCAGGGGCATCAAACCGCTTGGCCACGCCGTCCAATGTTAATTCGCCCATACGATGATCATCTACGAGGGAGTAGTATAAAATCATCGGTGGAAATTCTAAACTGGATAGGTGTTTCGGAGCAAATCCCTGTAGGGGATCGACTAAACCCGTTGAGTTCGTGCCGTCCGCATCGGTGGATACCAATCCCCTCATCCGTCTTTAGCTAAGCGGAGAACCACGTGATAGCGGCGACTTATTGAGGCATCTTTTCGAGAGGAATGAGGAGGGGCGAGTGTGCACAACGAAGCCTCCTCATCTCGGATTATGCGTCGGCTCACTACTCTCTTTTCCTCCGAGTTCCTCGAAGAGCACGCCGAGGATAGTCGGTGCTTCCCAATCGAGGATTCCGAAGCCGAGTTGAGTTGTCGTGACCCGTTCAATCTCAGGGCGGTAGCTGAGTGAATTGAGGCGGCGGGCTAAGAGAAGCGGAGACTGCGACGAGAACAGTTCTTTCAACTGTGCATGACGAGTGCTGCTGCTGACGAATCGCTGGCCCGAGGCCGCGGGCTGGCTGGTCAGCCCGCGGCCGAGGCGTATGCGTCGGGCATTCCCACACCGTTCATCTCGATCTCCCACCGCCGGGCTAACTCTGCTTCCAGCTCGTGGCGAATCCAGTCACAGAACGTCTTGAACGTGAACTGTTTGGGCAGGTCGCGCCCGCCCCGCTGCGGGCGGGCGACGGCCGCCCACCGTAGCACGAGCCACAGGTTCTCCAGCAGGAAGCTAACGATTACGAACGCAAACCGGACGATTGGATCCTCAGTACTTCACCTATGGAAACGCTGCTGACGGAACAAACCACCCCTGACGATAAATAGGTGTACCAAAGTCGAGGTCTGCCGCCTTCACAGCCGATACGCGGTCGGAATCTTGTCTTGCGGTGCGATTGCTGTCTGAGTTGAGCAGTCGCTAACGCTGGTCCCGGCCAGCCACTGAGGGCCGCCGAATTAGGCGGCCCTCAGATCAGTCTTTTCCTACGTACTCACGCCTGGCGGATTGTACACTTCTCCCCGATCAAGCATATAGTAGATTGATACCAGCAACTTTCGAGCTGTTGCAACAATCGCTTTCTTCGAATTCTTCCGGCTTGCTATCCGATTGTAGAATCGACTCAGATACTCGTCATTACAGGTGTGTACCGCGACGTATGCAGACTGGACAAGAATCCACCGCATCCGACCTGATCCACGTTTCGAGATGCACCCCTCAATCCGCGAGTCGCCCGACTCGCGGATTACTGGGTTTAATCCGACGTAGCTCACGACTTCCTTGTGTCCGTCAAATCGATCAATCTCGCCTAACTCTGCATAAAACGTCAGTGCCGAATAGTAGCTCACACCAGGAATCGTCATGAGCAGCTGGGTCTCCTTCAGAGACCCAGCGTGTTCTTCAATCGTCGTTTCAACGTGTTCAATCTCATCTGTAAGCGTCTCGATCACGTTAAGATACGACTCCAGCAGTATGTCCCATGGTGCCGGAAGCGAGAGTTCACGCAGGAACTCTCGTCCCTCCACACTCAACGGCTTCACGTCCTCAGTGATTCCGTGGTCGGACAGCAACCCGTGAATCTTGTTGGCGTACTCTGTCCGATTTTCAACCAACTTCTGTCGCCCGCGCACGAGTGCGCGGGCTTCCCTGATCTCATCGGTCGGAACATAGCTTTCCGGCACTGAATTCAACCGAATCATCCGTGCCAACTCTTTGGCATCAACACGATCGGTTTTCTTGTCAGTGTCTGCGATCTGGTTCAGCTCTTTCGGGTGAGCAACAGTCACATCCAAATGCTCTGACAGCGTATCGTGGATGTGGTAGTAATTGCTGGTCGTCTCAATCGCGGCTTCGGCTCCAGCGTATCGCTGAGCGAGGTCGTCGAGGTTCGTGTTCTCGACGCGAACCTCTTCAACGATCTCGCCAGCCTCATCCATTACTGCCACCTGTGCGTACCGCTTGTGAACATCTATTCCGAGGTACATGGTCTGTTCACCCGGGACGCCAGTGCGTGAAGCAGAAATTCACCTATTCGGGCTTTCCCGGATGCCGCGCACCGCGGCATCCGGGCTGTCACGCCCATGACTCGGCTTCCTTCGCACACGGACCAGTCACAAACACGTGCTCTATGGCACGGAGTACTGAGCGGTCTCCTGCGCCCCATACTTGGTTCACGCTCTTATGGAGTAGCAGCGTTTCCATCGAGTCACAAAGCAACTTGACGATGCCGAGCGGTTTGTGAGAGCTCCCGCTAAATAGTAAGAAACTAGGAAGAATGTTTGCTTGCTGAAGGTGTGTCTAATACCCTGCAAGCAGACGGTTCGATCCACGAAGACCTGGTTCTTAACTTCCTCGTTAACACGATTGACGAGGTAGCTGAACTTGACTTCGCACCGAACGCCGAAACGACGTCTGAGGACATTCACGAGATCCTCGTCGGCGCGTGCGCCGACGGAACCTCGGTCTCGACACTCTGCGAGAAGAGTGACGACTCACCGCACCATAACACGGTTCTCTACCATCTCCGAGAGAAGTTCGACCTGGAGTCGGTCGAACGAATCGGCAACACGGTGCTTCAGAAGGACGTTCTCGACGTGCTTCCCGAGCAGGTGGAGGTCTGCGCAGACATCCACCTGCGGCCCTACTACAGTGACGAGGAGGAGACAGACGGCCTCTATCACTCGCAAGCAAAGCGTGGAACCACCGCTTTCCACGCCTATGCCACACTCTACGCGCGTGTCACGAACAAACGCTTCACGCTGGCAGTGCGCCGTCTCGAAGACGGCGACACTGCCAGCAGCGTCCTCGCCGAGTTTCTCGGTCTTCTCGACGGCCTCGACTTCGACGTCAAGGCCGTCTATCTCGACCGGGAGTTCTACGACAGCAAGTGTCTCACGTTGCTTCAGGCACACAATCACGCCTATGTGATGCCGATCGTCCGCTGGGGAAAGACGATCAAGCAGGAGCTCTCCGAAGGCTGGAGTCGAGCGATCCAGCACGACCTGACGGCGACACTCGACGGTCACAGCTGGGCCGTCGAGTTTCCCGTCTACATCGACTGTACCTACCAAAACGGGCGCTACGACGAACATGGCGTGGCGCGTCGCGGCTACGCCGCTGACGCGCCGTTCATCGACACGCCACGTGACGCTCGATACCACTACGCGAAACGCTTCGGTATCGAGGCCAGCTACCGGCTGTCCGAGCAGAGTATTGCGACGACGTCGACGCAATGTCCGGTGATACGGCTGTTGTTCGTCGTGGTGAGTCTCCTGTTGCAGAACGTTTGGCGGTATCTGCACTGGGAATATGTGGCGACGCCCCACCATGGCGGGCGTCGCCTCTGGTCCTGGTCGTTCAAGGAGTTCATCAACATGATCCGACGGGCAGCGTGGACGGCCCTCGCGGTGCGTTGGGCCGTCCCCGCAAATCGGTCCCCTGACGCCGGTTCCACCGATAAGCGCCGACCGAGCACGCCTCTCCGCGAGTGGCAACGCTGTCGCGTCGGCGGCTGAGCGCCGCCGACAGCGACAACTCCTCACCGATCGTCGAGGAAAACCAATCCAATCACTGTGACTGACGACAGAAATCAGGCTTCAGACCGGCTCAGCTGAAGATGCCTTGTGAGGTACTGATCCTGTGTCGTCGTTGTTGTTCGCGCTTGGCGAAACAGCCGGTAACTCGTCTCTATTGCCGAGCATTTCCGATAGCGCCGTTCGACTTGGGTGGGCATGCGATCTCCGAGATCGCACGCCACGTACCCCAGCACGACTTCACCGTGTTTTCCGCGATCACCATTCTGATAAGAGACCGAAACCGTGAGCGGGAAGCGGAATGGTCTACGAAAGCGTTGACCCCTTTGGAAGCGTATCTTTCTCGATGATCAACAATCAGCGTGGTTTGTTGGTGCGGCATCTGTCCGAAAAGGAGCTCAATCAAGCGATTGAAGCGGCACAAGAGGCGGACGAGACCCGTCTCGTCCGGCGGCTGTGTTTCATCAAGAACCTTTACCAACATCTAAGCCGCAAACTCCGAGAAGCTGGGATGAATTACGCCAAACCGCGGCCGATGGATCCGCGCCGTCCCGACGACGCAGAGGAGGCCCTCGCCGAACGCCTCGACCAGGCGCTCGGCGAGAACGACCCTGAAAAGACAGAGGAAACGAAGGATGAACCGGTCATGTTCGGGTTTTTTTCGATGAAGCGTGGCCACAACCGTTCGACAACTCTCAGCGAATGTGGTCGTTTGATCGGACGGTGACGATCGAGAAACCGCTGGTAACGTTTCCCTGGCGGTCGGTTGGCTTCTACGCGCTGACTGGCCAGAGCGTGATCACGTTCAAAGAGAAGTTAGTCAAGGAGACAATCGGTGAAGCATTTGAAGAGATTCGCGAGCAGAATCCGCTCAACCGGATTCTGCTCGCGGCCGACAACTACGGCACCCATCACGCGAAGCTCACCCAACAACGGGCCAGCGAACTCGGCATTGAGTTCGTATTTGTCCCACCGTATTCGCCGACGTTGAACGCCATCGAACCGCTGGGGAAAGACCTGATGCGCGAGATCTCGCCGGAGATCTTCGCGGACCGAGATCATTTCAGAGCGTTCCTCACCGAGACATTTCTCCGCTTGAGCCATCGGCTGAGTTTCGCTAGTGGTTGGATCGAGACGTTCCTTCCAGATGTTCAGAGGTTGCGCTGATCACTCAGCATGAAGGAAATATTTATATATATGGGATCTATGTGTTGATTCATGAGAGGAGGTAACAATTCTCTAAAGATTGGTCAGTCACGGCGCAAAGTACTAGGAACGATGGGCAGCATCGGTGGGGCGAGTTTGGTCGCAGGCTGCCTCGGCGGTAACGGTAACGGTAACGGTGGCGGTGATGGCCTCGACTCTGTCGAGTTGTTCACCGCGAATCTCCCGTTCCTCGACGAGATGTACACAAACATCCTTGAGGATTTCGAGGAAGAGTTCGGAGACCAGTATGATCTGGGGGGGACAGAGTGGAGCGACCGTGGTCCCGAAGCAGAGGAAATTATCAGTTACCTCGAAAGTAAAACCCGTGACGACGACGCACCACATGTAGTCCAATTTTATTCCAGAATTTTCCAGAACTATAACAAAGAAGAAAGGGTTTTCGCCGACCACGAGCAGTTCGATGGCTACGACGAATTAACCGACCGGTTCTTCGACGGTATCATAGAGGACCTGAGAATCGACGGGGAAATCCGCAGTATTCCCTACTACATCACGTTCCCAGTCATTTATTCCAATAACGAACTTTTCGAGGAGGCAGATTTAGAACCGCCGTCCATCGATAATCGCTTTACATTGGATGAGCTTCTCGATACAGCAGTCGAACTCTACGAGAACTCCAGCGCCGAGTTCGGATTTATGTTCCGTCAATCCGGGCAGGAATGGTATAATATGCTCTATAGCGAGGGCGTAGAGTTGCTCAACGACGACCAAACCGAGGCGGCGTTAAATACCGACCGGGCCAGCGAAATCCTCATGCGTCTCCAAGATCTCACCGACGAAGGAATAATCCCGGAAGTCGCCTGGTCCGGGTTCGCCGACGAGCCTGCCCAGCAGTTCGGCGCGGGGACTGTTGGAATGTCCATGCAGAACGTCTCGTCGATCCGGCGGATCGAAAACTTCGGTGAAGACTGGGTGACCGGTGAAACATTAACCGTCGGACCGGTGATGGAAAACGAGAACTACGGCAGCCACCTCGGCCGGAATCCGCTCGGGGTCTGGGACCTTGACAGGCCCCAAGAAGTCCAGCAGGCAGCTTTCGACCTCTGTACTGTGGCGACGAGACAAGAGTACATGGAAGAATTCCTGCGCGAGACCTCCGTTTTGGTCGGTCACGAGGAAGCTGTCGAGGCCGTCCGAACCGACGACGAGTTCCTTGACCAAGCGCCAAACGTCGCGGAAGCCTACGAACTGTTCGATTCGATAACAGGCGATACCCGTCAAGTGATTTACAACGAGAACATCGCGGAAATCTGGGATATCTTGGTGAGCGGTATTGGAGATATCGGACTCGGAAACGTCGACCCCCAAGAGGGATTGGACGATATAGAAGAGAATATCAACCAGATCCTCCAACGGTAGCTGACCGACGAATTCCTCCGCAAGCGGCAGTGTTCGTCAGGTTCCGGTCGTACGAGCGAGTATTCGACGACGATCACAGTGACACTATCCACGGGAATTTAGGGGTACGCTCATGGGTAGGCGATTGTTGGTGACGTCATAGCTATACTCAGTACTTCACAAAGCCGTTAGTTGAGAAGTCCTCTTGCTGGGCACTGTCTAGTTGAGAACCTCCTCGGCTGGCGTTCGGCCATTGAGCGCTTGATTCGGCCGATCGTGGTTGTAGTGGTGTCTGAACCGTCGGAGCCAGCGACGTGCGCTGGCCGGACTGCCCCGCCAGAACGAGTGAAAGCGGTCAATCCGCATTGAGACCGTCTGAAACCATTTTTCGACCTGTCCTATTTCGACTTGATAAGACTACCGAGCGAGAAACCACGAGGAAGACAGCAGCCCCATCAGATCACGAACTGGTCGACGGAGTACGAATCAGACGAAGACGTCCTCGACCAGTTGGGAGAGTCCAGACTCAGGTGTAATGATATTTAGTCCTTTCCTGGGGAGAGTGCCGCCGCTCCTGCGGCGGCGCTCTCACTGTGCCTTCGAGTGGCTCATCCGTAGGCCCGACGCGACTGATTCCACCGAGTTCGGATCAGACGGACCGCTTCCGGCACGCCACCCCGTAGCGGGTGGCAGTGCCGGAACCATTCAACCAGCACGTAGCCAATCAACGTACAGAACAACTCGAATAAGACGCCGTTCACCGATTGTGAGTGAAAGTTCTCGATATTCGTATACTGCTTTAGTTCACGAAACAGAATCTCGATCAGTGTCCGAAGCGTGTAGATGCCCATCACGTCCACAGGATCATACTCCTCCGGAGATAGCGTCGTCAGATCGCTGTTTCCTCTCCATCCACGTCCTCGAACAGGATTTGGCGAAACGTTTCGCCGGTCTCGGCGAGTTTAATCAGGTCGTCGCGGCTCTGGTGAATCGCTGAACAGCGGCGACTTAATCCGTCAGAACTAGGGAGTTAAAGCGGGAAACGGCGGATAGTCTATGTCCAAAATTTCCCGCTTCACTGGACAAGTGGTGACGTTGGCTAAAAGTGCTGTTGGTGGCCGAGGCGAATCCGCCGCCCCACAAGGTGGCGGCGGATTCGCCGGCTACGCGGTTGTTTCGCTGCATTGTCTCCGGATTTATCTGGAGAAACCCTACCGCGAAGCGCTCGATCTCTTGAGCGAGATGCCACAAATACTCGCCAAGATAAGCCTTGACGCGGCTGATCTCCCGGATCACTCGACGCTAGTGAAGGCATTTGATAGGATCAAGATGGCAGTCTGGCGAGTGCTGCTGCGCCTGTCGGCGCAGCTGCACGAGCCATCTGGTCATGCAGCGATGGACGCGACGTTTTTCGATCGTGAAAACGCGAGCAAACACTACTGCCGTCGTACGAATTACCGTGTTCAGACACTCAAAACGACCGCTCTCGTCGACACAGAGTCACAAGCTGTTCTCGACGTTCACTGTACAACCGAGAAACGTCACGATACTCAACTCGGCTGGCAACTCGTCCGCCGCAACGCGGGCGAGTTGCACAGCTTCTCCGCCGACAAAGGTTATGATTGGCAGCAATTACGCGATAAGCTGCGGGAAAATGGCGTGAGACCCCTAATCAAACATCGTGAGTTCCGTCCCATCGATCACGCGCATAACGCGCGGATCGATGGGAGTCTCTACGGCCAGAGAGCGTTATCTGAGACCGTCTTCTCGGTGATCAAGCGTACGCTTGGCCACACCGTGCGTGCGCGACCCTGGTACCGTGAGTTCCGTGAAATTGTGCTGATGTGTACCGTCTACAACATCAAGTATGCTGTGAGCTAGGCAAATCTAACGCCGTATGGCGATTCACCACGGCCCGTTTCTCCAGCAAGACGTCCTCGAAACACTCCCCCAGAAGGTGGAGGTCGTCGCAGACCTCCACCTGCGGCCCCACTACGGTGACGAAGACGAGACAGACGGCCTCTACTACAGCGAGGCCAAAGCAGGAACGATAGCGTTCCACGCCTACGCCACGCTCTACGCACGCGTGAACAACAAGCGATAGCGCTACACCTTGGCGGTGCGCCGTCTCACCGACGGCGACACCGCCAGCGACGTTCTCGCTGAGTTCCTTGGACTCCTCGAAAACTACGAATTCTACGTCAAAGCTACCTATCTCGACAGCGGCTTCTCCGACGACAAATGTCTCACGTTGCTCCAGGCACCATTGGTATTCGGTTAAGGACTGGATCACCTCATGAAGGCTTCAGCCACTCGTTCGCTGAGTAAGAGCCGTGATTTCTCTGGTTGACGGGCGTCACGAAATATCAACTCCGACAGGTTCGGTGGTGGATGCCCGAGCGACTGGGCCAACTCTTCAAGGACCAGCTGGCCGAGTGACCGGAAGGTCCTTGCCCAGCGTTCCCGCGGAAACACCGACTCAATCTCCACGGTTGCGTCGATGATCTCTCGCGTGAGATCGTCCAAACCGTTACGAAGGCGACGCTCCGTCAAGGAAATGGCGCACCCGCGCCATTTCCGCCGCTCCCCGACGATTAGCGGGTTTGCATTCGACTTCAGCCGCGTCACAAAGAAGCCATTGTTCTCGTTGACCAACGCAAACCGGCGGAAGCTGTAAAAGCCGAGATCGAACAGTAACAGCCGGCCTCGCAGCTAGCCCCCGATGCGGAGCTGGCTGCTCTCGTGAGTGCATTCGTCGGTCAGCTTGAACTGTTCGATTGTCTGTATTGTCGCGTTCTGGACCAGATGCAGCTTTGTGCCGGACTGGTCTGAATGAGTCGCCGAAAACTCATCAAGAAGCCGATGCAACCCGAAAATGGTTGCATCGGCCATAAGCACCCCCGGAACAGCTCGAACTGCGGAGCGATTGTGTGAGGAACCGCGACCTCCTCGAGAGCGTGCTCGAGGAGGTCGCTCAGCATGGCAGCAAGTGCTGGTGTGAACCGATCGTAAAAGCTGGAGCGAGCAACAGTCTGGTTCGTCGCTGCGGAGTAAGCTCGCTGAAACCCGGCGATGGTACGGGCTTCGCCGTCGACGGTGAAGCCCATGATCAGCGTCCAGACGAGCATCGTGATGTCGATACTCCGTTCGCGCTGGACGACATCGCGCTCGCGCGCGATATCTTCGATAAATTCTGCTGGAAAATGGAAAGTCAGTCGCCGTCGAATCAGGGTTGGGGAGAGTTCGGGTATCACAACCACTCCCCACGCGGTCTACAACGATAACTTCGTCAACAGAGCATCGTCTCTCGATTTCTCCGCTTAACCGAACACGTATGCTCCAGGCACACAACTTCGCGTACATCGTCCCAGTCATCAAGTGGAGCAGCAAGATCAAGACCTAAATCACCCAGGGCTGGACAGTAGTTGCTGATTCAATCAGGAAAGCCGTGAAGGTTGGAACTTCTACCCTGTTCCGACTCCGTGAAGCCATGCTCAGTACTGTATAGAGAGTACAACAACTGTTGAAGTGTCTATTGGGCCGTTGTTCTTCCAGTCTTGCCAGCACTGAGGAGCGTACTGACTCGGGCTGTGAGTGGTCTGCATATGTTCTGACCCCGTCCAAATACCCGTTCAGCCGCAATTTCGCTTGAGCATCGATTTGTTGTCGTTCGAGGGGGTCACCTGTTGCGCTGATCACTCCCAGCCCGAGTCAGTCACCGAGGCATGTAGACATTCACGATTGTAATCCATTCACAGTTGGTATGAGTTTACCCCGAAGTCTCGACAGCCGGCACAGCGTGAGCCCGTGAGATCATCTCATTGTTGTTGACGACTCGGCGAAGTTCTTCGTAGGG
>NZ_WUBV01000059.1:0-127332 GCF_009807105.1 Natrialba sp. INN-245 | reverse complement strand
CGAGGCGTAGTGGATGCGTATGCTCTCCGTGCCGGAATACGGCCGGAGAACGCGGCGACCGACGCCGCGTCGTTCGTATTCATGACGAGGTTCGGGTCCATACATAAGGCCGTCGTCTCGAGGCCCGACTGAGCCACGTTGGGTAGTCTCGAGGTGACTGTTCACAGGGCCGCGATGAGAGGACGGTCCGGTAGGACTTAGCGACCGGAAATGCTACCCGCGCGTATGGACAGACAGGGGTTCGTCACACTCGCGATACTCGGGTTCGCCCTCGTGATCGCGAGTTTCTTCGTCCGGGGGTTCGGTCAGCTCCTTCTCGGCCGAGGAATCGCCGAAGTTCTCCAGTCACCGATCGTGTTCGCCGGATTCGGAATACTCGTCTACCTCTTCGTCAGAGCGACCCTCGACGCGGTTGGCGTCTGGACAGTCGAAGATTCGGACGGGTAGCGGAAGGAAACGGTTTTTCGCCCGCCGCCCGAACGCGGGCGTATGAGTATCGAGGTGCGGGAGACGGCCGAACTCGGACCGGACGAACGCGCGGCGTTTTTCGACCGCGACGCCGGCATCGAGTCGGTCACAGGAGACGTTCGGGAGATCGTCGAGCGAGTCCGCGAGGAGGGAGACGTCGCCGTTCGCGAGTTCTCGAGTGAGTTCGACGGTGTCGACGTCGGAAACCTCGAGATTACCGACGAGTGTGAGCGCGCGTACGACGATCTCGACCCGGAGCTTCGGGAGGCGGTCGACGCCGCAGCGGCGAACGTCAGGGAGTTTCACGAGGCCCAGTTGCCCGAAGACTGGCGACGGGAGTTCGCGGATGGGCGTGAACTCGGACGCCGATTCCGGCCGATCGACCGGGTCGGCGTCTACGTGCCCGGTGGCTCGGCGGCCTATCCCTCGAGTGCGATCATGGGTGTCGTCCCAGCGGTCGTCGCGGGCGTCGACCACGTCGCGGTCGTCACTCCGCCCGCCGAGGAGATCAGTCCGGCGACGCTCGCGGCAATCTACGCCGCTGGTGCCGACGTGGTCTACCAGGTGGGGGGTGCACAGGCGGTCGCGAGTCTCGCCTACGGGACGGAGACGATCGATCGGGTCGAAAAAATCGTTGGTCCCGGGAACAAGTGGGTGACCGCCGCGAAGGCGGTGGTCCGAGGTGACGTCGAGATCGATTTCCTCGCTGGCCCGAGCGAGGTGGTCGTCGTCGCGGACGAGACGGCCGATCCTGAACTCGTCGCGGCCGAGTTACTCGCCCAGGCCGAACACGATCCGAACACCTCGGTCGTCGCCGTCACCGATGACGAGGCGACCGCGGACGCGATCACGACCGCGGTCACCGAATTGGTCCGCGCGCGCGAGCGGAAAGACGTGATTCGAGAAGCACTCGAGAACGACGCCAGCGGCGTCTTGCTCGCACGGTCGATGAGCGAGGCGATCCTCTTCACCGAGGAGTACGCACCCGAACACCTCTCGATCGTCGCCGACGACGACGAGTCGATCCTGTCACGGATCGATAGCGCTGGAAGCGTCTTTCTGGGGCCGAACACGCCGGTTGCCGCGGGCGACTACGCCAGCGGCACGAACCACGTCCTGCCGACGAACGGTGGGGCTCGGGTCACGGGCGGTCTCTCGGTCGAAACGTTCCTGCGATCGACGACCGTCCAGCGCCTCTCGGGTGACGGACTCGCCGACGTCGGCGAGACGATCACGACGCTTGCCGACGCCGAGGGACTCGAAGCTCACGCGGAGAGCGTTCGCGTCCGGCTCGAGCGGATCGAAGACGGGGGTTCGTAAACGACACGTTCACACCCAATACGGACTGCGATACACCGGTCCCGGTCGATCACACAACGGTCGGTGATCGATCGGCAATCAGTCATCGCAGACAGTCTCAAGGATTTGGATGGCAGTTTTACGTCACTGGAGAGTGGAGTCGCTTTCTGATGCAACCGTGTGAGGTCGATCCAACCGACGGACGCATCCTCGAGCGCAACTACGATTACGCCCAACGAAACGTCTGGCTACTCTCGATGTGGTACGAGTGTGAGACCAAACGGATGGTCGAGTTGCTCGCGAAACGGGGAATCGGACTCTCGAGCAACGACGAGCGCCAGTTCGGCGAGTATTATTGGTCGGTCAAGTGCCGGGAAAACGGGGTTGGTGAGAGTGGCTCGCTCGAAACCGGTTCTGGCTAGGTGCGAACGTACGGAATGGCGTCAAGGTTAACACCGTTGCGCGGGAAAGGGGATGTATGAGTACGGACAGTCTGGATGGCGGGGAATCGGCGACCCGCCCCGAGATCGAGGTGACCGAGGAGGCGGCCGAGCAGGCTCTCTCGTTGCTCGAGGGAGAGGGACTCGACTGCGGAGAGGCCGGACTCCGGCTTTTCGTCCAACAGGGCGGGTGTGCAGGTCTGTCTTACGGGATGCGATTCGACGACACGCCCGACGAGGACGACACGATCTACGAACATCACGATCTTCGGGTGTTCGTCGATCCGGCGAGTCTGAAGTACATCGAGGGAAGCGTCCTCAACTACGAGAGCGGGTTGCAAGCGGAAGGGTTCCACGTCGAGAACCCGAACGTCGTCAGCGAGTGTGGCTGTGGCGAATCGTTCCGGACCTGATCTCCGTCGCTGTCCCCGGCGGCGTAGTGGCTGGGTAACTGTTGTCCGAGATATCGGTGTCCCCACGGACGAGTTGCGAGATGGTAGAAACGAGTTGCGAGATGCGGTTCTACTCCTCCAGTTCGAAGGCGACGGTGACCTCGGCTTGGTACTCGCGGTCGTCGGCGGTTGCGATCTCGACCCCGAGTTCGTCGACTTCGATCCACTGGACGTTTTGCAGTGTCTCTTCGGCCCGATCGATCGCGTCGTCCGCGGCGTCGTCGAAGCTCTCTGTGCTCGTGCCGATGAGGGTGATCTTCTTGAAAACCATCGCCTCGGCAACTACGTGTCATCGGAACTTAAATATAGGCGGTGGTCCACTCGTTGGAAGGCGGTTCACGTTTCGGGAGTTTTATGAACGTTTTTGAGGATAGGACCACAGTTTTAGTCCATGCAAACCGGTGAAAATTCGAGAGACATATCAGAGATAGACGAATTGGTGCCGCCGAACCGGACCCTGATGGGACCAGGTCCGAGCGACGTTCACCCACGCGTGTTGCGCGCGATGAGTACGCCACTTGTCGGTCACCTCGACCCGTCGTTCGTCGAGATCATGGACGAAGTTCAGGAACTGTTGCGATACACGTTCCGGACGGACAACCAGTGGACGATCCCGGTCTCAGGAACCGGCTCCGCCGCGATGGAGGCAGCGATCGGGAACGTCGTCGAGCCCGGCGAGACCATGCTCGTCCCGACAAACGGCTACTTCGGCGGACGAATGGCCTCGATGGCGCGTCGTGCCGGCGGCGAGGTCGTCGAAGTCGACGCCCCGTGGGGGGAGCCACTCGAGCCGGACGACGTCGCCGACGCGCTGGCCGAATACGATCCGGACGTCTTCGGCTTCGTCCACGCCGAGACGAGTACGGGGGTCCTCCAACCCGACGTCTCGGCGCTCACCGCCGCGGCCCACGATCACGACGCGCTGGTGATCGCCGACACCGTCACCTCGATCGGCGGCGTCGAACTCCGCGTCGACGAGTGGGGGATCGACGTCGCCTACGCGGGCCCACAGAAATGTCTCTCCTGTCCGCCGGGAGCGAGTCCGCTTACGCTGTCGGACGAGGCGATGGAGAAAGTCCTCTCACGCGAGGAGGAACCCCGTTCGTGGTACCTCGATCTCTCCTTGCTCGAGGGGTACTGGGGCGACGACCGATCGTACCACCACACCGCGCCGATCACGAACGTGTACGCGATCAGAGAGGCGCTGCGACTCGTCGCCGAGGAAGGCATCGAGAACCGGTGGGCACGCCACGAGCGACTGGCGGGTGCACTGAAAGCTGGCGTCGAGGCGATGGGCCTCGAGATGAACGCACCGGACGAGTACTGGCTTCCGAGCTTAAACGCCGTCCGCGTCCCGGACGGGATCGACGACGGCGAAGTCTGTGCCGAGTTGCTCGAACGGTACGACCTCGAGGTCGCAAGCGGTCTGGGCGACTTAGACGGCGAGATTTTCCGCATCGGTTGTATGGGCTACTCCGCGCGTCCGAAGAACGTCGTCTACGTGGTGACTGCGCTGGGTGACGTTCTGGAAGATATGGGTGCCGACGTCGATCCGGGTCGCGGCGTAACGGCGACGCGGCGTGCACTCGAAGGATAGAATCCCGACCGTTCGTCAGGCCGAGACTCGAGGCCCCGGCGGCGCTCGTTCGACCTGATACTCCTCCCCGTCGACGACGATAATCGCCCATTCGTAGCTCGGATCCACGCTGGTGAGTCGTGTCTCGAGGGCGTCTGCGTCCTCCGGCTGTGCGACGAAACAGTGGAACTGACCGGACGACGCCGTCGGCAGCGTTTCGTTCTCGAGGACGGTGTTTACGTGGACCACTTTCCACGCGCGTTCGGCTCGAAATTCGGGGCCGTCTCCCTCGACGGTGTATCCAAGCTCTGCGAAGATCGACCTGGCCTGCTCGACGAGTCGCATGTTAACAGGACCCATTCGGTACGGGTATACACGGCCATCCAGTATAAATGTTCGTATATGAAAACTATCTGTGAGATGGGATGAAATTCATTCGGAAGGAACCAACAGAGAGAGACAAATGTACTCTCTGACCGGCGAAAAACGATTAGTAATAGCCAATTACGTCGTGCGTCGAACTCGGCTCCATTACTCGTGGGCGGCGTCCCACTCCGTGGGTTTCCGAAAGTTACCACACGAGTTGCATTTGATTCGACCCATGGCATCCATCGCGTTATCAAAACTTTCACAGTTCGAGCAGAACCAACCGTAGCGACTCACCCCGTCCTGAGACTCGTATGCAACGAGAAACGGTCCCTTCGACCCACGGTCACCGTCGGTGTTCGATACGTAGACTGTCTTCCCGCCTTCGGTTACAGTCGGTTGCATACCCGAACTATCCACGCGTTCGGTTTATGACTGTCCCCTGTTTAGAGTCCAGTCCCGCGGTTCGAGTGCGGTTGAGTGGGTCCACGATGGGATACTGTGCATTCTAATACGAGCATTTATGCTTATATGTCGGTGAATCAATATGGCGATGTACAGTGGTGCCCGTTGACAGTCGGTATCAGCCGATCGTCCAACGGTGGATCAAACCGGACGTGGAGGGGAACCGGTATGCGACGATTACGCATGATGGGGTATCGAGACTGAAAAGTTTACCCGCACGGGAATCGTTCGAGTGTGTAATGGCGCTCGTCGTGGTTCCCGTTCGGTATCCGTTGACAAAACACTCGAGACGAACGCTCGAGCGAGCGATCGAAGTCGCTCGAGAGCGTGATGCGGCGTTGACAGTGGTTCACGTCGACCTCTACCAGAGCGGGCGGAAAGTAACACGGATTGACCTGAAAAATGCGGTCGAACGGACGTTCGGACCGCTCGAGAACGTCCGGTACGTGGTTCGGACGGGGTTTCTCGTCGAGGAGAGCATCCTCGACGAGGTCGCCGCCGAGGGCGCTGATGCAGTCGTGATCGGCGGCCAGCAAGCCAGCCGCCTGCGCCGGATCTTCCGACGGTTCACCGACAACCCGAACATCGATCGATATCTGCGGACCCACCTCGACTGCGAAGTCATCACGGTCGAAGCGACGGCCTAACCGCCGGAAGCCGAGTAGAGATCAGAGGAGTTGTCCTGGGCAACCGAACGTGTCGCCGATTGTCTGTCGACACCGTGTTTCGATCGACGGACAGGTGATCTATGAAGTTCTACGATAATCCCTCGCATACGGATTGCTGTCCCTGTGTACCGCTGTGCCCAGGGTTCGTTCTCCGGAAGCGGCAGTGATGACTGACAGAAAACCGTCTCAGTTAGCGGTCGTTTTGTCGGGATCACGAACGACGAATACTGGGATCGACGCGTTGTCGACGACCCGTTCCGAGACGCTCCCGAGCGACGTCACCTTCTCGCGCGGGCTCTTGCCTTTCGTTCCGATGACGACGAGGTCGATGTCCTGTTCGTCGGCGTACTCGAGAATCGTCTTGGCGGGCGTCCCCTTGCGCACCTCGGTGACGGTCTCGAGTCCCGCCGCCGACGCACGTTCGTCGACGGCTGTGACTGCGTCGCGGCCATCGGCCTCGAGCGATCGTTCGACCGAGGGACTGTTCTCCTCGCCCCCTGCGGCGGTGATTCGGCTGTCGACCACGTACAGCGCGTGGACCGTTGCATCGTTAGCTACGGCGATCGGGAGACCGTGGGTGAGCGTCTCGGCTATCGTATCGCTCCCGTCGGTAGGAACGAGGACGTCGTCGTACATCGTGGATCGATCTCGAGTTCGGACGGGAACGGGATAAAAGATCCGTCGAATCGAGTCGTGATCTCACACGCAGTGATCGACACCGTCGTCACTCGTTCCTCGTTCCGGTCGTGTCACTGTTGGCTCCCTCGGCAGCCGATGGCCGCCCTCGAGTCTCGTCGCCGGAGTCAGGGTCGCCCCGCGAGTCGACTGCCAGCCGTCCGACCCCGCTGGTGTCGTCGAAAACGTGGTGGCGGTGGGGGTAGGCGAACTCGATGCCGTTATCGAGAAACCGTTCTCGAACGGCCGTGTGGACCGCCGATCGGGCAATCTGTTGTTTGTATGGGTGCTCGATCCAGAAGAACAACTCGAGGAGAACCCCGTTGTCGGCGTACTCCTGGACGGTACAGACCGGTGCGGCCGCGTATCGGGCGCTTCCGATCCGAATGTCTGGGCCGCCGGAGATGACGTTGTCGACGCCGCGAGCGGAACGTTCGGCGTGACGGCGAGCGGCCTCGAGGTCGCTCTCGTAGGTAATCTCGAACGCGACGGAGATCCGGGTTCGTTCGTCCTCGGCGGAGTAGTTGATGACGTCGCGCTGTTGGATCTCGGAGTTCGAAATGACGATAAAGGTGTTCTGGAGGGTGAATATCTTCGTGTATCGCATCGTGATGTCCTCGACGAACCCGCGATGGCCCTCGTCGGTGACTTCGATCATGTCACCGATCTCGTAGGGCCGGTCTGCGAGGACGAAAAAACCGTTGATGAAACTGCTGACGAGCGGTGCGAGGACGACTGCGATCACGGCCGACACGACCGTAACCGAGAGGAAAATCTGGCCACCGCTGAGGCCGAGAATTGCACCGACGACGAGGACGGTAACGAAGAGAACAGCGACTCGAACGCCCCGTAATACGGTTCGAGTGACGCTTGGACGCTCGATACGCCGAGCTACGGTCCGTCCAACGAGTCTGACGACGAGTTTCGAGAGAAACCAGCCGACGAGCAGAACGACGAGCGCGAGGGTGAGCTCCGTGACCGTTGGAAGCGAAGACGGGAGAATCCCGTTTACTTCGTCGCCGACAGCGTCGGTAGACTGCAATACCTCGCGCATGCCACCACTGTCATGCCCGCGGAGGTTAAGGGTTCTGTCCCCATTGGGGCGTGCGATTTCCGACTCGGGTGTCGGACGTGGATCGTCGACTCATCGAGCAACTTAATTTCGAAACTAGATGCTACTCGGAATATAATAAATTCTTTATCTATCGGGTCCGTGGAGACGCGTATGGCATCAGACGAACTTCGCTCGACCGTCGAGCACGTCGGGGATCGGTTCAACCTCGGCGAGTACGAGATCGACGCGTATCTGACGGTCCTGGGTCAGGGCCAGCTCACGGCGAGTGAAATCTCGGATCGAACGGACATTCCACAGCCGCGGGTCTACGACACCGTTCGGAGCCTGAGCGACCGAGGACTGGTCGAGCTTCGCGAGTCGAGACCGATGAAAGTCGTCGCGATCGATCCCGGCGACGCGTTCGACGACGTCCAGGACTCCCTCGAACAGATGATCGACGAACTCGAGGCCCGGTATACGGCACCCGCCCGAGACACCGAAGCAGTCTCCCTGGTCAAGTCGCGATCGACAATCCTCCGGTACCTAGAGGAGATCATCGACGCCGCGGAGTACGAGCTGTCGCTCTCGTTGACGCCCGACCTGTTGATGCGGTTCGAGGAGGAGTTACAGGCAGCGGTCGACGACGGCGTGAGCGTCGATCTGGTCGTTACGCCCGCAAGCGACGCGCCCGCACCCGCCGAGTTCGACTATTTGGCGGTCGCGACCTCGGCGCGAGCCCGCCGCGGGATCACGACGCCGGTCATCGCCGTCGCCGACGGAAACTATTCGATCTATGCGACCCAGGACGCCCTTCGTGACGATCAGGACCGCTACGGCGTCATCTTCAACCGGTCGGCGCTTGGCTTTCTCGTCTCCGGGTTTTTCGGAACCGTCCTCTGGACGACCGCAGAGGAAACCCTCGGCGAGGACGAGTCGGCGCGATCGTATCCCCGCCGATACGCCTCGATTCGACGGTGTGTGAAAGATTTACTCGACGAAGGTGGGGAGTTTTACGCCACGATCGACGGCCGGGATGTCGAGATCGGTGGTTCGCGAGTCGTCCGCGGAAAGGTCCGCGAGGTCTCCTTCGAGGTCAGCGAGGAGGTCGCGAACCTCACCCTCGAGAGCGAGGATGGCGAGGAGATCACCGTCGGCGGTCGCGTCGCCGCCCTCGAGGACGTCGAAGCCCACGAGATCCACATCGGCCGCCACGAGCCCCCGACCATCGAAGAGTAATAGGGACTGCTGTCCCGACTCGCGGCGCACCCGTCCCAGGGGTCGAGGGTGCGCGGAGCTAACGGATAGGAAACCGTACGAGTGAACCTGCGGATCCAGTTTGGGCCCGCTGGATCGCAGACGTTCGTAATCGATCGCACCGACCCGGGCGGGAAACGGTTCGTTAGACCAGTATCCGATTCCGACAGTCGTCGTTAATTGCATTTATCCAGACACACGATTAAAACGTGTGAGCGCCCTGCTAGTAGATCCGATGGGCGGGCAACCGGCGGATCGAAACGGACGGTCGACGCGCCGAGCGTTCGTGACGACCGCATCGACGACAGCCGTCGTCGCTGGCGTCGGCGTCGCCGGCTGTCTCGGTCAGGCGCGAGACGAGCGGACGATCGTAATGACCGGCGATACCGATTTTCAGGACATCATGCACACCGACGACGGCGAGGCGTCGGTCCAGGAGGCGCTGTGGGATGCCGGTCTCGACGAGGACGTCACCGTCGAGGTCCAGGCGAGCGTCGACGACTCCGCTCAGCGGATGCAACAGTACCAGTCGGCGCTCCAGGCTGGCCGGTCACCACCCGATATCTTCATGATGGACAGCGGGTGGACGATCCCGTTTATCCTGCGCGAGCAGACCACGAATCTGACGGAGGTCCTGCCGACGGACGTCCGCGATCGGGTCGAAGGCGAGTACCTCGAGGCGGCTCTCGAGACGGCCCGCGATCCGGAGACGGGAGATCTCCACGCCATCCCGTTGTTTCCCGACTTCGGAACGATGCTGTACCGACGGGACCTGATCGATGACGCCGGCTACGAGACGGACGGCTGGGGGACCGACCCACCAACCTGGCAGGAGTTCGCCGAGGCGACGAGCGAAGCGCAGAGTGCGGCCGGGACCCAGTACGGATTCACCACGCAGGCGGCCGCCTACGAGGGACTCTCCTGTTGTTCGTTCGTCGAGGTGATGTCGACCTGGGGTGGCGCGTACTTCGGTGGGACGGAGAACCTGTTCACCGCCGGCGATCGACCGATCACCGTCGACGAGGGGCCGGTACTCGACGCGATCCGGATGATGCGGGCGTTCATCCACGGGAGCGAGGACGACCACGCCCTCGAGGACTACCCGCAGATCTGTCCGACGGCGATCGTCCAGTGGTCTGAACAGGAGTCGCTCGGACCGTTTTCGAACGGGGACGCCGTTGCCCATCGAAACTGGCCGTTCGCGATCGCCGAAACCGGTGGCGAGGACGTCTTCGGCGAGGATCTCGGCGTCATGCCGATGCCGTACGCCGTCCTCGAGGACGAATCGGCGTACGAGGGCGTCGGCGGGACCGCCGCCGCACTCGGCGGCTGGCACCTGACGCTCAACCCGAACACCGAACGGGACGAGCGGGCAGTCGAGGTGCTCGAGGCGTTTACCCACGACGACGTGATGCTGACTATCTTCGAACTTCAGGGCTTTCTCCCGCCGATTCTCGATCTCGTCGAGGAGGCCGATCCCGACGAGATCGGCCCGGTCGCACGCTACGTCGACCAGATACGGATCGCCGGCGAGAACGCGGTTCCGCGACCGGTGACTGACGTCTGGCCGGAGCAGTCGGCGCTCATCTTCCAGGAGGTCCACGCCGCCTACCGCGGTGCCAAAAGCCCCGAAGCCGCGATGGACGACCTGAACGGACGACTCGAGCGAAGCGAGCGGGACGTGGAGGGACAGAATGGCGACTGATTCCGACGCCGACGCCCGCTCGGAGACTCCCATCGACGTGCTCACCAGCGGAGACCGGACGCGTGATCGCGACCGGACGGGGAACGCCGTCGTCAACTGGATGGAGAATTTGAGCGAGCGGGCCTACGCCTACCTCCTCCTGTTGCCGGCGTTTGCGTTGCTGGCACTGATCGCGTTCTATCCGCTCGTGATGACGTTCGTCATGTCCCTGCGAGAGGACCGAACGCGAGGACTCGAGCCATTAGGCGGGTTCGTCGGCCTCGAGAACTACGTCGACATCCTCACGGGAAACGCCCGGCTCGCCCGGCAGTTTATGGACGTCACGGTGTCGACGTCGTTCCCGTTCGTCGAGTTCGGCGTCCCGTTTCTCCAGCAGGCGCTGTTCGTCACGCTCGCGTTCGCCGTCATCAGCGTACTCATCGAGACGGTGATCGGGTTCGCGCAGGCGTACGTGCTCGATCAGGATTTCCGAGGCCGTCGATGGGTCCGGGTCGCGATTATTCTCCCCTGGGCAGTGCCGATCGTCATCCAGGGGATGATCTTCTTTCTCCTGTTTCAGCCGACGGTCGGATTCGGGAGCGATCTGATGCAGTGGCTCGGCCTGTTCGGTCCGGACCCGCTGGCCGACAGCCAGGACGCGTTCGTCATCATCCTCATCGCCGACGTCTGGAAGTCGGCGGCGTTCATGGCCTTGCTGATTCTCGCGGGCCTCCAGAGCGTCGATCGAAGTCTGTACAACGTCGCGCGCGTCGCGGGCGCGTCACCCTGGCAACGGTTCAAGATGATCACGCTCCCGCTGGTGATGCCGGCGTTGCTGGTCGCGATGTTGTTCCGGACAATGGACGCGATGCGCGTCTACGGGCTGATCGAGTCGACCGCCGGCTGTACGACCGTGCCGTCGCTTACCTGTCTCGTCGTCGAGGCGATGTTCGGCGGGACCCGCATCTACGGAACGGCCGCCGCCGTCGCGTTCGCGACCGCACTCGTGATCGGCCTGATCATCTCCGTCTACGTCTTCTTCTTCCGCGATACGGAGGGAGGGCTCTACTGATGACCGATGAACGAAGCGATCGGGACCGAGTCGACTCGAGCGGACGGGAGCGTGACCGATCCGACCCGGATGGAGACGGAGGAACCGACTCGGACGACCGATCCGACCCGGACGAACGCGGCCGAACCAGCTCTGACGATCGAGCCGGGAGCGACGTTACCCGTGCCGCCGGGGACGTCTCGAGCCGCGATTTCCGGTCCACTCGGCTCCCCGACGGCGGACGGATCGAGGGCGAGACGGCGGATCGAGGAACGATATTCGAGGACGATCGGGAGGTCGAACTCGACCGGGGGCCCTTCCAGCGGTGGGTCGCCAACGCCATTTCGAACCCTCGGCGAGTGTACCGATCGCTGTTTTACGTCGCGACGATCTTCTTTCTCGTGACGACGCTGTTTCCGTTCTACTGGCTGCTCATGGTCGCACTCACGCCGGAAGGCCGCCAGCAGGACATCATCCTCATGCCGAACGGCTTCAACCCTGGCGCGTTCGTCGAGGTCTTCGAAGTCATCCCCTTCCACTGGTACATGTTCAACAGCTTCGTCATCGCGACCGCCTCGACGATCATCGTGCTGGTGATCGCCAGCCTCGCGGGCTACGCCTTCGGTCGTCTCGAGTTCCCCGGGAAGGTGCCGCTGGTGCTGTTGGTGCTGGTGATCTCGTTTTTCCCACCGGCGGCCTTCTTCATCCCTCTGAACGACCTGTTCAACACCCAGTTCGCCGCCCTCGAGCCGATTACGGGTGACGGAAGCCTCTACAACACACCCGGTGCGATGGTGTTGCCGCTGTCTGCGATCTTCATGCCGCTGGCAATATTTATCCTCACGACGTTTTACTCACAGATTCCGGACGGACTGGAGGACGCCGCACGCGTCGAAGGGACGACCAGACTCGGTGCCCTATTTCGGGTGATCATCCCGCTTTCTGCTCCCGGCGTCGCGACCGCCGGCGTGTTGACGTTCATCGCCGTCTACAACGAGTTCTTCTTCTCGTTTCTGATGACCGACGGCCAACCCGAAAACTGGGCGCCGATCCTCGAGGGGATCCTCGGATACCAGGGCCAGTACGAGGTGCTGTACAACCTGATGGCGGCTGCGAGCATCGTCGGCGTGATTCCGGTGGCGATCCTCGTGATCGTCGCCCAGGAGAAGATCGTCAGCGGACTGACCGCGGGCGCACTCAAAGAGTAACCCATGGCACGAGTACGACTCGAGAACGTCACGAAACGCTTCGAAGACGTCACCGCGGTCGACGACGTCAGCCTCGAGGTCGAAGACGGCGAGTTCGTCACCTTCGTCGGCCCCTCGGGCTGTGGCAAGTCGACGACGATGGAGACAGTTGCCGGACTGACCAAACCGACCGAGGGACGGGTCTTCATCGGCGACGACGAGGTGACAAATCTCGCGCCGAAAGACCGCGGTGTGGCGATGGTGTTCCAGAACATCGCGCTCTTTCCACACATGAACGTCTTCGAGAACGTCTCCTTCGGCCTCCGACTCCGGACGTACGACGACGAGGAGATCAGACGCCGGGTCGAGAGCGCTACGGAGATCGTCCAACTCGAGGGGATGCTCGAGCGGATGCCCGACGAGTTATCGGGCGGGCAGCGTCAACGCGTCGCGATCGCCCGCGCGATCGTTCGCAACCCCGACGTCTTCCTGATGGACGAGCCGCTCGCGAACCTGGACGCGAAGCTTCGGGTCCACATGCGAACCGAACTCCAGCGACTCCACCGCGAACTCGGGACGACGATCATCTACGTCACCCACGATCAAGCCGAGGCGATGACGATGTCAGACCGGATCGCGGTCCTGAACGAAGGGCGACTTCAGCAGATCGCGCCGCCGCTGGTCTGTTACAACGAACCCGCAAATCGGTTCGTCGCGGGCTTTATCGGCTCGCCGTCGATGAACTTCGCCGAGGGAACGGTCGCGGACGGGCGCATCGAAACCGCGCATTTCGACGTCTCGCTCGCTCGCGCCGCCGTCCCGGAGACGGCCGTCGGCGACGGGATAACAGTGGGTATCAGACCGGAGGACGTCCACGTGGCGGAGAACGCAGACGCCCTGGACGAGCCGTCGGAGCCGATCGGCGTACGGACCGACGTTCTCGAGCCGATGGGAAACGAAGTGTTCGTCTACCTCATGCTCACCGACAGCGCGGACCACTCGATGGAGAAAGACCCCACGTCGTCGTCCGACCAGTTGCTGATGAGCGTCACACCCGATACGGAGATCCGAGAGAACCAGTCCGTCGACGTCGTCCTCGATCGGTCGAGAGTCCACCTCTTCGAGACGGAGACCGGTACCGCACTGGCCCACGGCATCACTGACCGTTCCGAGCGAGAATCCGGGCCGGCGACGGGAGAGGCCGACAGTTGATGCTCGCCACCGCTCCACTGATTCTCCGTTTGGCGACGGAGAGAAAAGGGGTGAGCACATACGTTCTATATAGCGACATTAGATGTATGAGTGAGAAAACGGACGCAGTGCCCCTCCGATGACAGCGAACAAATACGATATTCGAACGGGAATCGTCGGCCTCGGCAACATCGGACAGTTCCACGCCGAACGTCTCAGAGAGCTCGGCGTCGAGTTCGTCGGCGGAATGGACGTTGCCGCCGAGGCGCGAAACCGCTTCGCGCGTCGCTACGACGTCGACGTCTACGACGACCACCAGAAACTGTACGACACTATCGACGCCGTCATCGTCACGACCCCAAACAGATTCCACGAGGAGTACGCAGTCGACGCCTTCGAGCGCGATCTTCACGTCCTCCTCGAGAAGCCGCTCGCACACTCGATCGACAGCGCACGGCGAATCGCCGATGCGGCGTCGTCGTCCGATACCTACTGTGCAGTTGGCTTCAACAACCGGTTTGCGAACACGGTGCAGATCGTGAAAAGTCGGATCGACCGTGGGGATCTTGGCGAGGTTACGCACATCGAAGCGAACTACGTCCGGCGACGAGGAATCCCTGGCCGAGGATCGTGGTTTACCAGACGACAGATCGCGGGCGGTGGTGCACTCATCGATCTCGGTGTCCACGCGGTCGACCTCGCGATGTATCTGCTCGACTATCCGGACACCAAGGAGGTAAACGGCGTCACACGAAGTGAGTTCGGATCGCGCGAAGAGTACGCCTACCTCGAGATGTGGGCCGACGACTCCGGGCCCGGAGGATTCGACGTCGATGACTCGGCGAGCGCGTTCGTCCGGTGTGCGGGCGACGAGACGATTAGCCTCGAAGTCGCCTGGGCGACGAATCGGCCGGCGAACCACGAGTTCGTCGTTCGTGGCACGGACGCCGCGGCCACGTTCGATCTGCTCGAGGGAACGCTCAGTTTCCACTCGGCGAGTTCGATCGGGCCGGATCACCTCGAAGATACGGTCGTCGAGACCCACCAGAACGATACACACACCGACGAACTGCGGGCGTTTTTCGACGAGATCGTCGAGGGACGCAGCGACGACGACAGCATCGCACAGGCTCTTGCCGTCCAGGAGATCATCGACGCGGTGTACCGATCGAGCGGGGCCGGCCGAACGATCTCCCTCGAGGAGTGATCGACGGTCGGAATGCAGTGACACTGACGGGTGTGGCGTTTTTTGCATCCTGGACCCGTAGCGATTGGTATGCGGATCGAACGATCACTGGTACTCGAAGGCGTTCCCCGTGAAGTGCCGGTCGACACACCGATCACCGTTTGCGTCCGGGACCGGGCCAACAGACCGGTCGAGGGGGCGATCGTCGACCTCGGAACCAGATGGGTTCGGACGAACGCTCGCGGACGGTGTGAGATCACGGTTCGCTCCCCCGGTTTCTGGAAGATCGTCGCGGAAAAAGCGCCGACGGACCGCGTCGTCTACGAGCCGGCTACGGCGCTCGTGAGGGCGGTTCCACGGACGAACCACCGGCGTGCGAGAGTAGAGCGCTCACGGAAGCCACTCCGAGTGTAATCTGTAAGTGTTTCCGTAAACAGTGATAGGAGCCCGTCTCAATCGCCGTCTGCTCGCCCGATCCGGTTGAACCCGGTACCGAGATACTGTCGTACCGATCCGGCGATCTCCTGTACGGTGTAGTTGCGACCGACGTACACGCTGACGACTGCGAGAATCGTTCCAGCAACCACGTCCGAAAACCAGTGGATCCCGAGATACATCGTCGAGACGACGACGCTAATCGCGAGAACGCCCGAAATCGGAACCCATACCGGATACTTTCGACGGGTCAACACCGCGAGGAAGAAGACGGTCATCGAAAGCGACGTGTGCAACGAGGGAAAGACGTTCGTGCTCTGATTGACCTGGTTCGTGAGCATCCGCGATTGCGGAAACGCATCGTACAACAGCCCCTCGAACAGGAGTGGATCGAAGTTTCGCGGCCCGTAGGCGATAAAGAAAACGTAACAAACCAATCCGATCGCATAGTTCGCCGTGAACGCGAGGATCAACGTCCGGAGCTCCTCGGCATCCTCCAGGGCGAAGTAAGCGACGAACGGGAACAACAACAGAAAGGCGTATCCGTAGATGTAGACGAAGACGAAGAAACTAGTCAGCTCCGGGGACTGAAACGACTGGAGCACGATAACGGGGTTCTCCGGAAAGACCGCCTGCTCGATCTCGAAGAGGATCGGAGTGATGTTCGTTCCAAGAACGCGCCGCTCTAGACGCATAACGACGTCGACGGTCGACCACCGAATCGCCAACACCGTAACGAGCGCGACGACGGGAAGCAAACACACCCTGAACCGCCACCGAAAGTCACGAATCGCAGCAGATAGCCGTCTCGGGCCGACGAGGGCGAGTGTTGCAGTCGCAAGCATCGCGACAACAACGAAAGCGAGTTCGATCACCACGCCGAGAAGCGACATTGGATCCGATCGCAACTACGGTCCTCGGGACATTAATAGCGATCGGTCACGCACCACGGGTCGAGAACACGACCACATCAAGGGTGGCTGCGAAACCGATCACCTCCCTCGCGTCGTTCACCGAGTCATAGGGATTATCGTAGGAGTTCATCGTTTCCCAGTGAAGAACCGAGAGACAGTGCCGAAAGAGAGGATTCGAAACCGGTGGTTGGCTACGATAATCCCTATCAGTTCGTACGAACCGCTATGAGCTGTTCCGGTCGATCGCAGGTCGGTGAGGGATCGACCGGCAACCAGTCGTCCCAGACCGTATCAGCCATCCCGGATCGTATCATTCGAGGAGAACACCGTTTTCGTACTGGTAGCCGGCATCCTCGAAGAGCGATCGAACCCGGTCGACGTCTATCTCGCCGTCCGTACCGGGAAATCGAGGGATAACTGGCTCGGAACGATGGTCCCACTCGTCGTCGCGGATGCCGACCAGCGAACTGAACGATTCCGCTGGTTCGGCGTAGCCGGCCATCAGTTCGGTAACTGTATACTCCCGGTCGATCAACCGGGAGAGGATTCGCCGGAAGTGTGGGTTGCCGAGTTCCGGATGGTGGATGTTGTACCCGATCATGTAAAACGAATCCGTCGCGGAGCTCACCAGTCGAACCGACTCGGACTCCTGGACCGTCTCGACTACGCTCGGTGGGATGGTCGTCGCCGTGATATCGGTCGTATCCTCCTGGAGCGATTCGATCATCGCACCGGGGTTCGGGTCAACGGTGAACCGAATCCCGGAAAACTGGGAGAACCCCTCGAGAATCGTTGGTCGACTCCCGGAGTCGGTACGAAAGACGTGAGCGTCGTACGGATCGAGGGAGATCGATCCGGGCGAGACCTCGACGAACTCGAACAGCCCGGAGCCAACGAGGTCCTCGTCTTCGACCACGAGCGCCTCGGTCTGACGGTCGGCGACGACCTCCGATCTCGGTTCCCAGATGTGTTCGGGAAACAGCGGGATCGTCAGCGAACGGGCAGCCGCTCGACGAGCGGTGTTACCGAACGAAAATCTGACCGTGCGCGCGTCGATGCGGTCGACGGTTTCGACGATGGCCTGTCGGCCCCGATATCGTGGCGCTGGCAGCCCACCTTCGATCTCGCCGAGTGACGTGTCCGCGAGAAACCGGTGAGTGAAAACAACGTCGTCGGCGTCGAGTTCGGTGCCATCGTGCCAGGTCACTCCGTCGCGCAGGGTGATCGTCGCTTCCGTCCGAGCGGATTCTTCCCAACTAATGTCGGTCGCCAGCCACGGAACGTACTCGTCGTCCAGTCGACGGAACAACGGATCGTACACCAGTTCAGTCAACCCCTCGATTCGGCTTCGGTCGACGATCAACGGGTTCAATCGATCCGTCAGTCCTTCACCGTAGACACCGACCTCGAGGGGCGTCTCCCGCGGGCCGTCCGACGGTTCCAATGACATGACCTGGACGTACTCGAACGAGCGTTGGGGGATAATCGACGCTGGCAGCTCCCGTCTGATGGCACCGAGGCTGTGTGGAAAGGCGACGACCGTATACGGGGCAGTCTCCTCGAGATACTCGAGGAGATCGACGATCACCTCGTCGCGGCCGTCTGTCATCGTTCGCTGACTCTCGAGGAGATCGTCGACGGTTACGTCCGAGAGGTGAAACGGGTTCTGCCAGCCAACGTCGCTTACGAACTGCGAGTGAAGCATTCCGTACAGCGCATCGGTGTCGTCGAACCCCGGATGGCGAACGACGAACACGTCGTAATCACCCTCGAGGAGGACGTCACGGTACAACTCTGCCTCCGCGATCGGTTCGTGAAGCGCGTCGATACCCGCCGCCTGGAAGTTCTCCCGAAGGTGGCTCATGATCTTGGCGGCGACCGCATCGTCGTCGGCCGGAACCGTCTTGATCGTTAACTCGATCTGCTCGGGAGCCGTGTTCTCCGCGTGAGACCAGAATCGTTCGGAACATCCCGCGAGGGCGCTCGCGGCGATCCCGCTTGCCCCTGCAAGCAGTTCTCGCCGTCCGGTCGACGTGCCCTCGGTCATCCGGCCTGAAATAAGCCATCGGCGTGTATAGGGCTTACTCTCGAGGTTGTTCCGGCAGTGATTCGGTCGCGGGTCGGATTTTTACTGTGTCAGCCTTAGTTCAACACCGAATTATCTCGGTAGATTTTCCGACCGCTTCGAGGACGTACGGACGCGGTATTCGTCGTCTACTGATTCGAGTCGTCGACAGTCGCCATCGAGTGAGAGTCGTTAATCGACGACTATACTAACGTGTAACCAGCTCGAACGGCTCAGGAACCCTCGTTTGAGCCGCCTGAGATGCTAGGGGCGGTCCGCGAGAACCGAGCGAATAGGCCTCCGAGATGGCTGTCGACCCGGCAGATCTATGCGGACCATAACAATGGTAGTCAGCGGAATCCACCGGGACGTGGCATCCGTTTCCGCGGTTTGGCGGTCACTTCGGTGTGGTCGCCACCGGAAACGGCCACGAGAGACAACCATGAAACTCGCACTAATCGGCTTCGGTCAGGCAGGCGGGAAGATCGTCGACGAATTCCTCGCGTACGACGAGGCGATCGATGGCGGATTCGTCGAAACGGCGATCGCGGTCAACTCGGCAACGACGGATCTCCACGGACTCGAGCGAATTCCGAAACGGAACAGAGTCCTGATCGGTCAGGCACGCGTCAAGGGCCACGGTGTCGGCGCCGACAACGAACTTGGCGCCGAAGTTACCGAGGAGGACATCAGCGAAGTACAGGGTGCGATCGATCGCATCCCGATTCACGAGATCGACGCGTTCCTCATCGTCGCCGGGATGGGTGGCGGAACCGGCTCCGGCGGTGCCCCGGTCCTCGCGACACATCTCAAACGGATCTACACGCAACCGGTGTTCGGACTCGGGGTTTTGCCCGCAACCGACGAGGGTGGGATCTACACCCTCAACGCGGCACGATCGTTCCAGACGTTCGTTCGCGAGGTCGACAACCTGCTCGTCTTCGATAACGAGGTCTGGCGCGACGCCGGAGAGACGGTCGCCGGCGGATACGACCGGATCAACAAGGAAATCGTCGAGCGGTTCGGGCTGTTGTTCGCGGCCGGAGAGGTCCACCACGACGACCACGTCGCCGAGAGCGTCGTCGACTCCTCCGAGATCATCAACACGCTCGAGGGAGGGGTGTCGACGATCGGGTACGCACGCGAAACCGTCGACAACGCGGACGATGGACTCCTCTCGACGTTTCGGGAGACCGAGACGTTCGACGAAGGAACCGCGACGAACCGGATGACGAGTCTCGTCCGAAAGGCGACGCTCGGACGACTCACCCTCCCGTGTGACGTCGCAAGTGCCGACCGGGGACTGGTCGTCTCGACCGGCCCGCCGGAACA
The DNA here is from genome assembly GCF_009807105.1 of Natrialba sp. INN-245. Lineage (NCBI taxonomy): Archaea > Methanobacteriati > Methanobacteriota > Halobacteria > Halobacteriales > Natrialbaceae > Natrialba > Natrialba sp. INN-245. Next base: position 107,570 of record NZ_WUBV01000059.1, on the reverse strand, counting down.
CCTAAATCGCAAGGGGGTCGAGCGAGGACGTCAGTGGCTCGAGGATGAAACCGGGAGCATGGAGATTCGCGGCGGCGACTACCCACGGCCGAACCAGGACGAAGTCGGAGCGATCGTCCTCCTGTCGGGCGTGACGGACGTCCCGCGAATCGACCAACTCCAGCAGGTCGCGATCGAAGCACAGGACACCACCGAGATGGTCCAGGCGAGAGCCGAAGAGGACCTCACCTCGCTGGTCGATACCGGCGGCGAACTCGACGCTCTGTTTTGAACCACCACCGGTCGGTTCGGCACCCCCGTCGCTGACGAAGGTTTTCCGATCGCTCCCGTTGACGCAGTCGACAGCCGAGTCCGTAACCCTCCTCGAAAACAATTTTCCCTTCTTCGAACGGTCGAGAACGTCGATAGCTGACCACCGAGACCACCGCAAGTAGCGGGACCGATATCCGCCAGTACTGTTGGGACGACGTTCACCCTCGAGTGACACTCAAGAAACGAGAGCTTTCCACCGGTGGAGAGAACATTCAGTTTGTAAATATTGTTCAGCTATGATGTCAGTCACGGTAGCCCGACAATAACGAACTACGATCTCGGTAAGCGTTGGATCATGAGCGGCAAACGACGAACCAATCGAACCACGCAGTCGGCGATGCGTCGAGCAGTCAAATCGGTTCTTCTTCAAAGGGACGGGGAAACGACGGTCGAGGAGTGTCGTCGGTGTGGAAAGACGATCGAAAACGCGACGGCGGATTGCCCGGTCTGTGGCTGTGACGATATCGTCACGTACCGAATTCAGTGACGAACTCGTCGCCTGTCCCCTCGAGTAGCTCGAATCGGTCGTCGCGTCGTCGCTCGAGCCAAGAGAGTAACCGACCGGCCCACTCGAGTTTGCGCGCCTTGACCGGTCCGACGTCGGGATCGTCGAATTCCCATCCCACGAACACGAGTCGATCGGCACCAAGATAGTCGGCGAGAAACGCCGCCCTGTCGCCGTCGGTGAACCCACCGAGGTTTCGGACCGGGCCACGCGGTTTCGCCTGGGTCGTCGGAAGAACGTACTCGTCGTCACAGTCCGGAACGACCCGTCGAACGGCCGGAACGTTGTCGCCGTGAGCGTGAACCGCGACCGGGACCCTGCGTTCGGTAAACCGACGAACCGATTGGGGGTTTTTATCGAGATCCGTGACCATGCAGTCGACTTCGATTCCTCGTCGGTCGAGAACGTCGGCGGCGGTCGACGCCGCGAAGACGACGTCAGCCTCGCGTGCTCGCTCGAGTTCCGCGGCCGTCTCGAGCGACGGTGCCGCGCCGACGACGGCGACGGTTGCCCCTCGAGCGGCCGAGAGCTTCTCGAGGTCGAACGAGTCGGTCATCGACGCGAAGACATCGCGTGCTCGCTCGTCCGCCGCTCGATCGTACCCGAAATCGTCGACGATGGCCTCGTAGATCGGTTCCCACTCCTCGAACTCCATGGCGTCAGCGTTCGGGCTCGAGCGGTGAGTGTGTTTCCATCGGAAGTGAGAAAGGGACAAGTCTCCCCCTGGGATGACGGACGTTCGGCCCAGGCCGACGGTCCGGGCCACGAGCGAAAGTGAGCAGTTGATCGGAACCGTCGAGGGGCGTAGCCACTAATCGACGTAACTCCACAATAATTCCGTGTTGTGGGCCGGGAATCGCCTCCAAAGTACCCCTACCCGGGAGGCCGCCCGGCGTCCACTCCCCCATTTCGAAGCCTCCGTCATAAGCTTTCTCTTACTGCAGTACATTGTCGAGTTCGTCGAGTGGGAGCCTTCGAAACGGCTATTTCCCCTCGAGACGGCGTCTCCGCGGTCACCTGGTTGGACAATCGCCGAAGGCCGATCCGATCAACGCGGCATCGCGCGTCTCGGCGACGTCATGCGTCCGTATGACGTGGACGCCGCGTTCGACGGCGAGCGGCGTCGCCGCCAGACTCGCGGGGAGGCGCTCGTCCGTTTCCCGGCCGACGACGTCGCCAAGGAAGTTCTTTCGGTTAATCGAGACGAGTATCGGCCGCTCGAGCGATCTAAACCCTCCAAGACGGCGAAACGTTTCCCGATCGTCCGCCAGAGTCTGTGCCTCGCTCCACCCCCCGAACGCGGGGTCGACGATCGTCTTCTCCGTGAACCCGTTCTGTTTCAATGCCTCGAAGACCTGATCGACGTAGTCCGCACGGTCGGCCCACCCTGGGGATTTTCGCGCCGCCCAGTCGGTCTCCCGAACAGCACCTGGGCGCTCGAGGTCGGGTGGGCTGGCCATCTTCACAACGGCGGCGTCGTGTTCGGTACAGACCGTCGGCATCTCGGGATCGGCGAACCCGCAGATGTCGTTGACCATGTCGAACCCCCGTGAAAGTGCCTCGTCTGCCACGTCCGCATAGCGGGTTTCGATCGAGAACACCGCGTCGCCGGAGACGCTCTCGATGGTCTCGAGGGCTACGTGAAGGCGGTCGAGTTCCTCCTCGGCTGAGAGGACGCCGAACCGTTTGTTGGCCGACTCGAGGCCGACGTCGACGATGTCAGCTCCTTCGTCGATCAGCTCCTCGTCGACGTATCGGGCCGCCTCGCCGGGATCGTCGTAGACGCTCGGATCGTACGGCGACTCCTCGCTGACGTTCAACACGCCCATGATCCGGGGCGGATACTCGTCTCCGATACCGAGCCCGGCCGCATCGACGCTGTTCATACCTCGAGTGAGGAGAGCAGACGGAAAGGGGCCTCGATTGCGGCCATCGCCGCCATCGGAACCGATCGTCTCAGGGCGACCGCTCCGCTTCGAACTGACTGCTCATCCCGACACGCCGGGTGTGGATCGAATTCCCTCCGTACCAGTAACGTAAATCGCCCCGTCACGATAGCACCCGGTGAGCCCCGTTCGGATCCAGAACCGGTCGTCGACGACGGCAACGGTCCGTTCCGTCAGTCCCGGGCGTTCGACGTACCCGCTCATCGTCGACGGTCCGGCGAACGCAACCTCCCCGACACCGCCGTCGGGTTCACCCGCTGTGTCTCCGACCATGGCAGCATCGCCACCCAACTCGCTTTCGTCCCCATCCCCGCCGAACTCGAGGAGCCGTGCCTCGACGTCGGGGAGGGTCGTTCCGAGCAGTCCCGACTTGCGGTGGGCTGTCGTCCTCCCGTGTGTGATTCCCGTCTCAGGTAACGCGTAGAGATGGACGACGTCCTCGTTTGTATCCGTTGGAGACTCCGCCGAATCTCCCGTCGTTGCCCGTGGTGACCGAATCGGGACGACGCCCTCGTCGACGGCCCCGAGTGACATGAGATCGCCGTACTGGGAGGGCGTCACGAACGTCCGATCGACGTCAGAAGACTCGATCGCCGTGGAAATCGTCTCGGCGTCCCGACGGTTTACGGGTAGGTATTGCCCGCCCGAACGAATCGTCCCGTTCAATCCGTACGCGAGTTCGATCGGATCCGTGGGACGAAGGGATCCGAGATGGGTTCGCGACTCACCGGAAAAGATTATCGACGATCCGACAGACGCACCAGCGTGCAAACTCGAGTGGGTGTGAGCGATTCCGACCGGTCCCCGTTCGTCCCGTCGTTCGTACGCGATCAGGCCGAGTTCCGTGCTCCCGCGACCGACGACGTCGATCCCGGTCCGTGACCCCGATCCGTTCATCCCCTCGTTGTCGAGAAACGCCGACCAGTCGATCCCAAGCCCGCCATCGGAGTCGACAGTGATGGCGACGCGCAACTCGTCTACGTCGGCCAAGATTCCCATTATACGGCGCTTGTCGACGACGAGCGCGGTACAGTTCGTTTCGGTCAGCGCCGCGGTAATGTCCTCGTCGTCAAAATTCGACGGAATGGTCACGGGAACGCAGCCGTTTCGAAGGACACCGTAGAACGCGACGGCGAACGTCCGTGGCGACGAGAGATGGACACCGACCGCGTCACCGGCAGAAAGATCCCGCCGACGGAGTCCACCAGCGAACGCGTCAGTCGCCGACCAGAGCTCTGAGAACGTCATCGGCTCCGAACCGCCGATGGCGACGGTACGCTGGTTTCGCATCACCGTATCCCGAATCGATCGTACGAAGTTCGTCATCTGGTTGTGATCAGCGGATCGTGTTTGTTAAGCCCCCTCACTAAATAGAATTTAATTGTCGATTTTGTACCAGGAAATATAATCGATTATAGGAGCGTCCCAACAGCAACCGGACGGTCGCTACCGAGGACCGCTGTCGATCACTCGTCGTCGTCTCCGTTCTCGAGAACGGCGAGACGCGAGTCGCGCAACAGCACCTTCTTGACGATCGACGGGTTCTCGAGCAGGCGGTGTTTGGCGTGAGCACCGCGACCACGCCCACGACCCTCGCGTTCGGACTGGATGACGTTGAGGAAGTTTTGCTCCTGGAGTATCTCCTGGACCCGGCGTTCCGAGAGCACGTCGAAGTCGAGTCGGCGAGCGATCTCCTTGTACTGGTTGTAGATGATCTTCGTCGGAAACTCCTTTTGCGAGCTGTTTTCGGTCAAAATCGTCAGCGAGTAGAGGATCGCCTTCGCTTGCTGGGGGGAGCCTTCGATGAGTTCGTTGAATCGGTCGGCTTCGGTCTTCTCTTTCGCGTCGCGAACGTGTTCTGCCGTGACTCGGGTATCCGTCTGCTTTTTGGCGATTCGACCCGCGTTTCGAAGGATGTCGATCGCCTTTCGGGCGTCACCGTGTTCCTGGGCGGCGAGTGCAGCCGTAAGCGGAATGACGTCGTCCGCGAGGACTCCGTCGTGGAAGGCGTCCCGCCGTTTCTCGAGGATTTCGACCAACTGGTTCGCATCGTAGGGTGAGAAGACGAGTTCGTCCCGGGAGAGGCTGGATTTGACCCGCTCTGAGAGATGATCCGGGAAGTCGATCTTGTTCGAGATGCCGATGATACCGATACTCGAGTTCGAGATACGGCGGTTCTCGCCCGCCCGCGAGAGTTTTCGGAGCACCTCGTCGTCCTCGAGCATGTCGATCTCGTCTAAGATGACGATCGTGACGTCGGTACAGCGGTCGACGGCCTGCCAGAGACGTTTGTAGTAGTCGCCGGTTCCGAGCCCCCGATCCGGAACGGAGACGCCGCTTTCGGCCGGTTCGTTGACGAGTTGGGCGATCGTCTTGATGATCGACGCCTCGGTGTTCTGTTCCCCGCAGTCGATGAAGGCGTACTTGACCGTGACGTCGTCGCGTCGGGCCTCCGAGATCACTCGTTTGGTGACCGACCGAGAGATGAGTGATTTACCGGTACCAGTCTTGCCGAAGATGAACAGATGGTTGGGTTCGCTCCCGAAGATAGCCGGGTTCAGGGCGTCCGCAACCCGTTGCATCTGCTCGTCGCGGCCGACGATCCGGTCCGGGCCGGGCAGGTGCGTGATCTCGAGCAACCGCTCGTCGGCAAAAACCGGATCGTCGTACCGAAACAGCGGATCACGATCGTCGTTAGCGGACATTGCAGTGAACCGTGTTTTCCCCCGGATTGATATAAATGTATGGGGATCTATCGCGGATGTAAAATGTGCACTGTAACGGCTGGAAACGCCGATTTCGGCCACTCATTGAAATAGGGCCAGAAGACCCACATCGCGCTTCTAACGGCGGCCGGTCTCGAGGATCGATCGACGGGCGGTCGACACCGACACCCCCGTCGCGGATGTAACTGAGGAGAGAACAGCGGATTCGGCGGAGTCCGACTCGATCACATCGCTCATCCGGTTGACGGACCGATTTCGTCTCCCATCCGATAGCTACCGATGGGTGGCTGTCGGTCACCAACTGTCGCCGGATACCCCGCCTCCACCGACACTCGAATGTCGAACGTCGCTCGAGGCCAACGAGACGAGCCCAGTGGCGTTCGGTTTCGCACGAATCCGCCTGCGAGCGTCGATCGGCTCGAGAGCCAGAAACGGGGCCGTGCGATCACGACACCCACACCCCCGTCGCGGATGTAACGGAAACGGCCAGTGGGTGGTCGAGAAACTCGACAAAATCGATCGGTTCACGAAATTTCCGGGTCGTTTTTCATCCGCGACAGTGGTGTGTTCTCGACGAAAACCTTCACACGCAATCGGCGTTACAAACGCGACGGGGGTGTGTGTCCCGTACTGCCATCCATCTACCATCTACTCGCAGTCCCCATTCACTGTCTCGACGCTCGTCAGGAACGACAGCACCAGGACGTGGCCTCACCCGGAACGGGACGAGAGCAGTATTCGACTGAACTCCTCTGTAGACCGAACTCCACCGTCTATCGATATCCGGAGGCCGACAGTCGCGTGATCAAGCGTGATCGACGGTGACACGATCGATCGTCCGGTTGTCACTAGATCTAGATTATCTATCTAGACTAGTCACTACTAGACTAGTTACTAAAATTAATGAATTATGGTTAACAATCGGGAAACATTGACATCCTCCTGCGCCTGAAGACGCAGGAATCCCGAGCGGTGGGAGTTTCAGGTTCGCAGTCCAGTCAACGGACTACCACACCTTTCGGGCACGGGTAGTCCCACAGTCTCGGTGTGGTGGACTGCTGGCGGTGCCAAACCGCCGTTACCCCTATCCTCGACCGTGTTGGCGTCCCGGTGTTGGTTTAGCCACGGGGACGCCAGCAGGCGTCAGCAGACTCGGGGGTATCGTCTGGTTCGCTTCGAGTAGTCGGCACAGGCACACGCTTCGAGCATGTGCGTTCACCGGCTGTCCTTTCGGATACTGCCTCGTTGCGTGGGCGGACAGGCCGCCTCCGAAGGACGGTTCGGAATTCGCACCTTCCGACCGATTCCTACTCTTTGACAGGGCGGCCTGTCACTTAAACCTCATCGTGGGAAACTCAGAGAAACCGATTGAACAGTGGTCTGTTGCCCGGAGTGACGGCGCGTATCCACGGCTTGAAGGCCGTGGTATTGCGCCTGTTCCACGTATAAACAACGACAGACGAACAACGACCGGCCACAAACCGCTACGGACCGACAAATCGAAACGGTAACAGACTGGCCGTCCCGAGGGTAAACCGAATGACCGAGCAGCCGTCAGCCGACGACCCATCGACTCGGTCGACGGCTCCTACAGTGGCGGTCGTCGACGCCCAGTCGCCGGGTAACGTCGGAACGATCGCTCGAGCGATGAAGAACTTTGGCTTCGAGGACCTTCTGCTGGTCGACCCGCCAGAACTCGATCCCGACGGCGAAGCGTACGGCTTCGCGGGCCACGCTCGAGAGGACGTCCTGCCGAACGCGACCGAGATCACGTTCGACACCCTCGTCGAGAACTATCACACCGTCGGATGTACGGCAGTTACCAACGAGGACGACCGCAGTCACGTTCGGTTTCCGTTCTCGACGCCGGCAGGCCTCGCCGATCGACTCGCGTCGGTCGAAACCCGAACCGCCGTCGTCTTCGGTCGAGAGCGTGTCGGTCTCACTAACGACGAACTGGCTCGTCTCGACGAGATCTGTGCGATCCCGGCGAACGCAGCGTATCCCGTCCTCAATCTCGGCCAGGCGGCCACAGTAACGCTGTACGAACTCAGAACGCTCACGCTGGGCGACGAGGACACACAACTCCCGGACGTGGAACGCGTGCGGGCCACACCGCCGACCGAGGATCGACTCTACGAACAGTGGTCGGCACTCCTCGAGGAACTCAACCACCCCGAGGAGAAACGCGAGAAGACCATGCGGATGATACGTCGCGTCTACGGGCGGGCCGACCTGACCGAGCGGGAAGCGAACACGTTCATCGGGCTCCTCCGTCGAGCGACCGAACGTCCCGACCTCGAGTGACGGTCGCCGGGATCGATCACTGCTCGAGAACGAATCGCTCGCCCGTCGCGGATATCCTGAGGTCGAACAGCTCGCCGATGAGGTTTATCGTGGGCTTCGAACGGGCCTGGGAGTTACAGTAGTAGTGTGAGAGCGCGTCGACGCTTTCGATCCGCGAGTTGAGCAGGTGAATGAACCGAAACACCTTCTCGAGTTCGTACGTGTCGATGATCTCCGAGAGGACGTCGAACTGGACGGCAATATCTCCGTCCGTCGTCTCGTGTTCGGCGATCACACGCGAGATCGTCTCACCGAGCCCCGCGATTCCGAGACCCTTGTCCAGTTGAACGATCTCGAGCGGGACGGACGCGATATCTACGTCCTCAACGCCGGCCAACGGATCGGTTTTCGTCGTCACGACGATCGTTTTCGCGGGCCACTCCTCGAGGCGACGGCCGAGTAACTCCAGACGGTCGGCGACGTTCATCGTCACCAGTATCACGACGTCGTTGGGTGCAGTAAAATGGACTCGGGCGTTGTTCGCACCGTCGCTTTCCGACGGAGCGAGCACCAACACGTTACCGGTGCCACCGACTTCGTCCGTAACGTGGGCGCCAGTCTGTAGGAGTTGCTTTGCGTGTCCGAACAGATGATCCCTGAACGCCCTGACGGCCGCCGATTCGTCGTGGTCGAGCCCACTATCGTCGCAGTACGGACACCTCCAGTGCACCTGGAACCCATCCTTCGAGAGACGCTGGCGATGATGATCGACGAGATGATCCTGGATCGCGGAGCGGATCTCGTTCCCGTTTCGAGACCAGACGACAAACTCACAGCGTCGACACCGCCAGTTGTACACCATGCGACTCGAGTTCCACTCGTTCGTTCACGACGATATATATTATGGGCGTCACAGGTCGGTCGATGCGTCGTACCGAGATCGGACCATCCAGCGGTGAAGGTAGACGAACTCAGTGCGGTCTCGACGCTAGACCCACGGTTCAGTGGGCTACTCGTCCCGTTTGTCGGAGGACTGCTCGCGCTTTTTCCGCGTATAATCGGCCGGATCGGTTACGTACGTGAACTCGACGGAGTTCGTAACGGCCTCGCGAGACGGGCTGGATTTGACCCGCTCGAGGACGAACTCGGCTCGCCGCTTCGTCGCGGACGTGTCCGGTTCGTCACGGATCAACCGGCGTAGTCGCGACTCGAGCGACGGATCGCCAAGCTGGACGAGAGCTGTCATCGCGAACTTCGCCGTAATTTCGTCGGAATCGTCGAGCCCGCGGAGCAGACACTCCTGGACGTCCGCTCGGTGTTCGTCGCCGGCGATTCGGCCCAGCAACCACGTCCCGTTTCGCCGAACGTACTGCGGTGGGTTTCCGCTCAGTAACGTAACCAGTTGTTCGACGAGCGACGCTGTATCCCCCGCCGTGAGTTCGTCGGAGACAGCCTCCCGGATTTCGTGGCTTCTGTCCGACGGTGTGTTCGCGAGCAACTCCAGTAACGACCGCGCGGCCGTTCGCCTGACGAGGTCGCTTCGGTCCTCGAACGAGTCCACGAGGGCGGACACCGGCACCAAGTTTCCGAACCGACCGAGTTCACCGACCGCGATCACCCGAACCGATTCAGTGGACGAGCGGGTCGCCGGGATCAGTGCCTCGAGGGCATCCCGAGTTCCGATCTCGGCGAGCGCAGCGGCTGCCGCGCGCCTGACCTGTTCGCTGCGATCCGCGAGTCGATCCGCGAGTACGTCCACGGATCGCGGATCGCCGATCGTTCCGCACGCTCGGATCGCACGCGTTCGAACCCGAAGGTCCGAGTCCGTACAGGCCTCGAGGAGGTCGGGTATCGCGTTGTCGTCGCCGATTCGGCCGAGTGCCGCGGCCGCCAGCATTCGGAACTCCGAATGCGTTGCCTCGAGCCAGTCCGTCGTTCGATCGATCTCAGCCCACTCGGGAGTGTCGTCGATGCTCTCTCCCGCGAGATCCGCGACGAGTTGCTCGAGACTGTCCTCGTCTCGGAGGTAGATCGCGTCGATGGCGGAGGCACGCACCGAATCGTTCTCGTCGTGTCTGGCCGTCCGGAGGAGAGCGCGCAAGACACGATCTCGATCGTCGTCGTTCGTGCTCGAGGCCAGGCCGCCGAGAATCTCGGCTGCCCGATACCGGATGATCGGCTTCTCGGAGCCGGTCAGATACTCGAGTAGCTTCAGCTCCTCCGAGTTACGTGCGAGTTCGTACAGAAACGTCGGATCTTCCTCTGGCATTCGATCGATCATCGGCCGGCAGGCCGGAGACTCCACCCCGATGGGTCGACGACGAACACTCCTCGTCCCGTCGTACACACCACATCTCGTGAAGGGTACACACAGAAAGACATGTGTTCGTTTACATAACTGTTTGGGTTCCAACGCCGGCTGAGAGCCACGAAACGGGATCGGGGGGAACTGATACGCCTGGCCCGCTATAATATTTACTGAGAGTTCTGCGATACCATCGGTAAGCGGATTTGCCGGGAGCGATCACGATCTCTCATACGGTTTACTGTACGTCATTTCCGGCGCAACCGCGACCCGGGCGGCGGTTGCGCCGGTAAATCGGTACAGGAATCCGTATCAACCGAGCAGGAAATCGTAGCAAACCGGATGGTCGCTCGATCGGGCGACGGGTCGAGTCGCCGTTCGCCTCGACGGTGGACCGAGTCGTCGTTTACCTGGACGATACGAGTTACCGGGAACGGTCGATCAGGACGTTCCTGGCCCGCTCGTCGTCCCCGGAGCCGCCCGACGGAACTGGGCTGGCGACGTACTCGCCGGATGGCGTCGTCGCGCCGACCCATCCACAGTCCGAACACGCGAACAGCCCCTGCCCGTCGATCAACTCGCCACCGCAGTCGGGACACGTGTCCTCATTCGCGTGTGCTCGAGACACGGACTCCGTCCCGAGCGGCGTCGGCCGCTCGCCGATTCGCAACGCCGCGATCACCTCGTCGGTCGTGTACGTTTCTTCGTCGTCCGAGTGGGGGAACACCCCGACGAGACCCTCGTCGACGTACACCTCGAGACAGAGCAGTGGCGTGACGAGCAGCTCCGTCGTCTCGCCGGTAATCTGTGACGTGCTGGTGCGTTCGCGAAACGGTGGCCGGACGCTTACGCCCCGGCGCTTGGCCCACCGCTCGAACCGGTCGAACGTCTCGAGAACCTCGGCGTGTGGGCTCTCGGTCGACCGTTTCACCTCCTTGGGCCAGCTACGGAGCAACAGCTCGTCGATCGCCCCCTCCGACTCGCAGGCCTGGAGGGTCTCGACCTGTCTGTCGACCGGTTCGAGAAGCAGCGGCGCGCGAACGTGGCACACTGCGGTCACGTGGTTTCGTTCCCTATCGCTCATCGTTTCACCGTCCAGGTGGCCAACGTCTACTGTAATAAACATATTGCCGATCGTAACGATTGCAGCTCCCAGACCGGCCGGACCGTCGTCGGAACTGAGGAGAATCGACGTCGGAACTGAGGAGAATCGACGGCGAAACCGATCGATCAAGCTCGCTTCTGGATCTCCTCGCGGAGCAACTCACTCACGAGGTCGCCGTCGGCTTTCCCGCGAAGTGCCCCCATACACTCACCCATGAGACCGGAGAACGCCTGCATTCCCTCGGCTTCGACCTGGCTCTCGTTGCGCTCGACGACCTCGACGACCGTCTCTCGCACGGCATCCTCGTCGGCCCCACCGAGCCCCGCTTCGTCGGCCGCCTCCGCTGGCGTTCGATCGGGGTCGTCGGCGAGTGCTGCGAGCAGATCGCCGACGCCCTCGTTCGGCAGGTCGCCGTCTTCGACCATCCGGAGCACCCCGTTCAGGTGTCGGTCGGTCAGGTTCGCGACCGGAACGTCGTCCCGACGGAGTTCCGTCAGCGTGGACTCGAGGGTCGACGCCGCGAGGGTCGGATCGATGCCGTCGGCGACGCACTCTTCGAACAGCGGCATGTGCGTGCCGTAGGCGACCTGTTCGGCCAGTCCCGCGCCGAGATCGTACTCATCTTGGTAGCGCTCGACCTTTGCGGTGAGCAGTTCGGGCTCGGGCACCTCGCTCGGATCGGGTTCGACGGGCGGCACGTCCGTCTCGGGATACATCCGCGCCGCGCCGGGGAGCGGACGCAGGTAGCGGGTCGTCCCGTCGTCGTTCGCGTCGCGGGTTTCCTCGGGGACGCCCTCGAGTGCGGTCTCGGCGCGCTCGACGACGGCTTCGATGGCGGCCTCCGCGACGGGGGTCTCGTCGGCGACGATGGCGACGGCGTCCTCGGGATCCGCACCGACGGCTTCCCGCAGGTCCGCAACCTCCTCGTCGGTGACGCCGTAGGCCGGCAATTCGTCGGTGTGGAAGATACCACCCGCGCCGTGGCGTTTCGCGTGATCGGAGAACTCGGTTCCGAGGCGACGGTCGGGTGCGATCTCCCGGCCAACCTGTCCGTCGAAGCCGTACAGCGGGACGGCCATCACGGAGCCGCCCGAGTTGAGGGCACCTTGAATGACGCCGCTGTCGGTGTCCACGAAGACGTCAGTGACGTCCTCGGGTTCGCCAACTGTGGCTTCCTGCTCACCGAGTTCGTCGCGGATCGCGACGAGCTCGACCTGTCGCGCGACCTCGTTACGGACGATATCGTCGATGTCGTCGAGACTCTGGACGCCCTTGATCTCGACGCGTGCGCCCTCCTCGATCGAGACGTTGACGTCCTGGCGGATCGTCCCCAGGCCGCGTTTGACCTTACCCGTCGAGCGCAGTAGCATCCCGATTCGCTCGGCCGCCTCGAGGGCCTGTTCTGGCGAGCGTATGTCGGGACTCGTCCCGATCTCGACAAGCGGAATGCCGAGTCGGTCGAGGCTGTAGCGCACCCCCGACTCCGTCTCCGCGAGGCGCTGGGCGCTTTCTTCCTCGAGCAGGAGATCCTCGATACCGACTGCGCCGTCGCTGGTCTCGATTTCGCCGTCCGTCGCGATGAGACTCGAGCGCTGGAAGCCGGTCGTGTTCGAGCCGTCGACGACGATCTTTCGCATGACCTGTGCCTGGTCGACGGGACGCATCTCCAGGAGCTGGGCGATCTCGAGGGTGGTCTCGAGGGCCTCCTCGTCGAGTTCGTGGGGCGGTTCGTCGTCTTCTTCGACGAGACAGGTCGTATCGTAGGCGAGATACTCGAACTCCCGATCGACTTTGCTCTCCTCGACGGCGGCGGCGTCGAGTTCGCCCAGTTCGCTCCGGGTGGGGTGGAGATATCGGGTGAACGTCCGCGTCGCCTCCTCGGGTTCTCGGAGTTCGGTCGGACACTGGCAGAACAGCTTCGTCGCCGTGTCGAGTTGCTGGTGGATCTCGAGTCCGGCGACGAGTCCGAGCGCATCGTAGTCGTACTCGGTCTCGATCATTGGCGAGGACTCGGGGGCGGAGGGGTAAAAAACCGTCCAGTTGCGGTCGGGCGGCGAGCGGTTGGCTGTGTTCAGCGGTTGGCTGTGTTCGGACGAGCGTACGGTCGAGCGAGCGGTTGGTTACGGTCTGGAGGGCGTTCTGGAACCGTCCGGCCGTGACGTCCACTCCGGTTTCGACCGCTCGAGGTCGATTTCGGTTACTCCCCAGCCTCCGAGTCGGGGTCAACGCGGCGGTCGACTCCATCGCTCTCCTGGCGCCGTTCGAGTGCGGCACGAACCGCCTCGAGCGTGGACTCGACCGTCGCTTCGTGGGCTCGGCCTCGGCACGATTCGTATCGCTTGCGCCGCTGCTCGGATCTATCGTCCCCGACGATCCGCTCGTGGGCCGATCGTCGGTGTACGACGACGAGCGGATCCGCGTCTTCTATCGTCTCGAGTACGTGACGGCGTCCCGCGCCGGGTCCGATGGTGACGTCGGCGGCTACGGTCACGTCTGCCGCCCCGACTCGTTGTTCGAGTTGTGAGCGAACCGTCGAGGACGGCGCGTCGAACGGATCCGCTTCGAGGCATTCGACTCCGAGATTCCGGGCGGCTTCGGCTGCGATCCCGTCCCCGGGAACCGGTCCGATCGAGACGGAGAGATCGTCGACGTCGAGGCGAGCGAGAACGCCTGCGGCCGTCGTCCCCGTGCCCACTACGTGAACCGTGAGGGTCGTCGATCCGTCGCCACCGTCGGTTCGCCCGCTGCCAGCGTCGACGTCCGTGGCTTGTCGATCGGGTAGCGCGGTAACGGTCGGCGTCCCCGTGACCGGGTTCGGTGTGATTGTCGCGTTCGCGCGGAACGCCTCCGCGAGGGTCTCGCTCGTCAGGACGTCGGACGGCGAGCCGTCGGCGTGGAGGGTCCCGCCGGCCAACATCACGAGCCGATCGCAGTATCGGGCCGCCAGGTCCAGATCGTGGATCGCCGCGACGACCGTCCGGCCGTCGTCGACGAGTTCACGGACCAACTCGAGGGTTTCGACCTGGTGGTTGATGTCCAGACTCGCCGTCGGCTCGTCCAGCAACAGGACGGGCGTCTCCTGTGCGACGGCACGCGCGAGGACGACCCGCTGGCGCTGGCCGCCGCTGATCTCGTCGATCGGTCGATCCGCGAGTTCCGCGGTTCGGGTTCGCTCGAGGGCGTCTTCGACCGCGAGGCGATCGTCGGCCGTCGGCGGCGAGAACCGCGAGCGGTGGGGGTGTCGGCCCATCTCGACGACATCACGAACGGGAAACGAAAACGAAAGCGAGGTGTCCTGGGGGACCGCGGCGACGAGCCGGCTCGACTCCCGCGAGGAGACGTCGTGAACGTTCGTTCCGCCGATCTCGATCGACCCCGTTGTCGGCTCGAGTGCACCGCTAATCGCGCGCAACAGCGTCGTCTTCCCCGCGCCGTTCGGGCCGACGAAGCCGACGAACTCGCCGGGTGAGACGGAGAGGGAGACGTCCTCGAGCACCTGGTGCTCGTCGAAGGAAAGCGAGACGTTCTGGACGGTGATCGCGGCTGGCTCGGGCCCGGGGCGAGTGTCCTGCCCGTTGTTGGGTGGCGACGTCATATCGCGTGCACCTCCCGTCGGACGAGCAGGAAGAGGAAGAACGGTGCGCCGAGTGCGGCCGTGACGATCCCGACCGGCACCTCGGCGGGTCCTGCGCGAGCGATCGTGTCGGTCGCGACCAGAAACGACGCGCCGGCGAGCGCACTCGTCGGGAGCAGGATGCGGTGATCCGGTCCGACGATCAGTCGCATGATGTGGGGGACGACGAGGCCGACGAAGCCGATGACGCCAGCGACCGCGACCCCCGCGGCGGTGACGAGACTCGAGAGCGCGAGCAAGAGGAGTTTGGTCCGTTCGACGTCGACGCCGAGGTGGTGGGCGTCCTCCTCGCCGAGTAAGAGGACGTTCAGATCACGGGCGTACGAGAGCAAGACGAGGACGCCGACGACGGTAAACGGGAGAGCGAATTGGACGTCGCCCCACGTGCTGTTGTGGAGGTGACCCATCATCCAGATCACGGCCTGCCGGAGGTCGTCGCCGCTGTGGACGAGCATGTACGAGATCATCGCGCCGAGAAAGGCCTGGACGGCGACGCCGGCGAGTAAGAGCGTCGCGACCGGCGTTTTCCCGCCGTCGGTCGCGATCGCGTAGACGAGAAACGCGGTCGCGAGCGCGCCGACGAACGCCGACAGGTGGAGGCTCCCGAACGGAACGAGCGCCGGAAACGCGATCGCGGCCACCGCACCCGCGGCCGCGCCGGAGGAGACGCCGATGATCGACGGATCCGCGAGCGGGTTCCGGAAGAATCCCTGCATCACCGTTCCCGCGGCGGCGAGTGCACAGCCGACGATCGCCGCGAGGACGATCCGCGGCAGGCGGATGCTGGCAACGATCGTCTGGTGGGTGTCGGGCACGTCGAACGAAAACACGGGGACGTACTCGAGTCCCGGAACCGGAACCTGCCAGCCGACGACGGGGACCGTCGTCGCACTCTGTGTGATGACGTCGGTCGGAATCACGAGCGCGTTGAGCATCGCCTTGACGACGGTCACCGGCTCGATTCTGACCGGACCGAGTGCAGCGCTAACGACCATCATGCCGAGGAGGACGACGAGCAAGCCGACCGTCCACGTGATCGTGCGGGTCGGCGAGAGCATACACACAACCCCGGTTGCAGTAGCCAAATATTTGTTGAAGTACGTGGTCGTACGTGTGATGGGCAACCTACGCACAACGCTGCTCGCCGCGCTGCTCGTGGTCGGAACGATCGCGTTCGCGACGGGTGGTGTGGCCGCGGCTGGCGAGGTCGGTGCGATTGCTACCGAACCGACCGCCTCCGCGGGCATCGCGACGCAGGCGATCGACGCCGATTGCGAGTTCCCCCTCGAGCGAACCGACGCCCGCGGAGAGACGATCGAACTCGCTGACGAGCCCGAGGCGGTCGTCGCCCTCTATCCGGGTGACGCGCAACTGGCCTACCAGATCGGTGCCGAGGACCGCGTCGTCGGGATGCCGGTCGGGCCCTACACCGACGACCTCGAGGCGGGCGATCGGACCGATATCACCGAAGACGACGGCGTGACGCCGGTCGCCGAAGAGATCGTCGCACTCGATCCCGACGTCGTGCTCGCGGCGAACGTCGCCCTCGCGGACGAGGAACTGGTCGACCAGCTCGAGGACGCCGGGATTCCGGTGTACGTTCTCGACACCGCGACGTCGATCGATGACGTGCGGGAGAACGTGGAGGCGACCGGCGAGCTAACCGGCGAGTGTGGCGGCGCCGAGGAAGCCATCGGTCGGATGGACGACCGCCTCGCCGTGATCGAAGACGCACTCACCGACGAGGAGCGACCGCTTGCCTACTACGTCAGCGACGATCAGGGAACGACGCCCGGAACGGAGACGTTCCAACACGAGGTGCTGACGACCGCCGGACTCGAGAACGTCGCCGAACGGGCCGACATCGAGGGCTGGCAGGAGATCAGTGCCGAGGTCGTCGTCGACGAGGATCCGGAGTGGATCGTCTACCCCGACTGGACCGACGAGCCGCCGATCGCAGAGAGTATCGAGGAGACGACCGCTTACCAGGAGGGGAACGTCGTCGCCGTCGACGACGACGCGATGAGCCAGCCCGCCCCGGGGATCGTCGACGTGATCGTCCACCTCGTCGAGACCGTCCACCCCGACGTCTACGCCGAGATCGAGGGTGATCTCGAGTCGATCGACGAAGTCGACTCGACCGACGACGGCGAGACCGACGGCGACGGGACGTTCGCGATCCCCGGATTCGGCGCCGCCGCCGCGGTGATCGCACTCCTCTCGTTCGTCGCCGTGCGGACCCGATCGGACTGATCGCTCGACGGCGATCGACCACTATCTGGTCCGGTATCGACCACTATCCGGTTCGTGACCGATCGCTGTACGGTTCGTGACCGACCCATTTCGGCCCCGCGGAGGGGACGAACACGAGCGTCCCGTTTTGAAAAGGGTTTACTCGTCGGCCTGTCGAGATGAACACATGGTCGAGAACGTCATCTGGCCCGCCTATCTCGATGCGGAGCGCTCGCGGACCGAGGGACGACGCGTATCGGAGGATCTCGCGGTCGACGAACCGACGGTCGACGAGATCGCCAAGGCCGTCCAACAGATCGGGTACGACGCCACGATCGAACGCGACAAAGCCTACTCGAGGGAGCCGTGGGCCGACCGCGGTCGCGTCGTCGTCCGGGGTTCGGACGACTCATCGAAGAACGACCTCGTCCAGGCCGTCGCGGCGTACGTCGTCGCGATGCGAGAGTGATGCGCCGGGTTGGCACCGTCGTCCGGACGGCCCAGGGACTCGCCGTTCTCCGTGTAGACGACACGGACGACCCGACGAACGCCGACGATGGCGGCGACTATCGGGACACGATCGGTACGATGGTCCTCGACGACTCGCTCGAGGAGGTCGGCCGCGTCGTCGACGTCTTCGGTCCCGTTTCCCGACCGTACCTGGCGATGACGCCCGACGACGACGTTCACCTTCCCGCGCTGGTCGGATCGACGCTGTACGCGAGGTAAGCGTCGGTGGTCTCCCTCTCCCGATCCGGGAGCTCGAGAAGAAAACACCCATAGGAACGGGGTGCAAACGCGGGTCCATGAACCATCGGACGCGGATTCTCGCGGCCATCGGGGTGACGCTGGTGCTCTTTCTCGGCGTCCAACTCGGCGCGCTCGCGTTGATCGAGCCGTTCCACGAGTCCGAACGCCACGCCGTCGACAACCCCGAGGATCCGACGAACAGTTTTTTCTACTTCGGAATTATTCTGGTCGCGACCGTTCTGATGCTCGCAGCGTTCAAGTACGATCTTCAGTGGATGATCCGCGCACTGATCGTCGGCGTCAGCGTGATGCTCGCCTGGTTCGTCTTCACGGAGTTGATCCCGCCGGTCGTCACCGCCGGACCGGCCAACGTCCTCGCCGTCCTCGCGGCCCTCGGGGTGGGGATCGCGCTGATCGTCTACCCAGAGTGGTACGTCATCGACGCCTCGGGGGTGTTGATGGGCGCCGGTGCAGCCGCGCTGTTCGGCATCAGCTTCGGACTGCTCCCCGCGATCCTCCTTCTGTCCGTCCTCGCGATCTACGACGCCATCAGCGTCTACGGCACCGAGCACATGCTCGACCTCGCCGAAGGCGTGATGGACCTCAAGATCCCGGTTATCCTCATCGTGCCGATGTCGCTTTCGTACTCCTATCTCGCGGCGGGAACGACCGACGACGTCGTCGAGGTCGACTCCGAAGAGAGCCAGGATTCTGCCACAGCGCCCACTGAGGGGGGAGTTGACGACGAGATGGCCCCGGAACCCGGTGACGCCGACTCGAGCGGGTCCGACTCACAGCACTCCGAGTCCGACTCGGGGTCGGATGCGGACGACGGCGTCGACCGCGACGCGTTCTACATCGGGCTGGGTGACGCGGTCATCCCGTCGATCCTCGTCGTCAGCGCCGCGTACTTCATCGACGTCGGCACCCTCGAGGTGCCGTGGATCGCGCTCAACCTGGCCGCACTCGGGGCGCTGGTCGGGACGCTCGCAGGGTTGCTCGTCCTCATGTACATGGTCGTCAAGGGACGTCCACACGCCGGATTGCCGCTTCTGAACGGCGGCGCGATCGGCGGTTACCTGATCGGGGCGACCGCGAGCGGCCTCTCGGTGCTCACCGCGCTCGGCCTGTAATCGCCAAACTCTCCGGGAGAGCGACCCTCGTCGCTCGAGCGTCCCCATTATTCGTCGACGATCTCCGCGTCCACGCCGTCTCCGTGCTCGATTCCTTCGATCATCGCGTCGACGCGATCCGCCTCGGCGTCGACGTCGAGTATCGGGACGTCCGGGAACGCGGCGGTGATCACGAAGTGGTCCCCGTCGCGGTCGGGTTGTGAAATATCGACGAACAGGTCGACCTCGTCGATTCCCTGGAACGTCGCTTCACCCTCGAACGTGTCGACCGTGATCGACCCCCCGAGCATCTCGACCGACCGACGCGCCGTCGGCTCGGTGTCGATCTCGAGTTCCTCGTACTGGTTCTGGACGCGTCCGACGATCTGTTCGGAAGTCAGCTCACCGATCGGGTTGAACTGTTCGTCGCCGATCGAAACCTGCGGCGTCGTGAGAACGCCGAAAACACCTGCCTCTGTCTCGTCTTCGTCGAAGATATCGAGTGGGACCTCGACCGTTCTCCGGTAGGTGCTGGCGTAGTTTCTCGTCTCGACGAACCCGCGGGCGACGTCGTATTCGCGGACGACTTCCCGGGTTCCCTGGTACTCGTATCCGGTTTCGGCCGTCGACTCCTGAGAGACGACGGCGGGCGAAGCCGAAAACGTGGTGACTTCTTCGAGGGTCTCCTCGAGACACCCCGCCGTCGCGCCGACACAACAGGTCGCGATCGTCGCAACGAACAGCCGCCGGTCCATACGCCGTCGACCACAGATCGGCGCATAAGTACCGACCACACATTCAGCCGCCGACGAACGGTAATCGCCGGTTCCCGTGACGTACGGACCGGCTACTACCGGTTCGTATTTCGTTACTCGTCCGAGGGTAGACGGTAGGTCGGTCCCTCGTCGGTGTCCTGGATCTCGATTCCCATCGCCTCGAGTTCGTCTCGTAACTCGTCGGCGCGTTCGTAGTTGCCGTCTCCGCGCTCGCGTTCGCGAACGTCGAGGACGAGTTCGACGACGTCTCCCGCCAGATCCGCCCTGCCGGTCGTCCCGCCGACGAACGAGAGTCCGAGCACGTCGCCGAGTTCCTCGAGGTTCTCGACCGCACGCCGAAGCCCCCGGTAGTCGTACCCGCCCTCGGCTCCGCCGTCATTTCTTTCGACATTCGCCGGCTCCTCGAGGTGGCGGTTGATCGCCGTCGCGATCGAGAGCAACGCCGACTGTGCCTCCCGTGTGTTGAAGTCGTCGTTCATCGCGGCCGTGAACTCCTCGCGAGCGTCCGCAACGGCCGTTCGAAGCTCCTCGTCCTCGAGTTTGGTCCGTGCCGCCGGCGAGTCCAGCACCTCGACGGCCGAACCGTACGCCCGCTCGAGGCGTTCCCACCGTTCCTCGGCTTCGGCGATCGTCTCGTCGGAGTAGAGCTGTTTGCTGTTGTAGGAGCCAGCGGTCAGGAACGTCCGGAGGACGTTCGTCCCCCACTGTTCGACCGCATCCGCGACGGTGACGAAGTTCCCCAGACTCGAGGACATCTTCTCGTCGTCCATCTGGAACAGTTCACAGTGAAGCCAGTAGTTCGCGAACACCTCGCCGGTCGCGGCCTCGGACTGAGCGATCTCGTTTTCGTGGTGGGGAAAGACGAGGTCCCGCCCGCCGACGTGGAGGTCGAGCGTCTCGCCGAGGTGTGTCATGCTCATCGCCGAGCACTCGATGTGCCAGCCGGGTCTGCCCTCGCCCCACGGCGAATCCCAGGTTTCGGCTTTCGTGTGTGCACAGCCGAGATCGACGCCGTCGTGGCGGTGCTCGAGGACTGCCTTCTCGTCGACCCCGCCGGCCTTCCAGAGCGCGAAGTCCGCCGGATTGCGTTTCTCCGTTCGTTCGTCCGGATCGCCCTGGGATTCGATCTCCTCGAGTTCCTGGTTCGAGAGCTTGCCGTAGTCGTCGAAACTCGTCACGTCGAAGTAGACGGATCCGTTGGATTCGTAGGCGTAGCCCTTCTCGACGAGCGTCTCGACGAGGTCGACGATCTCGGGGACGTGTTCGGAGACGCGCGGATAGACCTCCGCGCGCAGGAGGTTCAGCGAGCGCATATCCGAGAGTGTGCGCTCGATGTACGTCCGTGCGACCTCCGCTTCGTCCTCTCCGAGATCGTCCTCGCCGACGCGGGCGACGATCTTCTCATTGATATCCGTGAAATTCTCGACGTGACGAACGTCGTAGCCGAGATACTCGAGCCACCGGTGCATGACGTCGACGTGGACCCACGAGCGGGCGTGGCCCAGGTGGGGCGGATCGGAGACCGTCAGGCCACAGTAGTACAGGAGGACGTTATCGGGATCCTGTGGCTCGAACGGCTCCGTCTCGCCCGTCAACGTGTTCGTCACGTGTAGGGTCATTACGGAATCTTACCCGCGGACCGTAGTTAAACGCTATCAATATCAGACACGGCACGTTGCCCGAACGAACCGGGGTCCCTCGAGTCGGCGGCAGATCGACCACGAACCAGTCACATCGGTCACGGACCAATCGCATTGGTCACAACCCGGTCATACCAATCGCGAATCGACCGCTTCGGTCACGAATCGGTTTCGTCGGTCGCGTCAGGTTCGCGGGCGTCGAGAAACG
The DNA here is from genome assembly GCF_009807105.1 of Natrialba sp. INN-245. NCBI lineage: Archaea > Methanobacteriati > Methanobacteriota > Halobacteria > Halobacteriales > Natrialbaceae > Natrialba > Natrialba sp. INN-245. The sequence continues at coordinate 86,033 of NZ_WUBV01000059.1, read as the reverse complement.
CCGCCGCCGCCGACTGGCCTCGTTCGATCAGTTCTGCGATGAAGTCGGCGTCCCGATTCGTCTTGCTCGCGTAGTGATACCCCTCGAGTTGGATGCGACGCACGTTCGTCGTCGTGTACTCGGGATGGTCGAAGTAGCCGTCCTCGATCCACTCGTTGATCCGCTCGATCATCCGGAGTTCCTGATTCAGCGAGATGTTCCCGCCGAGTTCGTTTCGTCTGTCGCTGATCGCCGACAGTTTCGTCGGCGTTCGCTCCCTGTGCTGGGGGTTGATCTGTACGACCCAGAGTTCCTCCGGCGTCCGTTCGCCGGGAACCGACATGAGATCCTTGACCGGCGGGTTCTGCGAGAACAGTCCATCCCAGTAGCTCCGGCCGTCGATCTCGACCGCTTCAAAGAGCGTCGGAATCGCCGCGGAGGCGAGCACTGCGTCCGGAGTGACGTCCTCGTTGGTAAACGTCTCGAAGGTGCCGTCGTTGACGTTGACCGCCCCGACGACGAGTTCCGGCTCCTCGTACGCACAGAGTTCCGGAATCTCGTCGAACCGGACGTGTCGCTCGAGGACCTCCACGATGCGCTCTTGGCCCCAGTCTGCGGCCGGCGAGCAGTAGGGGCTGACGTGGGGAACGGCCACGCCTTCGCTCCGGAATCGCGAGTACAGTGACACCCACTGGTTGATCATCCGGTCGGGATAACCTCGCGCGGCGAGGTCCTCCCAGACCCCATCGAGGGCGTCGATCGCGGCGGCCTCGTCGTCGGTGACGAGTCCGTACCAGACGGCGAGGGCGTTGAACGCACCGCCGGAGGTGCCGCTAATGCCGACCAGTTCGAACTCCTCGGTCCAGTCGAGTTCAGACAGCAGCGTCCGGACCACGCCGGCGGTGAAAGCCGTGTGACTGCCACCGCCCTGACACGCGATCGCCACCTGCGTCCGATCGTCGTCCGTCATCGTCCGTTCGCCTGTTCTGTCATCGTTTGCTCGTTCGTCCCGTCATCGTTCGTTCGCTTGTTCTGTCATCGTTCACTCGTTCGTCCCGTCATCGTTCGTTCGCCCGTTCCGTCATCGTCCAATCGTCCGGTCATCGATTCTCACTCGTAGGTCGTCGTGTAGCCCCCATCGAACAGGAGGTCTCCGCCGTTCAGATGGTTTGCGTGCCTGGAGAAGCCGAAGACGAACAGGTTCGCCACCTCCGCCGGCGTCATCATCTCTTTCGTCTGGGCCGGCCCGAGCATCACGTCCTCGAGCACCGCCTGCTCGGAGATCCCGCGTTTCTCGGCCGTATCCGCGATCTGGTCGGCCATCAGGGACGTCAGCACGTACCCGACGCTGACGCTGAAGCTCCGGACGTCGCCGTTTCCCTCCGCGGCGATCGACTTCGTCAACCCGTTGATCGCGTGTTTGGCCGTGATGTACGCCGCCTTGTCGGTCGTCGCGTCGTGTCCGTGAACCGAGGACATGTTCGCGATCGCGCCAGTCCCGTCACCACACTCCCGGATGTGTGATATCGCGTGCTTGGCGAGCAAGAACGGTGCTCTGACCATCACCGACTGAAGCAGATCGTACTGTTCGATCGGATACGACTCGAGTGGATCGATGTGTTGGATGCCGGCGACGTTGGCGACAAACGAGAGGTCCCCCTCCTCGGCTGCGGCCGTGACGAGTGTTGCCACGTCGTCGCCGTCGGTCAGGTCCGTCGGGACGGAGCGATACTGGCCATCGTGATCGAACGAGTCGACGATGGCCGCGGTTTCCTCGAGGCCCTCCTCGTCGACGTCGGCACCGACGACGGTCAGCCCGTTCAGCGCGAGCGCGGTCGACAGGGACTGGCCGATCCCCGAGGCCGCCCCGGTCACGACGGCGACCGTTTCGGGATGGAAGTTCGGATCGTCGAGAACGAAAAAATCGTCTGCAGTCGGCTCCGGCGGTTCGAGATCGTGAGTCGACGATGACATCTCGAATGAACGATCGGTTTCGACGCAAATAAATTCACTGTGGACTCTCTCCAATCGAGTTCTCGAGCGCTTGTTCGACCGCGCGAACGGCGTTTGCGCCCTCGAGTCGCTCGACGACGACGACCATCGTCCCGTCACCGACGGCCGCCGTTCCCGGATCGATCCCCTCGAGTGTGAGACGCTTGAGTGCATCTCCGAGCGCCGCCGCGTCGACCTCGCCAGTGGCGACGATCGCCGTCCGATCCCCGCCGTCGGCCCCGAGGGAGACGCCGCCGACCGAGACGAGTGCGTCGTCGGTTTCTGGATCGACGGGCCCGACGCCACTTTCCATCCGAACGCGAGCCTCACGTGCCGACGTCTCGTACGCCGGGAGTTCCGATGCGTATCGTCGGAGGGCCGTCGCGACCGCGTCCGTCTCGCCGTCGACCGCGAGAAACCGGGCAGCGGCGGTGTAGTTGACGACGTCGGCGCGAAGCGCCGCGACGAGAAACGGATGCTCGTCGACGGCGCGTCGAGTTGCTGCTGCCAGTGACATGCTCATCAGCGGGGGCTACGACACCATAAACGCGACGCCCGTCTCTCGGGCAGGGGAGACGAAGCGTGATATCGCACGGATGTGGTCGACGCGGACAGACCGCGGCGCTTTTGCCGCGAGCGCACGTTCGATCCGGTATGAACCCCGACGACGTCGAAGCGCTCATCGAGTCGGAACTCGAGGACGCTGACGCGACAGTCACGTACGCCCGCGACGAGCACGATGACGACCACCTCGCGGCGACGGTCGTCTCACCCGCGTTCGAGGGACTCCCGCTGGTCCAACAACATCAGACGGTGTACGACGCCCTCGACGGCCACATGACGACGGATATCCACGCGCTCGAGCTTTCGACGTACACGCCCGAGGAGTACGAGGAGGGAACGTAGCCAGTGGCTCGTTCGCGAGACGTTTCGATTGCCCGACACGATACGAGGGGTCGAACCGGAGTTCGAGCCGTCTCACGGGCTGAACGGAACCGCAGGTTTATCCTTCGCTCCTGATACGATACTCGTATGGAATCGCTTCATCCGCGGATCCGGCTGCTCTGGATCGCACAGTGGGCGATCGCGGTGGTCGTCATCGGCGCGATCATCGCCGTCGTGAGCCGGCTATTCGTCGACGTCCCGTCTGTCGCTCTCGGGGTGGTCGTCGTCGCCGGAATCGCGATCGCGGCCGGTTACGCGATTCGTCTCTACCAGGCCTGGCGATTCGAACTTCAGTCTGACGCACTCTACCTCGAGCGCGGCGTGATCACGTTCGTCGAGACCGCAGTGCCGTTCGTTCGCGTCCAGCACGTCGACACGCAGTTTGGCCCCATCGAGCGTCTACTCGGTCTCTCGAGCGTGGTCGTCTACACTGCCGGTTCCCGAAACGCAGACGTTCGGATCCCTGGGCTCACGCCGGATCGCGCGCGAGAGTTACAGGATACGCTCCGCGAACTCGCCGTCGAGAGCGAAGCCGACGACGCCGTCTAACATGAATCGACTCCACCCACTCAGTGCGGTGACGATGGTGCTCCAGCAGGCGGTCACGTGGGTGACGATTCCGTTCTTCCTCGTCGTCTTTCTCTCTGGAATCGTCGACGTCGTCGAGTACTCCTGGGTGTTCGTGCTCGTGCCGCTCGGATTGCTCCTGGGCACCACCTACGCTCTCGTGTACTACTACCGCTTCGAGTACGGGATCACGCCCGACACGTTCGACGTCCGTTCGGGCGTCTTCTCCCGTCGGTCTCGGGAGATTCCCTACGGTCGAATTCAGAACATCGACATCGCCCGTGGCGTCGTCCAGCGGTTGCTGGGACTCGCCGTCGTCTCAATCGAAACCGCAGGCGGCGGAAACACCGAGGCGACTCTTCGGTTCGTCAGCGAAAGCGAAGCGAATCGCCTGCAACACCAGATCCGACGACGAACCGCCGAGGCGACGGAACGTCGTCGCCGGCGAGCCGACATCGACTCCGATGCGGTCGAATCCGGCGAGTCACCGCTTCCCGACGATTCCGTGGCCGGAACGCCCGGCGAAGAGTCGGCTTCGGATCCGGACTTCGAACGCGCCGACGGGACAGCGACGGCCGAATCCGGTCCCCAGATATCCGAATCCGACTCGCGGACGTACGAATCCCACCGTCGACGGCTGTTCGACCTCGAGGCGAGGGAACTGCTGCTGTACTCGTTTACGTCTTTTCGACCCGCAGCGGTCGCCGCAGTGTTGTTCGTCTTCTTTCTCGCGACGGACACGATCCTCGACGTTCTCGTTACGATAGCCCAACCTGTCGGCGGCCCCGAGGATCTCGAAAACGGGACGACGGGCAGCTACGGCGTGCTCACGATCGTCTCGATGGTCAACGGGCTCGTGATCACGTACCTGTTGAGTGTCGCGTACACGTTCGCGACGTACTACGACTTCCAACTCGGACGGATCGACGAAGACTTCGTCTACGAACGGGGACTCCTCCAGCGCTACAGCGGATCGATCCCCGTCGAGAAGGTCCAGTCCGTGACGGTCACCGCCAACCCGGTTCAGCGACTCATCGAATACGCGGGTCTCTGGGTCGAAACTGCGGGATACGGGCCCGACAGTGGATCCGGGAGCCAGTCGGCCGTTCCGCTGGCCGATCGAAGACGAGTGTACGCCTTTACCGAAAATCTCACCGGCGTCGAACGACCGAGATTCCACACCCCACCCACTATCGCTCGGCGCAGGTATCTCGTCCGCTACTCGCTGATCGCGGCGGCCATCGTCGCAGTCGCGTTCGGAACCGCCTGGGCGACACCCCTCGAGCGGTGGTATCTCGCCGCGGTCGTCTTCCTCGTCGTTCCGCCTGCCGCTCACTTGCGGTACGTGAACCTGGGGTATTACGTCGGCGAGGACCACCTCGTCGTTCGACGCGGGTTCTGGCGACGACGGACCACCGTGATCCCGTACTACCGGATCCAGACGGTCTCGACGCGCCGATCGATCTTTCAGCGTCGGCTCGGTCTCGCCTCGCTCGTGATCGACACTGCCAGTTCGCGCACGTTCTACTGGGCGACGCCGACGATCTACGATATCGACCTCGAGGACGCACGAGAGGCTAACGGGGTCGGTCGAACGCGTCTGCAGTCGGCGCTTCGGGAACGGGCGCAGTCGGACGACGTCGGACTCTCCGTCGATTTCACCTGAGACGGTCTGTCGTCCGTCAGTACCGGTGGGCCCACGTCCCGTTTTGCAGACCCACCGGCGACCGGCCCAGTAGTCCGTACGAGACGGGTCAAACCCGTGTGAACGTCGACACCTGACGTGGTCGTTTCGGTGGATTTTACCCCACCCACCGTGAGCCTCCGACTATGAGTGACGAAGACGATTATCGAATCGAAGCGGACAGTCTCGGCGAGATGCGCGTTCCGACGGACGCCTACTGGGGGGCACAGACTCAACGTGCCATCGAGAACTTCCCCATCTCGGGAATCTCCTTCGGGCGGCGGTTCGTCCGTGCACTCGGCGTCGTAAAGAAGGCGGCGGCACAGGCAAACCGCGATCTCGGGCTGGTCGACGACGACGTCGCCGAGGCGATCATCGAAGCCGCCGACGAGGTCATCGCCGGCGAACACGACGACCAGTTCCCGGTCGACGTCTTCCAGACCGGCTCCGGGACGTCCTCGAACATGAACGCGAACGAAGTCATCGCCAACCGCGCTGCCGAGATCATGGGCGCGGAGATCGGCGATCGCGTCGTCCACCCGAACGACCACGTCAACTACGGCCAGTCGTCGAACGACGTCATCCCGACCGCGATGCACGTCGCCTCCCTCGAGGCCGTCGAGAAGGACGTCATTCCCGCGCTGGATACCCTGCGCGAGTCGCTAGAGCAGAAAGAAGCGGAGTTCGACGACGTCGTCAAGACCGGCCGTACCCACCTGCAGGATGCGACGCCGGTCACACTCGGACAGGAGTTCGGTGGCTACCGCACGCAAGTCGAGAAGGGGCTCGCCCGCGTCGACAAGGTCCGCGAACACCTCGCAGAACTCGCCCTCGGCGGCACCGCGACCGGCACCGGACTCAACACCCACGAGGAGTTTCCCGGCCGCGCTGCCGAGTACATCACCAAGGAGACCGGCGTCCAGTTCCGCGAGGCCGACAACCACTTCGAGGCCCAGGCGGCCCACGACGCGATGTCCGAGGCCCACGGCGCGCTGCGCGTCGTCGCTGGCTCGCTGAACAAGATCGCCAACGACCTTCGACTGCTCGCGTCCGGCCCCCGCAATGGACTAGGTGAGATCGAACAACCCGAGAACCAGCCCGGTTCGTCGATCATGCCCGGCAAAATCAACCCGGTCGTCGCCGAGGCCGTCAACCAGGTTCACAAGCAGGTCGTCGGCAACGACGCCGCCGTTTCGGCTGGCGCCGCCGAGGGTCAGATCGACCTCAACCTCTACAAGCCCGTCCTCGCGCACAACTTCCTCGAGTCCGCAGAACTCATCTCGAACGCGAGTCAGGTCTTCGCCGACCGCTTCGTCGACCCGCTCGAGGCTAACGAGGAGTACTGCACAGAGCGCGTCGAACAGTCGATGGCGATGGCAACCTCGCTGAACGTCCACATCGGCTACGACAAGGCCAGTGAGGTCGCGAAGACGGCGATCAAAGAGGACAAGACCGTCCGCGAAGTCGCCCTCGAGAAGGATTATCTCGACGCCGAGGAGGCCGACGAGGTGCTCGACCCCGCGAAGATGACCGAGCGCGGAATTCTCGGCCGCGACGAGTAGCCTCGGACTGTCAGCATACTGTTTGTATTCTGCCATAGCGTGTCACCGGATACGCCGCGGGGTCAGTTCGACCGAACCTGACACGTAACGAACCGTCGACTCGAGTCCCAGTACCTGGTGGGAGATTCTCGTTTGGCGATACCCGAATCGTCGTAGCAGGGCCAGATCACCGACGTTCACGGCGGAATAAACAAACCCAAGCAGTTTTGGGGGATGCTGGCGTCAGACGACATATGCACACCTGTCGTAACTGCAACCAGTCGTTTCAGACCGAGCTGGCCCTCGAGTTACACCGGGATACCTGTAAGAACGGACAACTATTCTGTCAACTCTGCGGTGACAGATTCCGCGAGCGGGATGCGACCCAGGACGGGTGGCACTACGACTGCCCGAACGAGGACTGCGAAGGCGAAGGACTCAAACAGGATCTGTATCACGTAGACGACGTTCGGACGGCCACGCACTGATCGATTCTGTTCTCTCCGCTCGCTCGATTCTACGAAGTCCCGTCTCGACATTCGGCATACAGCTCGACGTCCAGGCGTTCGGTCACGGCGGTGCACCTGACGACGGTCGCTTTCTGACCGATCTCTGTTCGGCAGTATCGGGAGGCGATGTACCGAATCGCTGCGTTTTCGATCGCGTTCGGAACGAGCCCTGGATCACTCCCACCGAGTGGAGGACACAGACCCACTATCGATATAGCATTATACGATTTATTTGGGGAGACACCATCACTCGAGGCGACCGCGTCGTATGAGTGTCAATTGCACACTGACGACCGCTGTCGCCACCGATCCGTGACCCCCCAGGAGCTCGGTTCAAGCGGTGTACTCGGCCACGGCCCGATCGCGGTCGTCGTACCGATGTCGGTGTGCTCACAGACTGAGAGCGGTTGCCTCGCCGATCGTCCGTCTATCACTGTGTGTCGAGAGAGTTCCCGACGTTGACGACGGTGACGTGACGCGTCACGTGTCGATGATACTGTGAACGTCGGTTTAGGCAACCGGGCGTGACTCGAGTCGCCTGTCTCCCCTAGTGCTTTGGCACGCCTGCACTGCAGGTTCGAATTCGGTGGTGTGGTTCGATTCGACCCTGCAGTCGACGTTTGTCGGAGTACTAGTCGGCAGCGAGACTCACGGTGTCGAGACGTTCTCGAACCGCTTTGGAATCTCGGGTGACCAGCTCCTCGTGTTCCACCGAGACAGGAAACGGCGGTCGGCCTCGTCCTCGAAATTCGAAGACGTTCGATAGCGAGGCGGATCGTCGATTCGCCGACCAATGGAGAGCGTCGCGCCAAGTGGTGCCACGAGAGCGTTACTCTCGTGACCGCCAGTAGTCGGTGGCGTGTCGACCAGTGATACCTGCACAGATCCTGCCTGTGGAACGTGAGGCCGCTCGCAGAATCGTCCTCGGTCGTATGATCGCGCGAGGCCGAGGGGGCGACGACGGAGAGCGGTCGAAGGCTTCTCGACCAGCCGTCCGCCCACAACCTATCGGTTTCTGGGTCACTCGATGTAACCGCAACGACAGCCCCCAGCGAAACGCTGTGGTGATCACGGGTAATTCTTCGTCTCCTGGGTCACAGGAACCGTTGTCTCGCTCGCGACCCCTCCTATGGCTTTATTCTACCTTCTGATCTCGAGGCGATTGTGAGGCCGGAGACGGCCGGTAAATCCACTCCTGTCGATCGCTCGTGTACTAGCACTTCGAGGCCAGTCGTCCGAACGCGTGACTGGTTCTCGCCCGGTGGGCCTTCGACACCAATGGCCCCCACCTCCGAGCGAGAAGCCGGTCGATCCGCTCTGCTCGTCGAGCGCCTGGCCCAGCTCGAGACGACACGTCGACCGACGCTCGATCGGCACCGAGATGGTCCATCCTCGCGGGTGGCGTGTCGCATTCTCCCGATCGTATAAGAAACTCGAGTGTTCGATAGAGCAGTTCGACGAGAGATGTGACCGTCTGTGACCGGTTTCAGCCGTGCCGTCTCAAGATTAGATCTCAAATGGTGAGGTCACAGTTCAGAGAAAATTATCTGAAATGGTGATGCACTGATGAACTATATCTCGAACCATACTATCTATAGGGCGGTAATTCTACTAGTGTGGGTTCGGATAAGATACCTTAGACGGAATAGTAGGATACATTGATACTCCTCGAGCGTGATGGGTTTTTATGGCGGAATCACCGGATACCGAACGCACGTCCGTCAGTACCTATCTGCCTGCGTACCAAAAGGTCGAGTGGGAATCACACGCCGAGGAACTCGGAATGAGTCAAAGCGAGTTCGTCAGAACGATGGTTCAAGCCGGGCGAAAGGGGTTCGACTCCGCGAGCGAGGAACCTACTTCTGAGGGGTCAGACCCTGGGGGTAACGCCCTCGAAAGACGGGTCCTCGAGTTGTTGTCGACTGACACGTATTCCTGGGAGGAGTTGTTGGACGCGGTCAGTGACGACATCGAATCCAGACTCGACGACGCCATCGGCGAGCTCCAGGCTGACAACCGGATTCGGTACAGCGGACGTCACGACGGCTACGTTCTCGTCGAGGGTGACGATGTCGACTGAGACGACCCCACAGAACGTAGACGATCCGATCGGGTACTTCCTCGAGGACCAGCGATACCACGGCAAGAGCGAACGAACGCTCGAGGCCTACGAGCGCGTTCTCCGGGCGTTCGAGTCCTTCGCCCGCGAGGAGTTCGCGGTCGATTCCCTCGAGGGCAGTTCTCGCCGGGAGTGTATGGCGTGGGTCCACTCCTTGCGTGGCGAGTACGAACCGAGCACGATCGCGACCTACGCCTCGTATCTGAACCGGTTTTTCGACTACATGAACCGGATCGGGGTGTTCGAGTCCAATCCGATGGCGCTGGTCATGGAGGAACTGTCCGAGTCGATCGATTCGAACCCGACCAGACGCGACGTCTCGATCCCCGACATGCGCTCGTTCGTCGGCGCGATCGGCCACCCGCTCGAGCGTGCGGTGGTACTCACGCTCTTGAAAACCGGGATTCGAGTCGGTGAGCTTTGCAATCTAGATCTTCGGGATCTCCATCTCGCGGTCGACGAACTCACGTTCGAGTGGAACGCTCGTACCGAACTCGATCGACGGCCATCGTCGGTCTTCGTTTCCTCGGAGCCGGTCCGCGGAACCGTCGTCAACGGCGAGGAACGAACCGCGTCGAACAAACGCAAACGGGATACGGTCGTTCCCGTCGACGACGAACTCGATCGTGCGCTCGTCGAGTGGCTCGCGATCCGTCCCGACCCGGTCTCGCCGGCCCGACCGCTGTTTGTCGATACGCAGACGTCGTGGGGACGACGACTCACGACCGCCGACGTGCGCTATATCGTCGAGAAGCACGCTCGCGAGTTCGGCTGGTACCGGACTGGTGGCGGCACGACCGAGAACGTAACACCACACTACTTCCGCCACTTCTTTACGACGCACTTGCGGGATCGGACGGGTGATCGGGGTGTCGTTCAGTATCTTCGTGGAGACGTCGCGAGCGACGTGATCGACACGTACACCCACGACTGGGGAGACCGCGTACGGGAGACGTATCTCGAGAATATTTACTCGATGAGAATGCGCCAATCGTGAGAGACATCCGATCGCATAACCCGATTCCGGTCGAAATTATTCGTCCGATACTCAACCAATAAATCTTATTTCGCTATACTAAACTGGCAGGGTGAACGTTTTGGACCACTGTTCTCCCATCCATCCGACGGCGTATGCGTTGAGCAGTGGGGCAACGACCACTCGAGCCTGTAAGTACATTTGGTTTCACTAGTGCCAAAACATAACTGGTAAAGATTATATGCGTCGGTGCCAGACTGATCGTATGCCCTTCAGTGACGCTCGTAACCGAAGTGCAGTGAGTCGTCGCGAGGCCCTCCTCACAGCAGGCAGTCTCGGCGGTACGACTTTCGCGGGCTGTTTGGGATCTAATTCTCGCTCAGTAAGCGTTTTGTCAGCCGGTAGCCTCGCACGCACGTTCGAAGATCACGTCGGACCAGCGTTCGAGGAAGAAACCGGTGTCGAGGTTCATGGAGAATATTATGGAGCTAACGCGGTAATGCGAATGGTCGAAGATCGAACGAAACATCCCGACGTCATCGTGAGTGCCGACGCAACACTTCTCCGAGACCGACTGTACGGCGAGTTTACCGACTGGGACGTCGAATTTGCAGCGAACAGCGTCGGCATCGGATATAACCAGGAGACGGAGTTCGGGCAGGGACTTGATTCCGGTAAACCGTGGTATCAGTTAGCTTTGGAGACGAACGAAGGTGATATTGCGATCGGTGACCCTGATCTCGATCCGCTTGGATATCGTGCCGTTCAGGCGTTCGAGCTGGCAGAAACCGAACACGGTCTTGAGGAGTTCCGGGAGACAATGATGGATCTCGTTTACGAGGAGCCGGAAGAGCCCCAGATGATGGCCGGGGTGGAAGCCGGCTCTCGAGCAGGAGCCATCGTCTATCGCAATATGGCGATCGATCACGGCATGCCGTTCTTCGAGTTTCCCGACGAGTACAACTTTGCAAACCCCGAGTTGGCAGACCACTACGCGACCGTCGAGTTTACCACGGCAGAGGAAGGGTACACCGCGCACGGACGTCCAGTAATATACAACGCAACGGTGAACGACGGAGCCGACGAACCCGACGCTGGCCACAGACTCGTCCAGTTTCTCATCGACGAATCCGACTTGCTCGTTGATGCGGGGCTGACGGTCGGAGACAGCTTACCGCGCCCCGAAGGCGACGTTCCGGAGGAGATCGACGTATGAGTCTCACCAGAATTGTTCCAAGCCAGCAGTCCAACCGACTGCCGGAACTACTCGTTCCCGCGCTCTTGGGCGCGCTCATTCTCGTCTACTTTGCAATCCCGTTCGTCGCGTTTCTAGCTCGGAGTGGGCCAGCAAACGTCGTCGCAGGGTTGTCCTCACCCGAAGCACAACGAGCGATTCACAACTCGCTGATAACCGCCCCAATTTCGACACTGATCGCGGCCGTTTTCGGCATCCCACTCGCCTACGTCCTCGCTCGAACGTCGTTCGTCGGGAAGCGATTCGTCGAGGCGCTCGTGATCTTACCGCTCGTCGTCCCACCTGTCGTCGGTGGTGCAATGATTCTTACTGCCGTCGGGCGCTTTACTCCGATCGGTTCCGCTGTGGCAACCCTCGGCATCTCACTCACCGATAGTTTGATCGGCGTCGTTCTCGCACAGACGTTCGTCGCCGCTCCGTTCGTGATTATCACCGCCCGTGCCGGGTTTGGCGCGATCGACGAACGGTTAGAGCAGGCCTCTCGCTCGCTCGGATACGGCCCGCTTTCGACGTTCTGGAACGTCTCACTGCCACTCGCTCGTGGGGCAATCGTCGCGGGGATCATCCTCACCTTCGCACGAGCAATCGGCGAGTTCGGCGCGACGATGATGGTCGCGTACAATCCACGGACGATGCCGACCCGGATATGGGTCGACTTCATCGCAGGTGGTATCGATTCGATCGTGCCGCTTGCACTCGCATTACTCGGAATTACGCTTGCGGTCCTTGCGGCAGTTCAACGGTTCGGACGCGTACCGACGGTGATCGATCAATGATTCTCGAACTCGATCAGTTGACACACCGATACGGTCATGAACTGGCAGTCGACGACGTCTCGTTCGGACTCAACGAGGGCGAACTCGTCGCCGTGCTCGGTCCGAGTGGGTGTGGAAAGACGACCCTCGTCCAGGCAATCGCCGGTCACGTCCAGCCGACGGCGGGACGGGTAGTACTTCGTGACCGAGACGTGACTGGTGAGGCTCCCGAGGATCGTCATGTCGGGATCGTCTTTCAGCAATCGACGCTCTATCCCCACATGACCGTCAACGAGAACGTCGCCTACGGCCTCGCTGCTCGTGGTATCGAACCGACTCAGCGGGATAAACGAGTACGTGAATATCTCGAGTTAGTTGCTCTCTCCGAGAAACGGGATGCCCATCCCTCGGAGCTGAGCGGCGGCCAACGACGCCGGGTCGAAGTAGCCCGAGCACTGGCCCCACAACCAGACGTGTTGTTACTCGACGAGCCGCTATCGGCACTCGATCGACAGTTACGTGAGCGACTGCGAGACGAAATCGCCCGAATTCAGGCTGAAACAGGCGTGACAACCCTATTCGTCACCCACGATCAGGAGGAGGCGATGGCGCTTGCCGATCGACTCATCGTCATGAACGATGGTCGCGTTTCCGGTTCTGGAGCCCCTCGAGTGTTGTACGAATCACCGCCGACACCGTTCGTGGCGTCGTTTCTCGGGCGATCGAACACGTTCCCGGCGACAGTCGTTTCTCAGCTTCCACCCGTCCTTCGAGTAGGTGATCGGACGTTTAGCCTCCCCAGCGGGACGATTACCGCGTCTGAAGGGACGGCCGTTACGTGTCACGTCCGTCCGGACAGGCTCTCCGTGTCCGATCCCGATGCAACTGACAACGGTTCTGCCCTGTCACTCCCCGGCGAAGTCGTGGCTATCGCGGACGTCGGCCGCCGATACGACGTGAAGATCCAGGCCGAAACTGGGCCCCAGTTCGTAGTGGAGACGATGGAACGTCCACCGGTATCCGGTGAGGCGGTCACGGTCGAACTGCCACGAGATCGAATAACGATATTCGAGTCCGCGACTCACGACAGTCAAGAATCGACTCCCCGGTCCGACACCGAAGAATACGATGACTGAGACCACCTCGGAAGGGGAAAACACCCCGCAAACTCGTTTCCGTGACCACACTGCCGAACACGGGTTTACGGTTCGACTGCTAGTTTCGTCTCGAGATCGGGTCCGTTCAGGATGGCACGGACTGCCTCGGCGGTCTCGGTGACTTCCGGCGTCGTCTCGAGCAACACCGTCTCGCTCGGGAAAAGCTGTTCGCCCAACAACAGCCCGTGATCGCGGGCAGTCGAACCCGTCACCGTCAGATAGATGCCGACCCCAGTTTCGGCGATCGCCGCCTCCTCATCTCGGCCGTTTTCGGGATATCGGAAGTCGATACCCTCGAGCGTTTGCGTGCCGAGGACGGCCCGAACGAGGCGTTCGTATCGCGGTTCGATACACAGGGGACCGTCGTAGGATTCGACAAACGCACGATCGAGCGCTGACCCGGACGGCGCGACCGCCGGCGTCGCCATCAGCGTGTGATAGACGGTGTCACCGAGACCCGTTACGACGCGAACGTCAGACTCGGCAGGATCGATCCGGGCGTTGACGTCGGCGATCCGATCGAGTGGCTCCGGGCGAAGTTCAACGACCTCCTCGAGAACGAGATCGGCGCTGTCGAACCCGAGTGCGAACTCGTGAGTGCGAAGCGCGCGAAACGGTTCCTCGCGGCCGACGAGTTGAACGTCAGTTCCGTTCGGAACGCCGTCGATACCGTCGACCGGGAGAGTGACGCTGTCGAAGACGATCCGTCGGGGTTTCCCCGCGCGGTCGTCACGGACGAGCGTGTACTCGGGTGCCGTCGGATCCGAGACGGTACTGTACTCGGCGAGACGCTGGTAGACGTCTTCCTCGTCCGGCGTCAGATTCCCCTTCGTGAGTGCCTTCTCGTGTCGGAGCGTCGAAGAGATCTCGTCGGCGAGTCCCGGCACGTCGAGTCGACGAGCGAACCGATCGAGTACCGACTCGAGAGGGCGGCCTTTTCGAGGAACGGCGATCGGAATCGTCTCGCCCATCGGGCGGATTTCGTACGGCGGCGGATAAACGAGTTGCGTTTCGACCGCGTCGGTCAGTTCTCCGAGAACATCGAACCGAGCTGGTCGCGCCAGTCCTGGATCGCCGTCACGTCCGCGCGAACGTCTTCGAGGTCGGATTCGACGGTTTCGAGCGTTTCCCCGAGGCCGTCGACGTCCTCTTCGACGGATCCCAACCCGGTTTCGAGGTCGTCGACGTCCTCTTCGACCGCTTCGACGGTCGCCTCCATATCGTCGACCTCACCCGACACGCTCGAGACGTCGGTTTCGACGTCGGTCACGTCGCGTTTGACGTCGTCGACCGTCGCGTCGAGTTCGGCGATGGCGCCTTCGAGGTCTTCGAGACCCGATTCGAGGTCGTCTTCGACGGAGCGTACGTCCGCCTCTACCGAATCGAGCCCGTCTCCGAGCGATTCGAGTTCCGATTCGGTTGATTCGGCACGCTCGTCGAGCGTTTCGACGTCGCCTTCGAGGTCGGTCGTCCACTCGGTGAGCGTCTCGAGTTCGGATTCGACATCGCCGACCTGGCTCTCGGTTCGGTCGAGTCGGTTCCCCATCGTCTCGAGTTCATCGTCGAACGCGGCGACCTCGTTTCGAAGGCTCTCGATGATCTCCTTGCCCGTCCCGTGTTCGCCGATGAACTCCTCGAGCGCGCCTGCGTAGGCGGCGACTTCCTCGACCCGTGACTGGAGGTGGTCGATTTTCACCTGTTCGAGGTTCGACGGTTCGATCTCGAGTTCGGACCGGAGTACCGAAAGATCGTCGTCGTCGACGGATCCGTCACGGAGCTCGGCCGCGAGTTGTGCGCTGAGCGATTCGGCGGTCGGGGCGTCGACCGAAACGTCGGCTTCGTCGGGGTCCGTGGTCGATTCTCCCAGGGTATCCGCGTCGGATTCGCTCGGCTCGGTCTCGTCGACCTCTTCGGGTTCGGCGTCGACATCCGCGTCGGCCTCCTCTGGTTCGACATCCGTGTCGACTTCCACGGATTCAGCGTCCGCGTCGGTTTCGGCATCCGCGTCGTCTTCGTCGTCGATATCAGCGGGTTCGGTCTCGAGTTCGATCGGGTCCGCGCCGTCGTCTTCGGGTTCGACGTCGGCGTCCCCGGACTCGGCGTCGGCTTCCGAGTCCGCGTCGTCGCTCTCCTCGAGGTCGGACGTCTCGTCCTCGAGTTCGACGTCCGAGTCTGGTTCGGTATCGGATTCGACGCCCGCATCGTCTTCGTCGTCCTCGCTGCCCAGATCGAGCGTAATCTCCGGTTCGTCCTCGGAGTCGGCCGGTTCGGACGATTCCTCGGGCTCCGGGATCTCTTCCTCGCCGAAGTCGAGGTCGATATCGGGCGCGTCGTCGGATTCCTCTTCCTCCGGAGTCTCGACGGGTTCGGTGTCGACGTCGCCGAGGTCGAGATCCAGATCGAGATCCTCGTCGTCGGCGTCGTCGTCGGTTTCCTCGTTCTCGAGACCCGGAACGGAGTCCGCGTCACCGGAGAGCATGTCCTTTACTGGCTGATTCCGGTCGTCCGAGACGATACTGTCGATGACGCCGTCGTCGACCTCCTCGCGATCGTCGGACTCGCCGTCTTCCTCGGAGCTCACTTCGACGATCGCCGGCTCGGTCAGAAACTGCGCCGCTGATTGGTCGTCGTCGACTCGAATGCCGTAGACGGTTACGAGTTGTTCCGCTGGCTCGAGCGAGCAGCTGAACTCGACGTGGTTGTCCTGAAACGCGGTCCACTCGTCGCTGTGGTAGTCGGGGTGAAAGCCGACTTTGTCCATCGGAAACGATTCAGGAATGTCCTCGGAGAGTCGAAACGTCACCTGTTCGTCGCGATCCGATTCGATCTCGAAGCGGATCGCCGGGACGGGAAACTCGTCCGCCGTGAACGATTTCTGGACGGTCAACCCGTCCGAACTGACCTCGATCACGTCGTCCGTGTCGGCGGTGCTACTCATGGCCACAACGTTACCTCACCACTACTATAAATGGTACGGACAGTATCACATATGAGTCAGTACCGCTCGTTGAATCGAATTACTCGAGTTCGATCCGATCGCCGATCTCGACGACATCGACTCGACTTGGGTGCTCGAAACTCTTCGCGTGGTGGTGGAGGACTTTCGGATCGGACGTAAGCCCTTTCCACATATCCCAGTGACTCGGTACGAGTCGGTTCAGTCGCAGGTCGCTTGCGGCCTCGACGATCTGGTTTTCGTCGCTGTACCAGCGGGTTCGTTTCGGCTCGCCCGTCTCCTTGTCCGGAATCCGACCGACGGTTCCGAACGCGAGGATGCCGACGTCGATGTCGTACTCGCGGCCGATACGTTCGAACTCCTCGCTCGGTTTCGTATCGCCGCCGTGGAAGACGGTCCCGGCATCGTGTTCGAAGACGTAGCTGAGGGGGTGAGTCGCGTCCGGATCGTACGCGTCCTCGACGTGGACGGTGAACTCGCCGACCTCGAGGGAGTCTCCCTCTGTGAGTTCGACGAACTGGTCGGCGTCGAGGTCCCACTCCTCGAGCCACTGTTCGTCCTCTCGGGCGACCGCGAGGCTGTCGTCAGCACCGTAGAACGTCGCACCCGTGTTCTCGAGGATCGGTGCCTGACTCGGTCCGTGGACGTGATCGGTGTGTTCGTGGGTCGCGAAAACGGCCTCGGCCTCCTCGACGTCTTCTGGGTCGAACGGAACGGGAATCATTCGAACGGTTCGGGGTGGGTCGCCGAGACCGACGTACGGGTCGACGTAGATCGTGGTTCCCTCACGCCCCTTGAGAACGAACCCGTTACAACCGAGATACCAGACCGCCACCCCTTCCGGGGAGACCTCTTCAACGTCGCGAACGAGCCAATCGCCCCAATCGCTTGTTATTTTGGGCATACAGGAGGTGCGCGGACCGCCAGGGTAAATGTTGTTGTCTTCGGGTCCGTCCCGGTCGAAACCGTTGTGACTTCTCCGGCTTACCCGTCTTCGAGGTCGTCGAGTCGTCCGTCGACGACGGCTTCGATCACCCTGGTTTCGACGATCGGATGATCCGTCGTGACGACATCACCAGGTGCCGTGGAACGTATCGAACGAGAGGTTCTCGAGCGGTTCGTTTCCGACGGCGATTTCGTACTCGCCGGGGGTGAGCATGGGTTTGTGGAACTGTGGTCCGTCGTCGGTCGTGATCCGTGGACAGCCGGTGTTGACGAACGCGTCCATATCGAAGTTGCGCAGACGATCGGGCGTCACTTCGTCCATCGTAATGAGGTAGGCGTCGTCGTTCTCCTCGAGAATCTCCTGGGCCTGATCCCACCGGCCCTGTCCGATCTTGGTACAGAAGATGACGCCCCACTTCTCGGCGTCCATCGCCCGGTGGACCGCGCCGAAGCGCTGTTTCATGAACTTCTCCGTGTCGGCGACGGTGACGACGTTGTTGACCGGATCGGCGATGACGACGTGTTTCTCGGGGTGTTCCATCGCCAGCCCGAGTGGGTGGAACTTCCCGCCACCGACGTAGAGGACCTGGTCGGCAGGTACGTCCGCGCTCGCGTAATTGCAGCCCAGTACTTGCCCTTCGTGAGTGAGTCGGTCGTCGCCACGGCGGCTGTGAACCTCGTAGCCACGCTCCTCTAAGAACTCGGTCATCTCCTCGTAACGGTTCATGTGCTGGGCCGTCGTCACGAGGCCGACGCCCTCGGTTTCCTCCGGCGGCTCTAAGGTCTCGAGTGCCTCTTCCATGATCGGGAGGACCTCGACGTTCGAGAACAGCGGCACGTAGATCACCTTGTCCGTGTTCTTCATCGGCGAGTGGCCGAAGTGGACGAACACGTCGGTGCGTTTCATCAGGTAGGTGTCGAGGTCACACGCACCGTAGCAGGGTTGTCCCGAGAGCATGAACGTCACGTCCTCGCCGACGAGCGAGCGAAGATCGTCGGCGACCGACGGGCCGCGACGCTTGAGTCCCTCGGGAAACTGCAGGCCGACCTTGGACGCGTCGCGTTCTTCGATCGCGTCGACGATCCGCTCGAGTTCGTAGTTCCACTCGCGGTCGTGTTTCAACTGCATCCCGGTGTTGCGGAGGTCTCCCTCAGTGTACCCAGACTCCTGGCTCATTGAGCGTGCTAACCGCCACGGACGTATAACGGCGGCGTTTTACCGACATATCGGGGTTGGTCCATCGATCTGACGGGGCAGGGATCGACTGTTTTCGAGCGGCTGGCGAGAGATAATTTCAACCCAACAGTGATAGTACTGGAGTGTAAACGGAGGATTAATGGCAGCGGAATCGCCCGAAAACGGTTATCTATTCGACCTCTACCGTCGATACATCGGCGAACCGGAAGACCGGACCGACGTCTACCTCGGCTTCGGTCTGTTCATCGGTGGAATCGCACTGGCAGCGGTCGCACTGGTGTTGTTCCTCTGGAGTAATACGTTAGAGCCGCGCACCACGGAGCACGTCAGGTGGGCACAGCCGGCGTACGCGATCGTGATGGCTGCTCTCCCGATAACGATGCTCGGTATCGTCGTCTTGCTTCCCAGCGAGCGTCGGGTCCGCTATGCGTCCGTCGGTGCTGTCGCAGTGACGTTCGCCGCCATCGTCGGCTTCCTGATCGCGTACCCTTACGACTGGTACGGCGTCGGAAACGATTACACCGCCGAAGTCGTCGCCGTCTACGCCGTCGGCATGGCCGGGCTCACCGCCTCGACCGGCGCGGCGCTGATCGCTCACTATCTCGATATGGCCCGTGCGGCCGACCGCGTCGACGCCGAGGACGACGAATCCGACGAGTCCGACGATGAGTCGTACTCCGACGAGGAGATCCGCCGTGACATCGACCAGGCGATGGATGGCGTCGAACTCTCGTGGGGTGGCGTCGAGAAGACCGAACACAGTCGCCTGACGTTCTCCGAAGACGAGTTCGACGACATCGACGTGGACGTCCAGGCCACGACCACGCGCTCGAGCGGAGTCGACTCGCAGGTCGCCGGTCTCAAGGGACTGAAAGGCGGGGAGACGAAGACGACTACCTCGAGTTCGACCGTCGACGACCAGACCGCGAAGCTGCGAGAGCTCCGTGAGGAGCAACAGGCTAAAGAAGCATCGTCGTCGGCAACCGAATCCGAATCCGCCGTCTCGAGTCTGCTCGATCGTATCCGAGCCCTTCTAACCAGAAATTAAGACAGTATTACCTTGGTAAATATTATATTGTTCTCGGATCTTTTCAAATAGAATTAAGGCACATAGATTTATAATCCGTCGGCCACCTTGGCCAACTATGGCCAAAGGCCTAGACGTTGGAACGATGAACATCCTGTCAGCACAGCAGGATGGGAACGATACGGTTTTCGTGCAACAGCGTAACTCCTTCGTAGAGATCGAGTACTCGGATATGGCCGAGCAGATGCTCTCGCGAAGCGAAGTCCTTCACATCCGCAAAGACGACAAGGTGTACGTCGTCGGCGACGACGCCCTCAACTTCGCGAACATCTTCAACAAGGAGACGCGGCGTCCGATGAAACACGGGATCCTCTCGAACGACGAGAAGAGCGCGATCCCGATGATGAAACTCATCATCGAACAGGTCGTCGGCGAGCCCGGCTATCCGGACGAGAAACTGTACTTCTCGACGCCCGCCGATCCGATCGACTCCGACCTCTCGACGCTCTACCACCAGAAGACGATCGAGTCCTTCCTGAACGACATGGGCTACGACGCCGAGCCGATCAACGAGGGGATGTCCGTCATCTACTCCGAACTGGCGGACAACAACTTCACCGGTCTCGGTATCTCCTTCGGTGCGGGGATGACGAACGTTTGTCTCGCCTACTACGCGGTGCCCGTCATGAAGTTCTCCGTCGCCCGCGGTGGCGACTGGGTCGACGAGCAGGCCGCTCGCGCGACCGGGACGCCCGTCGACAAAGTCACGTCGATCAAAGAGGACGACTTCGAACTCGACTTCACCACAGACGTTGGCGGCGTCGAAGGCGCACTGTCGATCTACTACGAGAACCTGCTCGATTACGTAATCGAGAACATCGTCTCCGAAGTCGACGAGGAGGACGTCGAAGAAGGTCTCGACGTTCCGGTTGTCGTCACCGGCGGTACCTCGAGTCCGGACGGGTTCGAGGCGCTGTTCCGCGACCATCTTGAGGACGCGAACATTCCGTTCTCGATCAGCGGCGTCTCTCACGCGAGCGAACCGCTGTACAGCGTCGCACGCGGTGGACTCGTTGCCGCACGATCCGACGAGGACGTTGACGAGGACGAAGACGAGGCGGAAGCGGCCGCTGCGAGCGAGTAACGCGTCACTCCTTTCCGTTTCTTTGGGCGGGTAGAGCCGACTACGTCTCGTAGAATCGGTTGAACGCGTCCTGCCAGGATTCGCGCTCGTCCGGTGCGCTCTCGTGTTCGACTGGAATGTCGGCGTACGCACAGCGCGGACAGGAGATCGTGGTCACGTCTCCGAGGGCGAGGCGCTCGAGTGGTGCCTGGCACCGAGGACACTCGTCCATACCGAAACGTCTCACGGACGGCCCTTAACTCTATTCGAACGTGTCGTGAAAGGTACTATTCACGCCCTATCGGAGTGCAACGAACATCTCTGGGTGATTACCACTGTGCATTTACAAAGGTTTTTGTATGCAACTCATGTATGTGGTGGTGATGAGTACGACCCCGTCTTCCGAGTTCGCACCGACGATCGACCGCTGTCAACCGGCCGATGCGACGCCGGTCTCGCTCGAGGCGACGGCCCTCGAGTCGACGGCACCCGAATACCTCCGTGATCTCAAACGCGAGTTCGCGACGGAGGGACTCGTTCCCGCCGACCTGTCGGTCGAGGCGTGTTTCGACGAGGACTGTTCGCTCGCCACTCAAGAGGAGATCGACCGGATTCGAAGCTACGTTCGCGCGGGATCGTTCCTCGGCGTCGGATCGGTCTCTGTCACCGTCGACGACGTCACAAATCCGGAGAAGGTCCGGCCGGCGCTCGCCGCCTGTGCCGAACGGGCGGAACGCGAAGGCGTCGTGCTGGACCTGGAAGCACCGGTTTCACTCGAGAACTGAGCGAACGGAATGGCGGGACTCTCGCGGCGACAGCTGGCTCGCACGCTCGAGTCGGTCGACGATTTTGCCGATCCTTCGGTCGAACTCGAACAGTACCTCACACCACCCGAACTCGCTGCCCACCTCACCCACCTGGCGAGCCTGCAGGGTGACCTCGAGCGGACGGTGATCGATCTCGGCACCGGGACGGGGATGCTCGCGATCGCGGCGTCGCTGGTCGGCGCCGAACGCGTGGTCGGGATCGACGTCGATAGGGACGCGCTCGCGTTGGCTCGGCGGAATGCGGCGGCCGTCGCCCGCGTCACCGACTGGACCGCGAACCGACGGCTCGAGGTCGACTGGATCGGCGGGGACGTCACCCGTCACCCGTTTTCGATCACCGACGCGACGGTCGTCTCGAACCCGCCGTTTGGCGCCCAGCGCGGAAATCGCCACGCAGATCGGGCGTTTCTCGAAACCGCCAGGCAGGTCGCGGACGTCTCCTATACGATTCACAACGAGGGAAGTCAGGAGTTCGTCGAGTCGTTCGCGGCCGACGAGAGTGGTGACGTGACCCACGCGTTCCAGGCGGCGTTCCCGATCGACCGCCGTTTCGCGTTTCACACTGCCGAGCGGGAGACGCTCGAGGCGGAGGTCTTTCGGATCGAGTGGGACGGATAGCGTCGTGGCCGTCGTTCAGACGACGAGGTGTGGCTGGGCGATACGGGACCCAATCAGAGCCAGTACGCCGTCTACTCCTCGAGGTGTTCGATCCGAGCGTACCGGCCGGCCCGCCAGCCGGTGACGGCCGCGACGACCGTTCCGAGCCCGATCGCGAGGACGAGCCCGACGGCGTACACCGCTGGCGGCGTGTGCAGCAGGTTCTCGAAGCCGACGACCGACGCCGAGAGGTGGTTGAGCCCCGCGACGAGCGGCGGCGTCGCGGCGAGGCCGAGGAGCCCGCCGAGCACGCCGACCGCGAGCCCCTGCGTGCCGATCGTCCCCGCGAGCACCCATCGGGAGAGGCCGAGCGCCCGAAGCGCCGCGAGTTCGGTCCGCTGGTGGTAGGTGACGAGCGCGAAGAGGTTGACCGTCAGGACGGTGCCGCCGACGATCGCGAGGCCGACGAGCGTCGCACCGCTCGCCATCACGATCGGCCGCTCTGCAGCCATCGCTCCGATCTGTTCGTCGCTCGTACGAACGTCGTACTCGGGGTACTCCGTTGCGATGTCGTCGCGAACGGCGTCTCGATCGGCGTCGGCGGTGACGTTCGCCGTGATGAACGTCGCCCTGTCGGTTCCGGTCGTTCCGGCCAGCGCCTGAAGGTCGACGAGCGGGAGCGCCGCCGTCTCGGAGCCGAGAAACTGCGAGTAGTACGACGACGTCCCGACGACGGTGAACTCGTGTGTCGGCGCCGTCTCCTGGCTGGCCCCGACGTAGATCGTGTCGCCGGGGGAGACGCCAAGCTCCGACGCGACCGTCGGATCGAGGACGATCTCCTCGGTCGTCGGATCGGCGGATCGGCCGCCCTCGAAGGCCTCCTCAGGCGTCCGGAACCCGCCCCCTTCCTGAAAGTCGAACCCCTCGTGCGTTCGTTGTACCCCGACCGCGGGAGTCCGCTCGAGTTCGTCGGGATCGGTGCCGAGATACACCTCGTGCATCCCGATGGGCGACGCGCCGGTGACGTCGTCGCGTTCGGAAACCTCGTTGGCGATCTCGTGTGACCCCACGATCGAGTTTTCCGCGGGACCGGTCGAGGCGTCGACGGGATCACCGCTGATCCAGATGTCCCGCCCGGCCGTGTCGAGTCCCTCTTCACCGGCGCCGACCACGCCAGCACCGAGACTCCCCAGCAGCGTGACGGACAACACCGCGATCCCGACCGCGAGAATTGCGAGCAGCGTCCGTCCCGGAGATCGCCGTAACTGCGCCAGTGCGATCCCAGCGACCGCTCGCGCCCTGACCAGCGGTCTGGCGCGGATCACCGACTCACCTCCTCTAGGACGGACGTCCGATTCGCGACGGCGAGGGGGTACGGAACGGCGATCAGCGTGGCGAGGAGTGCAACCCCGACGGCGTACGGAACGAAAAGCGGGTGAGTGGTGGCGACCGCGCTACCAGCGACGACGTTCACCACGCGGATGCCGACGAACCCCAGCGCGGCGCCGAGGAGTGCGCCACACATCGCGGTCGTCACCGTCGAGAGCGCGACGATCCCGAGTCGACCACTCGTGGGGACGCCGACCGACTCGAGGACGGCGAGAGCCGTACGATCGTGATCGACGTTCATGCCGGCGGTAGTCGCGACGAACGAGGCACAGATCGCGATGCCGACGACGAGCGCGAGCAGCCCGGTCGCAAGCGCGAGGCCGTCGTCGAACAGCGCGGACGGGCCGCCGTTGCCGACCGGCCCGACGGCTGCGTTCGGATAGGCGTCGGCTGCAGCGGACGCTGCGGCGTCGGGCTCACCCCACACGAGGATCGTATCCGCGAGTTCGTCATCTCCGCTCCCGGCGAACGTCTGCAACTCGCTCAGGTGGACGAGTGCGACCGGAACGTCGGATCCGGAGTCGCCATCCTCGCCCTCGACGGAGGTAACGGTCAGCGGGGGGTGCGTCGATTCCCCCGCGAGGTGTGCCCCAGGAACGCCGAGTTCGTCGCCCTCCTCGGCGTCGAGTCGGTCCGCCGCTGGCTCGGAGAGGACGACTTCGCCGGTCGGCACCCCGTCGTACGATCCGTCTGCGTAGTGGGGATCTCCTGGTTCGAGGCCGTCGGTCGGGACGCCCGCGACCGTCCGCGACTCTCCGTCGGGCACGACGCCGACGAGGAGAACGGGTCCGTGATCGCTCCCGTCGCCCGTCTCGAGCCGTCCCGTCTCGACGAGGACGGGCGAGGCGTGGTCGACGCCGTCTTGCTCTCTGATCGTGGCCGATCGCTGGCTGGTCTCCCCGAGTCGCGGCTCCTCGACGCCG
This sequence comes from Natrialba sp. INN-245, assembly GCF_009807105.1. Lineage (NCBI taxonomy): Archaea > Methanobacteriati > Methanobacteriota > Halobacteria > Halobacteriales > Natrialbaceae > Natrialba > Natrialba sp. INN-245. The sequence goes on along the minus strand of NZ_WUBV01000059.1, from coordinate 61,569 downwards.
TCGATGCTCGAGAAGGTCCCGCCGTCTTCGGGCGTGATTCGGACGTCAGCGTCGGTATCCTCCGCGACGCCGCCGGCGAGTGCGAGTGCGACCCCGGTGAGGACGACCAGCAGCGCGATCGTCAGCGCTACCGCAGTGACCGTCGCGATCGTCCGACGCGGACCGGTTCGCGTCGCGCGATTCCGAAGCCGCACGAGCGAGAGTTCGGTGAGTCCGCGCCACCGCTCGCGGCGACTCCCGTCCCGATCAGCCTTCATCCAACATCACCGACCCGTCGCGAAGCGTCACCACGCGATCGGTGATCGCGAGCGTGTCGTCGTCGTGGGAGGCGACCACCACCGCCCGGTCGCTGCCGACGTCGGTCAACAACTCGAGGACGGTCGAGCCGGTTTCGGTGTCCAGTTCGCCAGTCGGCTCGTCGGCGACGATCACGTCGGGATCGGTCGCGAGCGCTCTCGCGATGGCGACGCGCTGGCACTCGCCACCGCTCAACTCGCTTGGCAAGTGGGTTGCTCGTCCAGAGAGGCCGACGTCAGAGAGCAGCGTCGTTGCGCGTTCGCGTCGTGCCGATCTCGGAACGCCGGCCTGGACGAGCGGAAGTGCGACGTTCGCACGAGCGGAAAGCGACGGCAGGAGGTGAAATCGCTGGAAGACGATCCCCACGTGTCGACGCCGGAGTCGGGTTCGCTCGTGGTCCGACAGCCGGGTGATGTCGGTTCCGAGTATCTCGACACTCCCGGTCGTCGGCACGAGCAGGCCCGCGATCGCGTGAAGGATCGTCGACTTTCCGCTCCCGCTTGGTCCCTCGAGACCGACGACCTCACCCGAGTCACACGTAAGCGTCACGTCTCGGAGTGCGATCACAGTCGGATCTCGATCCGCGTCCAGACGCCCGCCGGCCGACCCGTAGCTGTGGGTGACCCCGTCGAGACGGACGGCGGTGTTCGCATCACTATCCCCGCCCGTCTGCGAATCCCTCGCGGACGACCGCCGTAGTACTCGTTGGATCATCGTCCAGTCTCGACCTGGCCGGTACCTCGAGGGGACGAGCCATTGTTTCAGGCCGGCTTCCGACCGTAGTCAGAACGTTAACCGTTGCCGGATCGGTTCGTTGTGCTGGCGCTACCACCGGCGCTCGCCCCGGTTCACCGAAACGTCCACGTACACCGACCGTTCGGAAGCCGTGTTCGTCACACACCGGTTCGACCGGCTGTACGTCCGCTTGGCGTGCCGGTCCAGCGGGGAGACGGCTGGGCGTAGGGGTTGGCGACGACCGCCTGATCGAAACGTTCTGTCACTCTCGCTGGAAGACTCTTTCCGTCGGTTCCAGAACCCACCACGAGGAGAAGAACGGACGACGCTCAGTCCGATCACTCGTAGGTTTCCGCGCTCGCAACCGCGACTTCCGTCCCGTTCGAGACCGCGTACACCGTCTCGTTCTGGCGGTCGAACGTCAGCCCCCCCGCGTCGACCGACTCGTTTTCGTCCGGGACCTGCGTCGTCGAGAGGTCGCCCGTCTCGAGTGACTCCACTGACAGACGGAACGCGCCGTCGTCGGGGACGATCGACACGGTCCTGTCGTCGATCAACACGTCGGCCTGGGAGCCCTCTGATTCGTAGACGTGACGTGGCTGATCGCCGTCTTGCCACAGCCAGACCTGGTAGACGGTGTCGTTGCCGACCGGTTCCCACCCCTCCCGTTCGACGTGGACCGTTTCCCGCCACCCAGGGCCGCCGACCGTGATCGTCTCCGATCCGGAGAACGCGAGCCGTTGGCTCGTCACCGCCTCGATCCAGGCGTGTCGCTCCGTACTCGAGACGACGACGCCACTCGCCGTGAGTCCGGCGTCGTCTTCGACTGCCTCGATACCGATCCCCGAGACGAGTTCGTGGTCGGCCTCCTCGACGTACTCGACGGTGTAATCTTCGACCTCGACGGTCGCCCGGTCGGCGTCGGCGTCATCTTCGAGGACGAGAACGTTAAACGGGATCGCCATCCCCGCAAGCACCGCGAGGACGAGGAGGACGGCGACGACGCCGACCTGTCGACTCCTCGGTCCCGTCTGCCGACCGGCCCCGTCACCGCGGGCGCCGGTCGCAATGTCGCACACTCGAGCGAGGCGATCGACCGTCGATCCGTGCTCTCCCTTCGACTCGAGCCCTCGAAGTCGGTCGAGTGGCGTGGCCAGGCGTCGACCGTCGGTCGAGCCGTGACCGTGGGGATGCTCACTCGAGGAGAGAACGTCTGGGAGCGCGCGTTCGAGCCGTTCCGGAACGACGTGCTGATCGGTGTCAGAGACGGCGAGCGTGATCACGATCGCGAGCGTCGCGACGATCACCACGCCCGGACCTCGGAAGAGGAGGTACGTGTTCCCCTCGCCGAACCAGTAGATTTGCCAGAGGCCCTTCGAGAACGCATAGAGGAGGACGGCGATCCAGACGCGAAACGCGGTGGGACGACCGCCACGGCGCTCGAGCAAGGCGAGTGCGAGAACGAGTCCGATGAAGAAGCCGAGGGCGTGACCCTGGATCGCGACGTCGGCCCACGAGGGCGACGAGGGGGGACTCGGCTGGGCGACGTAGACCAGAATCGGGTCTCGGATCGAGTTGTAGATGGTCACCACCGCGCCCTGGAGGCCGATCGTCGCGACGAGCGTCGGAATCGGGTAGCGAACGATCGCGAAGCCGGCGAACGCGTAGACGAGTCCGGAGAAGCCGATCACGGGACCGAGCGCGAACAGGCTCGTGAGGATTCCGATAGCGACGACGGCGAGCGGAAAGATCACCACTGCGCGAATCCACGGGTTCGCCCGCCAGGAAGGAACGTCGCCGTCGGGGTAGTGTCCCCACGCGTACTCGGCGATGGGGGCGACGACGGCCGCCGCGATCAGATTACCAAGCAGGTGGCCGAAACTGGCGTGGGAGAACGACGAGGTGACGATCCCGAGCGGATAGAAGTACGACCAGGCCCGATACGGGATCGTAACGGGGTCGTAGAGATCGGTAACCCCGTCCTGAACGAACAGATACACGCAGACGACCCCCCCGAGGACGACGAGTGTCCCCCACGGCACGCCGTAGTGGAGTCTCGCTCGAGCGACGTCCCGAAACCGCCGGTCCGTGCTCTCGAGGCGAGCGACGACTGCGACGGAACCCAGCAAGACCGCCAGGACGAACACCGTGAGGACGGCCGAGAGCATACCCGGTACTGTCGAGCGAAGTCGTATAGTGATTGCTTTCGATCACGGAACCGGCCCCGAACCCGCACAAAGATGCCTTCGAAACGCCGGTCGAGGCGACGATCGACGTCGTCGAAGTCTGCCCGAACCCGCACAGAGACGCCTTCGAAAGGTACAAGCGGTCGACGAACGGAACGTCTGACATGGAACTCCGGGTCACCGAGAGCAGCGAGAACGAACTCTCGATCGAGATCGCCGGCGAGGATCACACGTTCATGAACGTCCTCAAAGGGACGCTCCTCGAGCACGACGACGTGAGTGCAGCGACCTACGACGTGAACCCGGAACAGTCGGGTGGGCAGACGGAACCGATACTGACGATCAAGACCGAAGGCGGCGTCGACCCGCTCAACGCCCTCGAGGAGGCCGCAGTCGACGTTGGCGAGAAGGCTGTCGCGTTCCGCAACGCGTTCGAAGCCGCGGCCTAACAGGCCACGTAGTAGACGTAGACGTCGCCGTCCGGCCCGACGTGGAGGTCGACCCCCTCGGAGTCGGATCCAGTTCTCACCGCGTCGCCGATCTCCGACTCGAGCAGTCCGTCCGCGACCGCCTCGGCCAGAGCGCCCTCGTCGTCGAACGCCGAAATTGGTCCGTCGGCGAGCGGTAGCTGGCCACCAGTCGGTCTCGTCGCACACTCCGCCCCGAAGTCGTCGGGCTGGACGCCGTCGGGACGTTCGTCCTCGTAGTCGATCATCACGAACGCGCGGTTCATGTACTCGGCGTAGCCCGCCAGTCCGTCGTCGTACGCTCGCGAGTCCGCGCCGATCGCCACCCGTTCGGCCTCGAGTCGCTCGTGGATCTCGCCTTCGGTCGCCTCGAGGTTGATGCCGGCCGCGTCGGCTCCCTCACCAGGGGCGTCCGGCGGGGACGGCGCGCCGATTCCCGGCAGGATCGACGCCGGAATAATCCCCGTCGCGAACAGGAGCGCGACGACGCCGATGACCGCGAACGCCGGAATGTACGGCTTTGCGACCTCGAGCCAGCTCGGCGTCTCGAGTTCGTCGTCGACGTCGTCGTAGGTCTGTTCGATCTTCTCGAGTTCGTGGTTGTGACACCGCGAACAGGGCGGGTTGTTCCGCACGTGATCGCGACCACAGTCGGTACACCGCCAGACGTAGGTCGTGCCGGTGTCGACGGTTTTGCCCGACGAGTTCGCAGGCTTCTCGTCCGCCCGGACGACCGCCTTCTCGAAGGAGTTGTGCCCGCAGCTATCGCATGGTGGGTCGTTCTCCTCGTGTGGTTTCCCACACCACGAACACCGCCACTTCACAGAGTAATGGGTCGACCGTGACGGTATAAGGGTATTGAATATCGAGGAGGGTGACTCCATGAGGATCCCGCTGAAATACCTGGAGCCTGATACGGTTTACTGTAGATCATTTTCGGTGAGACCGCGACCCGGACGGCGGTCTCACCGGTAAATCGCTACAGTAACACGTATGAAGTATGCATTCAGGACTCCAGAGGACACCATGACTGCAACCACTGATCACTACCTGGGCATCGACGTCCACAAACGGCAAGTACAGATTGCCGTCCTCGGCGATGAAGGAGTTGAAGAGATCCGCGTCGCACGCAGGGGTCGTGCAGTCGCCCCGTACAATTTGCGAGATCCCAGCAACCCAAAAGAGATCGAGTACAGAGCCGAACACCCGATCGAGAAACACGGAGAAGACATCACCTGATACGGTCTGCTGTAAATCGTTACCGGCGAAACCACAGACGGCTCGTGGCTTCGCCGGTAAACCGTTACAGCAATCCGTATGAAACAATCTATGAGCGTTTTCTCGTTATCGGGCGATTTCTATGGCGCTTGACTCTCGAAGGCTCCGTGTACCCCGCTCCACCCGGCTGTTTCCACCGGAACGGGAGTCGTATTGAAACCACCGTCGTTCACGATATCACTATTGTTTCGATCGGAGAATAGTTGGGAAAGTAGGACTTTCATGTGAGTCAGTAGTTCATAGATTACAAACTAGCTCTCTGGTGGAGGTGTCGGTACTCGCCGATCCGACGGCGGTGCCGTCGGCGGCGGAGAGACGATCATGACAGACGACAATCGCATCTCACGGCGAGCGAGTCTCAAAGGTATCGCGGCAACCGGGACGTTCATTGGCGGTAGCGTACTCGGAGTCAGCTCTGTGAGCGCCGGGGACGACAGTTCCGGCGTCAAGCGAGTCGACTTCACGAAGTGCCACTCGATGGCGGTTCACTTCAGACGGAGCGCCACCAAGTCGGCGAAAAAAGGCGTCGTGGCGACGGCCACCGTCCGCCTATACAACGCGAACCCGAGCGCGAACGAGAACTACATCGAGAACTACCAGAAGAAGATCACGAAAGGAGACCTTCGTACACATCCGAAGAAGAAAGGTGAGGGGAAGCACGTCTGGAAGTTCAACGTTTTCCAGTTCTACGACCGGACTCCCGAGGATGGGGACAAGATCCTCTCGGTGAAAATCGACGGAAAACAGTTCGAGAACCCGAACAAGTGCGCAAAAAGCGTTTCGAACGCACGAACGAAAAAGAGCAAGAAAGGAAAGATCAACCCCAGACGAATCAACCTCATCTCAGTCTGTACTGACGCCAAGACCGACATGGCCCGGTACAAGGTTACGAACAGCAACGCCAAGCCAGTCAAGGTCACGTACGAGGGCAAGGATGATGGCAAGGACGTAAGCGGAACCGTCAAAGTCGAAGCGAAGAGTACGACCTACTTCGACGTCAGAGCGCCCGACGGTAAGATGGCGATCGTTCTGTACCACGATGGCAAGCAGGTCTCGGACAAGGTACAGAGCGCGACGGACCAAGACTGTATCCTGCGCCCACGCGCTTTTAACGCGGAGTGTGTGAACCGGTACAGAACGAAAGCGAAGTACTATCTCCATAGCAACATCGACTCGGATCGAACCTTCGTTTACCGCGTCGACGAAACCGGAGAGAAGGGAACGATTACACTCGAACACAATCCCGCAAACGCCAAATTCTTCTGGGTAAAAGCGCCCAAAGGCAAGGCAACGGTCACGCTGTACTACGAGGGAGTCCCCGTCGGAACGGCCTCGAGTGCGGACGTCGATGTGTGCGATCCGGTCGTGAACAGGACGCAGGGGGAGAGTTACGACTCGATTCAGGATGCGATCGACGATGCCGATGAGAACGACCGTATCAGAGTGTTCGGGAAGCGGTTCGAAGAGAACGTCACGGTCGACGTGGACGGGCTCACCCTGACGGGAGACTCGAAAAAGAAGAAGAAGGCGGATAAGAAATGGAAGCGGGACAATAAGACGAAGTGGAAGGACGACAAATCGAGGAAAGACGGCAAGAAGGCGAGGAAGAAAGACGACAAGAAGCAGGACGGGAAGGGGAAAACGAAAGCCGGCAAGACGGCGAAGAAGCCAGTCATCGACGGTGGCGTTTCGATCGAGGCGGACGGTGTTACGCTCCGCGGGTTCAGAATCGAAAATGATGACGGCCGAGGCATCGACCTCGATCCAGGGATCTCGGATGTGAAGATTCTGTGCAACAAGATCACCGCCTCGGAACAAGCTATCGCGGACAGTCTACCGGGAGGGATCTCGGATCTCAAGATCGCGAACAACGTCCTTCACACGAGCGGATCAGGTTCCCAGGTGGTGTACATCCACGGTGAGGCGAGTGGAGGGACGGATGCGGAAAACGTCAACCTCGTCAGCAACGTGATCAAGGCAGACGATCTCGATGGCGGACTCGCAGTGGGCCTCGAGGTCGACGGCGGAACCGTGGCGAAAAACACCTTCGCCGATCCGCCGACGGACTTCGGCCACCTCGAGCTGTGGGGTCCGGACGTGACAGTCAAATCCAACAAGTTCCGAGGACACAACCTCGGGGAGGACGCCTTCTACGTCGTGGACCAAGACAACACGTACCACCTAAACGCAATCCGCAAGCACAACCGCTTCGATCCACGGGCCAAAGTCGACGATAACGAAATTATCCCAAAGTAACCGTCACCGTCGGACACTGCTCGCTAATTCGTTGACCGATCCAGCCCGTCGCTGGCTTTCGATTATCCTCTCAAACGCTCTCATCAGCCGATTTACTATAGTAATCGTTGAAACGATTTACACACCGCTCGCACTCGAGCGGCCAGCACCGGTCGTGCTGGCCGCTGATTCGCGAGCGGGAGTGCAATGACTTTCAACGATCACTATAGACGACATGGGGATAACCCTATGACATATATCACGCACCAGGTATTTCAGCGGGATTCTCATGGAGTCACGCTCTATCGAGACGAACTTCGCCCCAGAACGATTCGCAGGTCGCGCAGAACGCCGGTCCCACCGTATCAGAGACGAACCGGAACACCACGCTCGTCCAGGTACTCTTTGGTCTCCTCGATCGAGTACTCGTCGAAGTGGAAGATCGAAGCCGCGAGTCCGGCGTCGGCGTTCGCTTCGGTGAAGACGTCGTACATGTCTTCGGGGCTGCCACAGCCGGAGGACGCTATCACCGGCGTGTCGACGACGTCACAGACCGCACTCGTCAGCGGCAGGTCGTAGCCGTCTTTGGTCCCGTCCTTGTCGATCGAGTTCACGAACAGTTCGCCCGCACCGCGGGACTCGGCCTCGGCCGCCCACTCGAGGACGTCGATGCCGGTCCCCTCGCGGCCGCCTTTCTTGGTGCACTCGAACCAGCAGGATTCGCCGTCGATCTCGACGTAGTGTTCGCCGCCCTCGTCGTACCGCCGCCGAGCGTCGACGCTGATGACGATACACTGGCTGCCGAACGCGCGGGCCCCCTCGTTGACGAGTTCGGGCCGCTCGAGCGCCCCAGTGGTGATCGAGACCTTGTCCGCGCCGGCCCGGAGCGTTTCCTTGATGTCCTCGGTCGTTCGGATACCGCCGCCGACGGTCAGCGGGATGAACACCTCGTCGGCGACGTCGCGGACGACGTCGAGCATCGTCTCTCGCCCCTCCGCCGAGGCGGTGATGTCGAGGAAGACGAATTCGTCGGCCCCGGACTCGTTGTACGCTTTGGCCATCTCGACCGGGTCGCCGGTGTATTTGAGGTCCTCGAAGTGAACGCCCGTATAGACCGCCGGATTCCCGTCGTCGTCGAGATCGACGTCGATACACGGGATGATTCGTTTGGTCAGCACCATTTCCTACGCGTCCGTTCGCACCGGGGATAGTAAAGGCGAGTGGATCGTGCAACGATCGTCAACAGATCGATCCGCGGACCTGCCCCAGACGATAGTCGCGGCGGACGATCGCCTCGTGGCGAACGACGGCTCGAGTCGGCGACGCCGACACCGCCAGACGGCGAAACGGAAGACGACGACTCGAGTCGACAAACGGCGACGATCACTCGGGTCGGCGAGACCGTTCGGTCACTCGAGCAGCCGTTCGCGGACCGCCGCGGCGGCGTCCGAAAGCGCGTCGAACCGGGCCCGCAGACAGGCGTACTCGCTGTACTCGTCGCTTACCGACACCTGCCGGTCGGGATCGCGATCGGCGTCTCGCTGAATCCGGTCGTCGGTCCACTCGAGCGTCTGGAGCGTCTCGGCGAGTCGTGCCGACGCGAGCGAGGGTCTCGTGAACGCCGCCATCGCGGACTCCGCTGCGTCGATGGCGGCCTCCCGTTCGGCCCGCACCTCGTCGATCGACGCCGGCGTCTCGAGGTCGCCGTCCTCGAACCGATCGCGGACGGTTCGGAAGGCGCGGTACTCCTGTTCGAATCGGATCGCGGCCGCGAGACCCGTCCCCAGGCGGCCGTCCTCGCGGGCGTCGATCATCCGATCCCGCGCGTCGTACACGGGGCGAACGGCGTCCCAGAGGAGCGTCTGCGGGAATCCCATCTCGAGTTCTCCCTCGACGAGTTCGTCGAGCCAGTCCGACTCGCCCTGATCCGGGAGGTCGACCTCCCCGGCGGCGTCGATCGAGACCGCGAGTGCGTCCGAAAAGACTGGCTCGAGGTCGACGCCGTCGACGTCCGCGTCGTATCGGTCGGCCAGGTGATCCCAGGCGTCGACCGTCGCTTCGACGAACTCGACATCGCCCGCACTCTCGCCGAGGTCAACGACGTTCGTGTGTTCGGTCACCCGCCAGCGATCGACGGTTCGCCGAGCGGAAGCCAGGTCGTCCTCGCGGTCGGCGGCGACGAGCGCCGCACGGAGCCGTCCGTCGTCGGAATCGTCGCCGCGGTACTCGAGCCCCTCGAGGCGGTCGTCGACGGTCGACTGGGCCTCGTCGTACTCGGCGGCGAGGTCGTCGAGATCGGGGTCCGCGTCGACGGCCGAGAGGGTCACGGCTGCCCCTCGAGCGGACTCGCGTGCTCCGGGGACGGAGACCCGGAGCGCACGGTAGCTCGGCTCCGGGGGCTCGAGTGCGTCCGAACGGTCGTCCGTCGCGCTCTCCCGTCGGCGATCGATCGACTCGCGAACGACGCCGTTGGGGACCGTCTCGACGGGGACTGGATCGGGAACGTCGGCGAGCAGGTCGTCGACGCGCTCGATCCCGCTCCCGATGACGTCGTCGTCGGGTTCGATCGGCACCGGTCGATCGGCTTCCGGCCGGGATTGCTCGAGGATTGGATCGACTTCCGACGGAGAGAAGCGGGTCGGGCCGTCGTCCCCGCCGATCGAGGTCTCGTTACAACCGGCGGCGACGGCCATCGACGCGGCGGCGACGCCGGCGAGGAACCGACGCCGGCTCGCGACCGGTCGGTCCGTCATGGCTCGCCTCCGGTCGCTCCGCCGGTGGTTTCGTCCGCCGATCCGTTCGTCTCGGACGCTCCGTCCAGCGAGTCGTGGACCGTCGGTGGACACGACATGCTCTCGCTGCTCGAGCGACTCGAGGGGGAATCCTCGTACGCACGCTGGACCCGGAAGAACAGCGCCTCCATCACCTCGCGGTCCGCTTTGCAGGGCGTCGTCGGGCTCTTCAGTGTCCGACAGTACTCCGTTCGGAAATTGTCGTCTCCCGCCTGCACGCTCAGCACGCGGCGTTCGTAACAGTCCTCGATCGTCCGCTGTACGACGACGACGGACTCGGTCTCGAAGTCGGTCTCCTCGATGAACGCCCGCGCCTCCGGTTCGTCTGGCGAATTGATCACGAGGTCGGCGGCGTCGTCGCCGTCAAGGAGAAACTGTGGGCGGCGTCGCGAGAGTTTCGCGTGACGATCGTCGTCGTCCGGCGGATCGTCGCTCGGATAGACGATCGCCTCGGCGTCGTCCGACCGAAGCGTGAGCAGGTCGTACTCGTCCGACGGTGTCGGATCCGTCCTCACACCTTCGGTTGCGTTGTGCTCGGCGGTCGTCGTTTCACCGACGTCGGTTCCCGTACAGCCGGCGACCAGCGCCGTGAGAGATCCGACTCCGCAGGCTACCAGCCGGCGGCGGGTGCATTCGCTGGAGGGCATTCACAGCGAGTTGTCGTTCTGCCAGTAAATACTCTCTGGATCGACGACTGGTTTTCGGATCGTCGCTGGCACGATTGAGACCCGAGGGGCGACCGCGCAGCGAACAGTATAAGGTCTCGAGTCGGCAAGGGCCGAATATGGTAGCCGATACCGAACACACGGACGACGATACAGCCGCCGACGTCGGTCACGACCTCGAGGCCGAACGGACGACCGCACCGATGAGCGAGTACACCGCGCGGGACGTCGGCGTCGGCGTCGCTATCTTTCTGGTCGGTACGGTGATCGCGTTCGGGATACCTCTCCTGTCGCTTGGCTTATAAGGAGATCAGAAGACGTACTCGTCGTCGTGGCCCATCATGCCGTCGTCCTCGAGTCCGGGGCCGCCGGTTCCTTCCTCTTCGTCCATCGGTCCGCTGGTCTTGTAGGCTTTGATACCCGTCGAGAGCAGATCCTCGATGGCTTCCTCGCGGTTGACGAACTCGCCGCGCTCGACCATCTGGGCGATCTGCATCTCGAGGTGTTCCGGGATAGTGATCTCTACTTTCGGCATCTGATTCGGCTTTCGGCGAGGGGGTATTTAGGTTTGACGGGGATTTTCCTCGGGTGTGCCTCTCAGGTGGTTTCCGTCGAGAAGAACGGCTATTGGGGCCCCTGTCGGAAAATCGGGACTGACGGTGAACGTGATACGGCTTGTTGTCGCGTTGTACCGGTGATCGCTCGGACGGGGTCATCGATCACCGGTACCGAACGACAACGGTCCGTATGAGTATCCGCAGAATCCGGCGGTTCAGGGCTCCGGTCGACGGCGGGACCGACGGTTACGAGTTCCCCATCATCGAGTCGATCGCGTTTTTGATCGACGTCCCCGGTTTGGTGATCGTCTCGAGCTGTTGGCTCATCTTTTGCTGATTGAAGTAACTCGCGAACGCGAGGATAGTCGGCGGCCAGAGCCCGACGAATAGTCCTCGTTGGCGGTCCCCGCGGACGAAGAAATAATACCACGAGAGTCCGACGGAGGCCACTGATGCGAGAAACGCCGGTCCCATCGCTTGTTCGCCGACCTCTTCGGCTGCCTGTGTGGATACGTCCTGTTCTGTCATCTGTTGTCTACTCGCCATACGCTACTTGAGTAGCCGAGACGCTACTAAGGGGTGGCGAGGGTTTCACGAGAAAGGCCACGACTGGGTTCGATCGATCGGCCTGTTCGAACCGTTTCGACCGCTACGCCGTCCTCCAAATATCGAATTACCACCAAGAGACGGACAGGAACGTTCGGTTCGCGATCGGCACGACGCCGTCTCCGACGCCAGTCGTGGCGGCTCGGTATTGGGTGAACGCCACACCTACGTCCGTTCGGCTACGATGGGGGAGTATGCGCGAAACCGACGTAACCGATCTCTACCAGGAGTTCGGCGAGGAGCGTCTTCCACCGGGACAACACGAGACATCGACGTTTCCGGTGCTCTCGATGGGAGAGACGCCCTCCTGGGACCCCGACAGCTGGGAGTTTACCGTGACCGGTGCCGTCGAGGAGGAGTTGTCGTTTACGTGGGCGGAGTTTCGGGAGTTGCCAGCCGAAACGCAGACGCAGGATTTTCATTGTGTCACCGGCTGGAGCAAACTCGACTGCGCGTTCACGGGAGTTCCGTTTCCCGAACTCGCGAGTCGCGCCGGCGTGATCGACGATCCGAACGATCGCGATTCCACGGGGAACCGAACCGAATCAGGCCGGGCCACCCACGTCGTGTTCTCGGCGCTCGATGGCTACACGACGGATCTGCCACTCGAGGACTGTCTCCGGGAGGAAGTGTTGTTCGCGTGGTCGTACGACGGCGATTCGTTACCGCCGGGACACGGGGGTCCACTCCGAGTCGTCACCCCCCACAAGTACGCGTACAAGGGTGCCAAGTGGGTCGACGGGATCGAGTTCCTGACGGAGGCCGAACCTGGCTACTGGGAGAAACGGGGCTACTCCCGGACGGCGAACCCGTGGCGAGAGGAGCGATATAGTTAGGCTGAAGACGGACCGGTCCTGAGTCTCGGTCGATGGATCGTACGTCGGGGGAGGGGCAACTGACGGCCGAATCGCCAGCGGATTCGAATCCGGACGAGCAGGCGAACGACCTGGTCGCCCGCAGCCGAGCCGTCGGTGACGTCTCGTTCGCCGCCGTCGTCGACGACGCGGAGCTCCCACGGATCCTGTGGGCCGCACCCGACGGTCTCGAGATCGCCGGACAGGGAATTGCGACCCACATTACTGCGACGGGCCCGGATCGATTCGACCGGCTCCAGGCCCAAGCGGAGCAGGTGTTCGACACGCTCGAGTACGACGGACCGGCGGTCGCCCGTCCCCGAGCGTTCGGCGGGTTTTCGTTTCACGACGGCCACGAGCCGACGCCGCCGTGGACCGGGTTCGACGCCGCCTCGTTCGTCGTTCCTCGCGCGTTCGTCACTCGGACCGAACGCGACGGCGTGTGGTTGACGGTCGTCTCGGACTCGGCGGGCGACGCCGACGATGTGCTCGAGCGGTGGGACGACCAGTTGACCGAGGGGCCGACGATGTGCTCGAGCGGCTCCGGCCCCGGGGTCGGCTCGACGCACAGAACGACGTCACCCTCTGCGTGGGCCTCACAGATCGAACACGCCCTCGACCGGATCGAAAACGACCGGCTGGTCAAAGTCGTGCTCGCACAAGCGCTGTCGGTCGACCTCGAGGCACCCGTCGACGTTCCGGAGACGCTCGAGCGCCTCCGTCGGCGGTATCCCAACTGTTATCGGTTTCTGGTCGGTCAGCGTGATGGCGGAACGTTCTTTGGGGCACCTCCGGAACGGCTGGTCTCGAAACACGGCGCGGACGTCGAAACCGAGGCGCTCGCCGGCTCGGCACCCCGGGGCGAGACGCCCGAATCCGACGACGAGTACGCGGATCGAATGTTCGACGACGAGAAACTCCAGCACGAACACGACCTCGTTGTTCGGGCGATCCGCGAGCAACTCGACTCCCTCGCACGCGAGTTGACGATCGACGACCGTCGCATTCGAAAGCTGGCGACGATACAACACCTGCAGACCCCGATCACGGCGACGCTCGAGCGCGACCGTCACGTCCTCGAACTCGTCGAAGCGCTTCACCCGACGCCGGCCGTCGGCGGCGTCCCGCCCGACCGGGCCTGGGAGACGATTCGCGAGACGGAAACGTTCGACCGCGGCTGGTACGCCGCACCGATCGGCTGGTTCGACGGCGACGGCGACGGCGAGTTCGCGGTCGGCCTTCGATCAGCGGTTGCGAGCGGCGACACCGCTACGCTGTTCGCCGGCAACGGCATCGTCGCCGACAGCGACCCCGACGAGGAGTGGGAGGAAGTGGAGCTGAAGTTCCGACCGATCCTCGACGAGCTTCGCGACCGATGACCGCACCGAACCGATCGACTCTCTGGGGCCGGATTCTCGTCGACGAACTGGCCAGCGGCGGCATCGAGGCGGTCTGTATCGCGCCTGGGAGTCGATCTACGCCGTTGACCGTCGCGTTCGCCGAACATCCCGACGTCGATGTCTACTCGCACCTCGACGAACGGTCGGCTGCGTACTTCGCGCTCGGACGGGCTCGACGAACCAGCGAACCGACTGCCCTCGTCTGTACGTCCGGCACTGCGGCGGCGAACTTTCATCCTGCCATCCTCGAGGCCGACCGCGCGAGGGTGCCGTTGCTCGCGCTCACCGCCGATCGGCCCCCGGAGCTTCGAGACAGCGGCGCGAACCAGACGGCCGACCAGGTCAAACTCTACGGTGACGCCGTTCGGTGGTACGCCGACCTGCCCGAACCCGAAGCGGACGAGCGGAAGGGTCGCAGCCTCAGAACGACGGCCGCGCGGGCACTCGCCCAGACGGTCGGCGTCCCCCCGGGTCCGGTTCACCTCAACTGTCCGTTTCGGAAGCCACTCGAACCGATCGACGTCCCGGGTTCGGTTCCGGAGGCGTTCTCGGAGACGCTCGCCGGATCGGGACGCGAGAAGGCGTTCGTCGAGACGGAAAAGGGGCGAGTGGTTCCGAGCGACGAGGCGATCCGATCGCTGGCGACGGCGCTCGAGGGAGCTGACCGACCGCTGATCGTCGCCGGACCGGCTGATCCCGCCGACCTGTGCGCCCTCGATCCCGACCGGATCGTCGCCGTCGCCGAGCGGGTCGGTGCACCGGTTCTCGCGGATCCGCTGTCGGGCCTTCGATTCGGTCCACACGTGGCTGATTCGGGCGATTCGACGGGATCGGCCACGATCGTCGGCGGCTACGACGCGTACGTCTCGGAGCTTCCCGAACCCGACGTCGTCGTCCGGTTCGGTGCGTCTCCGACGTCGAAGTCACTGCGCCACGCGCTTCGCGACGCGGACGCAGCGCAGACGCTGATCGATCCCGCAGGCGCGTGGCGCGAGGCGACGTTCACCGCGACAGATCACCTCGTCGCCTCGCCCGATGCGGTCTTCGAGCGATTGCTCGCGGAGCTCGCCGACTCTCCCGACGGAAGCGCTGATCCCGATCGGGACGGCTGGCTCGAGACGGTTTCCGAGGCGGAGCGTCGACACTGGGCGGTCCGCGACGATGCGACGACGGACGAAGCGCTCGCGGAAGATCCCTTCGAGGGAGCGATCCTCGCATCCGTTCTCGAGCACGCACCGGATCCAGCGACCGTGTTCGTCTCGAACAGTATGCCGATCCGGGACGCAGACCGGTTCGGCCGTCCGAACGATTCGAAGTTGTCCGTCATCGGGAACCGGGGTGTAAGCGGTATCGACGGGATCACGAGCACTGCTCTCGGCGCCGGAAGCGCGACCGACGAACCGCTCGTTCTCGTGACCGGCGACCTCGCGTTCTATCACGACGCGAACGGTCTGCTCGCGGTCGATCGCTGTGACGTCGACGCCACGATCGTCCTCCTTGACAACGACGGTGGCGGCATCTTCCACAAACTGCCGATCGAGGCGTTCGATCCGCCGTTTACGGAGCAGTTCAAGACACCCCACGGCCTCGAGTTCGAGGACCTCACAGCGCTCTACGACCTCGAGTTCGTGCCGGTCGATCCCGTCGACTTCGTGGACGCGTACTGCCGCTCGCTCGAACGCGACGGAACGCAGGTGCTCTCTGTCACGTTCGACTCCGAACGGAGCCACCATCGACGGGACGCACTCGAGGAACGGCTCCTGGAAGAACTCGTCACCGAGTGATCGAGTACAGGAATTTTCCTTGACACGTTCACGGCCGCAGGGCCCACCACAGCGCCATCGCGTAGCCGAGGGGGATCCAGACAAATCCGATCGCGAGCAGTCCGCGAAGCGAGAGTGGATCGACGAGCGAGAATCCGGCGAATCCGACCGGGAGTACGACGGCCCAGGATCCAAACAGCGCGGTCGCGATTCGTGGCATGGTGAGGAGGTAGGCGACGATTCCGAGCGTACACAGAACCAGGATTCCGTTGAACACCGGCGAAACCAGTGGCGTCACGCTCGTGTAGACGAGCACCGGATACAGCAGCCAGATACAGACGAGCGTCACCGCGGTCGAGTGTTCGATCGATCGGCCGTCCCACTCGAGGTCGACGTCGCCGTCCCAGTCTTTGACGGTGTACCGAAAGCTGGACGATCCGTCGCTCTCAGCCGTCGCGCCACCGGTTTCGTCGGTGGTCGCTCGCGTCGAACCCACTCGATCGGTGTTCGTTCGTGCCGTTCGCTTTCGACCGGTATCCGCGCTCGTACCGGTTGTAAACCGGTCGGCCGACGTCTGGCGTGCTTTCTCCCGCTGGCGTCGCCACCGCTGGCGAGCGTGATGACTCGAGTCGCGTCCGCCAACCGACGTCCCGCTGGCGTGTCGTCTGCTCGTCCCGCTGGTAGCGTATCGGTTGCTCGAGGAACCGCTCGTCTGTCGACCACTCGAAGCCCTGGTACTGTGTTTGCCCCTCGAGTCCGATTCGGCGACGGTTCGTCCCGTTTTCCCGCCCCGAGTCCCCGACGGGCCACTGTCGTCGTCCGAATCATGGCTCGAGTCCGCGGTCGTCTGACCCGCGTGTTCGGCGAGTCGAACGTAGGCGTCGTGTTCGAGTCGGTCGTACCGGGCGCGTTCCGTCTCGTCGGTGAGAATCGACTCGGCCGTCGACACGCGCTGGAACTGCTCGGCGGCGTCGGGAGCGTCGTTGTGATCGGGATGGGTCTCGAGAACGCGTTCACGGTATGCGTCCTGAATCTGGTCTTCGGTCGCATCCGGGTCGACCTCGAGTACGTCGTAGTACGTTTTACCCATCCGCCGACCTCGATTCTGCTGCCCGTCGTGAAAAACCATTCGGGTTAGTGAACTGTCAGCTTCGTGGAGGTGTCTTCGTGGCGGCTGTTCTCCGCGAGGAAACGAGACAGGCAAATTCCATATCGCTATATAGAATAGATGGCTGTGGGAGACGGTTTCGGAGTGTCGTTCTGTCCATTCGATCCTGCGGTCGGTTCGAACGGTGGTTTGCAGGATGGAAAGAAAGCGGAGACGTTCGTGTTCGATTCTTCACTTTCTCGACGGGGGACGTACCTTCGCTTCCGTCACGTTCGTCAACCGGACCGTAACTCGCACACGCTCTCCGGGAAAAACAGACGCGTTCTCCGCCGTGACGAGCGGTGGTCCAGTCGTGGTCGATATTGCTGTGACCCCGCGTTCTCGGATGGGATCAATCGATACTGATCGCTCTCGCAGCGGTCGCCTTGAACGAGGCGATAATCGGTTCCCCTCGAGCGATTTCCAACCGGTCCGAACTGGCATTCGTGACGAGCGCTTGCAACGTGACGTCGTCGGCGAGAGTGATCGTCACTCTCGAGACCGCCTCACCCGTGTCCAGCCGGCTAACCTCGCCCGTAAATCGATTTCGAAGACTCGTCTGATCCGTTCTGGGGGTTTCCGCCGGATCTGTGAGGACGACTGCATCGGAGCGGACAGTAATCTGTACAGTGGTCGCAGCTTCGGGGGTCCGTGCGAGTATCGGCCCGACCTCCGTCGCGACGGTCGCCAGTTCCCCGGTTCGGTCCGCGACGGTTCCCGTGAACACGGACTCCGTAACCCGTGCGACGCCGTCGAGTTCCGCGTCGTGTCGATCGTACTGGTTGAGTAACTCGCGGGCAGTCCGGGTCAGTTCTGTCCCGCCGCCGTCGCTTCCGCCTCGCTGTCGTTCCGTAATCGGTCCGACCGCGTCTTCGATCTCGACGACCCGGTTTTGCAATCGGGCGTAGGATCGTCCAAGCGCCTCGGCTGCTTTGTGCATCGATCCGTGTTGGTCGATCGCCTCGAGCATGTCGACGTCGCGTCGATCGATCGTGACGCCGTCGGCGGTCAGTTTCGTACTGTATTCCTTTTCGATCGTCATCGGTTTTCTCTCTCACGGAGGTGGCGACAGACCGGTTTGCCGGTCTCAGTATACCAGTTCGCCGTCGATAAACTTCCGGGTGCGTTCGTCTGCCGGATTCTCGAAGACGGTTTCGGGCGACCCGATCTCGATGACGTCGTTCTCGAGAAGCACCGCCACCCTGTCTGCGATTCGCTCGGCCTGGTGCATATCGTGGGTCGCGATTCCGACGCCGATTCCACGGTTTTTCGCCTCGAGGACGGCATCTTCGATGACCGCTGTATTTCGCGGATCGAGGTCCGACGTCGGCTCGTCGAGCAACAGCACGTCCGGTTCGTAGGCCAGCGCGCGGGCGAACGCGACTCGCTGGGCCTCGCCCCCGGAGAGTGACGACGCGTCCTGATCGGCTTTCTCCCGTAGCCCGACGGTGTCGAGGGCGTCGATCGCATCACCGGTTCCGTTCGTCCGTCCGACGAGCGTCGCGAGTTCGTGGCGAATCCGGTCTGGCCACGACTGACGGACTCGAAGCCCGTACTCGGCGTTGCGCCGAACGCTCGCGTCGAAGAGACTCGCCTCCTGAAACACCATCCCGATTCGCCGGCGGTACTCGAGTCGCCGTCGCTGTGAGATCTGCCAGACGGGTTCGCCCCCGTATTTAACCGATCCCCGGTCGGGGGCGTCGAACAGCGCGAGCAAGCGAAGCAGCGTCGACTTTCCGACACCTGACGGCCCGATGATCGCGAGGACTTCCCCTTGACGAACAGAGAGGGAGACGCCGTCGAACACCGTCTCGGTTCCGTAGCCGTGGTGAACGTCGATCGTGTCGAGCGTCATCCGTAGCGTCCACCTCCTCCGTTCCCGAGACGAACGACGAGCGCGTTGACGAGCAGTACGAGCGCGACGAGGATCGCACCGAGTATCATCGCCGTCCTGAACCGTCCCTGTCGCGCCTCGAGTTGGATCGCCGTCGTCAGGGTGCGGGTAACCGACGTTCCATCCGCGCTCGCGATATTTCCGCCGACGATGAGAACGGAGCCGACTTCGCTAATCGCTCGGCCGAATCCCGCGAGCACCGCCGTCGCGATACCGTATCTGGCTTCCTTGATCGTCACGAGGGCGACGTCGACTCTCGTCCCGCCCATCGCGTAGGCCGCATCGCGGACGTTCTGTTCGACGCTACTCACCGCGGCCAGGCTGACGCCCGTGATGACCGGCGCGGCGAGAGCAAACTGTGAGAGGATCATCGCCTCGGGCGTGAACACGAGATCCCACGTGCCGAGCGGCCCCTCGTTCGAGACCGCAAACAGCACGACGAGTCCGACGACGACGCTCGGAAACCCCATTCCCGTGTTGATGATCGACGCGAGCAGCGTCTTGCCGGGAAACTCTCGAAAGCCGACAAGGAGTGCGACCGGCAAGCTGAACGCCGTACTCAACGCGACGGCCGTGATGCTCACGTAGAGCGACACCCGGACGATACTTCGGATGTAGTTCCACTCGAAGGGGAACTCGGCGAGCAGTGGCGCAAGTGTCGCTGGCTCGAGTGACATCGGTCCTCGGATTACTGGTCTGAACCGTCCCAGTCTTCGGGGACGTACTGCTGGTAGTTTGGTTCCTCGGCGAGCGCTCTCGGGAAGAACAGCTGTTCTCCCCCCACGGTGTACCCTTCGATTATATCCTGCCCCTCGACGCTCGTGAGGAACCCGATGTACGCCATCGCGAGGTCGTAGTTCGCGTTCTCGTGAACGGCAGGGTTGATCGCGAAGATGCCGTAGGGGTTCGCGAGAATCTCCGGCCCGTCTTCTACCGGTCCGTCGACGTGGATCTCGAGGTCGATTTCGTCGATCATCGAGAGGTACGTGGCGCGATCTGTGAGCGTGTATCCGCCCCGTTGGGCGGTCTGGATGAGCACATCACCCATCCCTTGCCCCGCCTCGAGGTACCACTCGCCGAAGTCGTCGTCGACTCCCGCTTTGGCCCAGATCTCGCGTTCTTTGGTGTGCGTCCCCGAGTTGTCCCCGCGCGAGACGAACGTTGATTCCGAGTCGGCAATCTGGATAAACGCCTCGACGGCGTCGTCCTCGTCGGCGATCCCGGCAGGATCGTCCGGCTCGCCGACGACGACGAAGTCGTTGAACATAAGATCTCGCCGGTTGATCGCGTAACCGTCGTTCATGAACTCGTCTTCCTGGGAACGGGCGTGGACCATCACAACGTCGGCGTCGCCGCTTCGACCGGTTTCGATCGCGGCGCCGGTCCCCTGTGAGACGGTGTCGACTGTGACGCCGTAGCGATCCTGGAACGAGCCGTTGACCTCGTCGAGCAGACCAGTATCGTCGGTACTCGTCGTCGTCGTGAGCGTCAGCGTCTCGTCGCTGATCGTTGGTTGATCACCGCTCTCGTCACCGCCGAGTGCGGCGCACCCGGCAAGACCGACTGCGACCGTGGCCCCGATTCCTCCGACGAACGCCCGTCGTTGTATCGCCATGGATACCACGAGGGAGCCGTCGTACAAATAGCTGTGGCCGTGTCCGTAACCAGTTCCAGTTACAGAAACGATCCAACCGTCGGTATAGCCGCTGCTGTAAAACACCCATCGTTTCGTTCAGAATTTGACACAGCTCCGGAACAGGATGGGCCCCGGACAGTTACGTTCGAGACATCGTGCGGGACCGGTCTCATCTACCCCGACCCGTTCGGACGGGTGTCCGTTCCCGTTTCCCCTCGGACGAGCTGGCAGGTCAGGCGTCGCCCGTCCGCTCGGGCGAGTCCTCGCTTCCGTCTTCGCCGGTATCGACCTCACCACCGAGCTCGATCGTGTCCTCACCGTCGTTGTCGGCCGTCTCACTCGAGTCGTCGCTCGAGTCCGCCGACTCGTCGTCCGTGGTCTCTCCCGCATCCGCCGCGTCCGTATCCGCCTCGGCCGCGTCCGAGTTCGACCCTGCTTCGGTTTCGTCCGCGAGTTCCCCGTTGGAGACGGTCACCTGTGCGTTCTGGATGACCTTCTCGCCCATCTCGTACCCCGGCGTGTAGACGTCCGCGATCGTTCCCTCGGGCTGGTCGCTGTCGACGGTCATCATGACCTCGTGGCGCTGGGGATCGGTCTCGGTTCCGGGCTCGGGATCGATCTCGGAGACGTTCTCGTCGGCGAGCACCCGATCGAACTCCCGCAGGGTCATCTCGACGCCCTCGCGAAGCCCCTCGGCGTCGTCGCTTTCCTCACCGAGCGCACGTTTTAAGTTGTCGCGAACGCCGATAAGGCGTTCGACGAGATCCTCCGTCGCCCGGTCTTTGATCTGCTGTTGGCGTTTTTTCGCCCGCTTCTTGTAGTTCTGGAAGTCGGCCTGCTTGCGCTTGAGTCGACTCTTCAGATCGTCGATCTCCGCCTCGTACTCCTCGAGTTGGTCCTCGCGTTCGGCGAGGGCCTGCTCGCGGCTCTCGAGGTCGTCCTGGAGGTCGCCGATCGTGTCGGCCTGGGCGTCGACGCGCTCGGAGAGATCCTCGAGTTCCTCGCGCTGGTGGTCGACCGTCGAGGAGAGTTCCTGGACATCCTCGAGGACCGACGTGATCCGCTCGCCGAGTTCGTCGTCGTACTCGGTGACGCGGTCGAGGAGTTCCTGTAGGTCCTCGTCGGGCGCGCCCGTTCCGTCGGAGGCGCTCGATTCCGTCGTTTCCACCGGATTGGACGGCTCGTCTTCGGTCGATTCTGCCGCGTCCGATGCCGGTTCGGAGTCGTGCTCGTCTCCCTCGGACGTCTCCTCGGTTTCGGTAACCGTCGACTCGCCCTCGTCCGATTCTTCCTCGGACGGGGCTCCCTGGGCGGAGTTCGTGCCCTCGTCTTCGCTCATGTTCGGATCAACGAACAGCGGAAATAAAAGGGTTGAGGTCCCGTCGAGATTCGGTCTGTCCCGATCCCGACGACCGGTTTCGGTCCGCTCCGAACCGACCGGTCGTGGGTGGTGGGGAATCCCGACAGTATATGACCGACGGGTTCTCAGTACCGGCCGTGTCGCAGTCGTCCGACGCCGGTGACGGGATCGACCTCCGGTACGAAGACGGAACGATCCGGATCGGCGGCGACGCCGCCGTCGTTCGGGCCCTCGAGGAGACAGTTCCCGCGCTCTCGAGCGATCGCCGATCCGGTGGCTGGCGCGTCCCAGCGGTTCGCTACGCCGACCTTCGGAGCGCACTCGCCGAGCGAGCCGTTCCAGTCGAGGATCGCGTGCTCACACTCGAGTCGGTCCCTCCCCTCGAGTCGGCGTACGAACTGCGTTCGTACCAGCGTGAGGCGCTGTCGGCGTGGCTCGAGACGGATCGATGGGCAGATCGTTCCGACGGCAGCGAAAATGGGGTCGGCCGCGCTCCTGCCGGCGTCCTCGAACTGCCGACGGGGAGCGGAAAGACCGTCATCGCGCTCTCGGCGATCGAGCGTCTCTCCGTGCCGACGCTGGTCGTCGTCCCGACGATCGACCTCCTCGAGCAGTGGGAACGCGAACTCGAGACGGAGTTTCGGGTGCCGATCGGCCGCTTCGGTGGCGGCGAGCAACGCCGGGAGGCGATCACGGTCTCGACGTACGACTCGGCGTACCTGAAAGCCGATTCGATCGGCGACCGGTTCGGCCTCGTCGTCTTCGACGAGGTTCATCACCTCGGCGGGGAAGGGTACCGCGAGATCGGACGGCTGCTCGCCGCGCCCGCGCGACTGGGTCTCACCGCGACGTTCGAGCGGCCGGACGACGCCCACGAGGTGATCGCTGACCTGGTCGGCCCCGTCGTCTCCCGTGTCGACGCCGACGACCTCGCGGGCGACCACCTCGCCGCCTACGACGTCAAACGCCTCGAGGTCGACCTGACGGCCGACGAGCGCGAGGCATACGAGCGAAATCAGGAGACGTTCACAAACT
This sequence comes from Natrialba sp. INN-245, assembly GCF_009807105.1. NCBI lineage: Archaea > Methanobacteriati > Methanobacteriota > Halobacteria > Halobacteriales > Natrialbaceae > Natrialba > Natrialba sp. INN-245. Next base: position 38,662 of record NZ_WUBV01000059.1, on the reverse strand, counting down.
ACCTCGCGAAATCGAACATCCGGATGCAAAGTGGCTCGGACTACCAGGAACTCGTCAAGCGCTCGGGGACCGATCCCGAGGCTCGCGAGGCGTTGCTCGCGCGCCAGCGCGCCCGGGAGATCGTGTTCGGGACCGCGGCCAAACTCGAGGCACTCGAGGGGATTCTCGACGACCACCGCGGCGAGCGGACGATCGTCTTCACCGCCCACAACGACCTCGCGTACGACGTCAGCGAGCGGTTCCTGATCCCGACGATCACCCACCAGACCGCCGCCGCGGAGCGACGCGAGATCCTCGAGCGCTTTCGTGACGGGACCTACACCCGGATCGCCACCTCGAACGTCCTCGACGAGGGCGTCGACGTTCCAGACGCCTCGGTCGCCGTCGTGCTCTCGGGCAGCGGGAGCGAACGGGAGTTTACCCAGCGTCTCGGTCGAATCCTCCGGCCGAGCGCGGAGACGGATCGATCGTTGCTGTACGAGGTCGTCACCGCGGATACGTCGGAGGAGAGCATCGCGGCCCGTCGCCGGTGAGTATCGCATGCTCGGGAAAGATCAACGGTATGTCGACAATGGTCGAGGAACAGCAGCGGTGGCTCGAACGCGCTCGAGGAGAACGGGCGGTTCCCGTGTCGGCAGTTCCCGCGTCGCAGGTTCCCGTTCTGCCGGTTCCCGCGTCGCGGGTCTCCATGGCTGGGGGCCAAAACGGGTGAGAGACCACATCGTGATAGAAAACTACACGGCGAAAACGTTCGTATCGATTCAGATCGAGCATGGACATCGGATTTGACGTCGGCGTTCTCGCTCGGCTGCTCGCCTTGCTGGTCGTCCTCCTGATCGGAGCGGGGTTACGATCGTCGGGAGTCCTCGATGCGAAACGGACCGCGCGGCTCAACGCCGTCGCCTACTACGTAGCGCTCCCGGCGCTCATCTTTGTCTCGACGTACGATCAGGCGATCGGCGAGTTACTGTCGGTTACGCTGGTCGGCGGATTGTTATTCGTCCTGTTTACGACCGCCAGCCTGGCGTGGCTCGTCCATCGCGGACAGGAGACGAACGGTCGCCGGAGCGTCGCGATCGTCCAGTCGTACCACTCGAACCTGGGGTATCTCGGCTTGCCCCTGGTCGCTGCGACGTTCGACGCGCAGGTGACCGCGGTCGCGAGCGTCGTCCTCGGCGTCGTGACGCTCGTTCAGGTCCCGATGACGATCGTTGTCCTCTCGACGTTCAGCAGTGCCGACGCAAATCTCGTCGACGAACTCCGAGGGCTTGCGACGAACCCCGTCCTCCTGTCGCTGATCGTCGGGCTCGGCGTCGGCTCTATCGGCGTCGCGCTTCCGACCGCCGCGGCGACCGGTCTCGACGCCGTCGGCTCGCTGGCGTTACCGCTGGCGCTGCTCTGTGTCGGTGCGTCCCTCGAGTTCGACGTCCCGGCGGTCGACGTCGGCGCGACCGGCACCGTGGTCGGGCTGAAAATCGTCTGCATGCCGGTGCTCGCGTGGATCGTCTTCTCGACGTTGGCCGTCGACACGCCGACGTTCGTCGCGTCGGTCGTGATGCTCGCGACCCCGACCGCCGTCTCGACGTACGTCTTCGCCGCAAAGCTCGAGGGCGACGAGGAGTTCGCCTCCCTGAACGTGTTCACCACTACGCTCGTCTCGGTCGTGACGCTGTTCGTCGTCATCACGCTGTTGACGTGACGATCGCGTTTCGCCCAGCAGTGCAGGCTTGCCAAACCACTCATACGGATTACTGTAACGATTTACCGGCGCAACCGCAGGACGGGTCGCGGTTGCGCCGGAAATGACTTACAGTAAACCGTATCAGGAGCCGTGTCGCCGAAACAGCGGTGCCGCGGCACCGGTCGAGAGCTCCTCGGGTGGCAACTTCTCGGTGTCGCTCGCGCTGGCGAGGTAGATCGCGCTGTTGAGCAACCCGATGTGGCTGAACGCCTGCGGGAAGTTCCCGAGGAACGTTCCGTCCGATTCGTGGATCATCTCCGAGAGCAATCCGAGCGACGAGGTGTGCTCGAGAAGCGACTCGAAGATCTCGGTCGACTCCTCGAGGCGGCCGGAGAGCGCCAGCGCGTCGACGAGCCAGCACGAACAGATGATGAACCCGCCGGGTTCACGCGGGCGGGCCGGGCTGTCCGCGAACCGAAAGACGAGGCCGTCGTCGGTCGTCAACTCCTCGAGGATCGTATCGATCGTGTTCTGGACGCGCTCGTCCTCCGGCGGTAAGAAGTCGTACAGCGGGATCAGGAGGGCGGTCGCGTCGAGAGCGCCGTCGGCGTCGAAGTACTGGACGAAGCTCTCGCGTTCCTCGTCGTATCCGCGTTCTTCGATCGCGTTCCGGACGTTCTCGCGTTCGCGTTTCCACCGGTCGGACGGCCCCTCGCGGTCGTACTCGTCGGCCAACCGGAGCGCGCGGTCGAGTGCCACCCAGCACAGCAGCTTCGAGTGAACGAAGTGTTTGTGGAGGTCGCGAAACTCCCAGATCCCCTTCCCTTGCTCGTCCCAGTGGTCACAGACGTAGTTCGCGAGCGCGCGGATCGACTCCCAGTCGTACTCGGAGAGGCCGTCCTCGTACCGAACGGTTTCGTAGATACCCTGAACGATCGTTCCGTAGATGTCGAGTTGTTCCTGTCCCGCGGCTGCGTTACCGATTCGGACCGGCGTCGACTCGCGGTAGCCGGAGAGATGCTCGAGGTACTCCTCCTCGAGATCCGTTCCCCCGTGGAGGTCGTACAGCGGCTGGATATCCGCGGGCGTTTCGTGGCCGATCTCCCGGAACCACTCGAAGTAGCGGCGGGCTTCCGTCGACTGGCCGACGCTGTGAAGCGCCTGAATGGTGAACTTCGCGTCGCGAATCCAGTTGAACCGGTAATCCCAGTTGAGTTCTCCGCCGATCTCCTCGGGCAGCGACGTCGTCGGCGCGGCGGGGATTGACCCGGTCTCGTCGTGGATCAACACCTTGAGCACGAGTGCCGATCTGACGAGGACGTCCCGCCACTCCTCCTCGAAGTCAAAGATGTCAGTCGCCGCTTGCTCACAGCTTTCGAGCCACGCTCGCCAGTACTCGACGGTCTCGTCGAGGAGGTCAGCATACTCGTCGTCAGAGCGACGGTTCGCCCCGCCGTACTGGAGGCAGAGCCAGCGTGAATCGCCCTCGTGGATCGTCAGCGTCGTCGACGCGATGTCCTCGTCCGCGTCGATCTCGAGGTCGACGTCGGTGTGGAGATAGAGCGACCCCGGTTCGTGGTCGTGGGTTCGGTCGTTCTCAGGGGCGACTTCCCCGTGGTCGCTTTCCGATCTCTCCCGCTCCTCGAGCGCGACGACGTCGCCGTTCTCGTCGCACTCGAGAGCGATCGGAGACCGTGCGTAGTCAAACCGTGGCTCGAACACGACGTCCAGGTCGAGGGAGCCGGAGACGCCGGTGACGTTGCGGTAGATCGCTTGCTGTGCCTGCTCGTCGGCGGAGTCGCCCTCGCGCTCGAGTTCGTCGTCGTTCGGATCACGGAGCGCCTCGGCCCCGGTAACTGGCATGAAATCGGTCACCGTCGCCGTGCCGTCGTCCGTCTCGAACGTCGTCTCGAGTACGTTCGTTCGATCGACGTACTCGTGGCTCGCGTCGTACTGCCCGGTGGGACGGACGGCGAATCGACCACCGTCTTCGGGATCGAGGATCGCCGCGAACACGCTCGGTGACTCGAGGTGGGGGAAACAACACCAGTCGATCGATCCGTCACGACCGACGAGGGCACAACGGTCGTCGTTGCCAACGATGCCGTACGCGTCTATTGGGAGGAATTCGTCGTCCATGAATCGGGTTCCTGCGTGGGTATGATACGGATTGCTGTAACTATTTACCGGGGCAACCGCAAGGCGAGGCGCGGTTGCCCCGGTACGGACTTACAGCAGTCAGTATGAGAGTACTGCAGTGGACCGGTCGAGTGGCAGTAAACTACGTTCGACGCGGACCAGGAAAAACGTAGACTGTGCGATAGCCGCCCCGTTTCGTAGCCGGGGATACCGATAACCGCGGCGCGTTTTCTGGCAGTGACCGAGGACCCACTGTTTCGCAGGGCCGTCGTCACAGTCGGTACTGGACGGGAAGTCATCCCTCCGAGAACTGGAAAGGGAGTCAGCCCTCTCGAGAATGAGTGCATTTTTACTGACCGACCGCAATTTCCTGGTATGGCAGTCCATAACAGCCGGGAGGAGGGCGATCGTGTCGGCACGCTCCCTGGTGTCGTGCCATTTTCACTGCAGTACTCGACCCGATTGAGCTGGGAGTTGGGGTCACGTTCCGTACAGGACGAGGAAGCGACGCTTCTCGGTACGTGGACCCACGAGGGCCGGAAGTGGCGATTGTCCCTGTTCGCGGTGACGAGTGAAACCGCCCTCATCCGCGTTCGGACGCCCGTCGGGCGAGAACGGTTTTACGGCGCGATCCGATCGGAACTCGACTCGGCTCTCCAGGAACTTGAATCGACTCCGTTGTGGCACCGGATCGACTAGGCTGTATCGATACTCCGGCACAGTTGCTACACTCATACGGATTGCTGTAACTATTTACCGGGGCAACCGCAAGGCGAGGCGCGGTTGCCCCGGTACGGACTTACAGCAGTCAGTATCAGCGGATACTGACACGTATCAACCCTGAGGACCAGTCGTGTCCGACAGACTCCCCCTGTCGACCGACGGAAGCGACACCGCGACGGTGGCTGTCGAGCGCGCCGTCGATGTGTCGGATCGGTACGACGCGCAGTTGCACGCACTCTACGTCGCGGAGCGAACGCGAGCGGAACAACCCAGAAGGGATTCGAGGGAACGTCGTCGAAGAACTGAGCGAGAGGCGAGACGTGATCGTCATCGGCTCGACCGGCGCGTCGGATAACGGAGAAGCTGGTCGGGACGGTCGGTCTCGTTCGTACCGGAACGGACCGTTTTTGCCGCCCGGTCCCGAACTCGGGATGGATGCTGACCAAGGACCTGTTGCGCGTCTCGAGGGCCGGCGGGGGGTACCACCCCCAGTTCGCTAAGCGGGAGCACCGCCCGCTGGCCGCCCGCGTCGTCGGGACCTATCAGGGCCACGCCGGCGAGACGCGTGGCGACCTCGAGGACGCCCTCGCCGATCTGGAAGCCGACGCCCCCGACTTCAAACTCGTTCGCGGGTTCGCGGCGCTGCTCGAGCGCGACGCGACGTTCGAGACCGAAGCGCCGATCGAGCCGGAGCGAGCGCGCCGGGCCGCGTTCGAGGCCGCAGAGGCGGTCGGCGTCGTGACCGACGACGACAGGTCGGCCGCGCTCGCGGACGCCGCCGACTCGCTCGCGTGTTCGAACACTGACCTCGAGCGGTCGCTGTACGCCGACCTCGAGGAACGGCAGGTCCTGACGGCGATCGACGCTCGCTGGAATCCCGACGACCTGATCGCCCAGTACAACCTCTCGCTCGCACAGACCGCGCTGTTCGACGCGACCGAACTTCGAGTTCGCTCGAGCGATCCGAAGGCACTGGTTACGGCGGTCAAACGGTTGCGGCTGATGTACGACATTCACGTACCGGACGGCGAGACGACCGACACACTCCACGGTGGGGCCGCCGACCTGGCGAGCGACCGCGAGGTCGTCGTCACTGGACCCACACACCTCTTTCGGGCCACACGGCGGTACGGAACCCGGTTCGCCCGGCTCTTGCGGTCGATCGCGAACGCCGACGAGTGGTTCCTCGAGGCGACGATCGACGACCGCGGCACCGACAGACGCCTCTCGCTCTCTCACGAGGACCCGATCGAGGTCCCCGACGCCGATCCCGTCGCCGACGTCGAGTTCGACAGCAGCGTCGAGGCAGAGTTCGCCGCCCGCGTCTCGACGCTCGACCTCGAGTGGGACCTCGTTCGCGAACCCGAGCCCCTCGCGACGGGAACGCGGGTGATGATCCCGGACTTCGCGTTCGACTACCGCCACGGCGGGTTCCGGGTCTTCCTCGAGATCATGGGCTTTTGGACGCCCGAGTACGTCGAGAAGAAACTCGCCCAGCTCGAGGGGCTCGAGGACGTCGAGCTGATCGTCGCCGTCGACGAATCGCTCGGCGTCGGCGAGGAGATCGCCGCGCGGGACTTCCGGGCGATTCCCTACTCGGGAACGGTCAGGGTAAAAGACGTCGCGGACGTCCTCCGAGAGTACGAACGGCAACTCGTCGCCGAGAGCGCCGCCGACCTTCCCGACCAGATTCGCCCCGACGCGGACGTCGTCACGCTCGAGACGGTCGCCGACGAGCACGGCGTCAGCGAGGACGCCCTCGAGGCGGTCGCGTTTCCGGAACACGAACGGGTCGGACGGACGTTGCTCCGACCGGCGACGCTCAAGGCCGTCGGCGAGGAGATCGACGCCGGCGTGGCGCTCTCGGACGCCGAAGCCGTCCTCGAGAGCTACGGCGCGAGCGACTCGAGTGCGATCCTCTCCGAACTCGGCTATCGCGTGGAGTGGGAGGGACTCGCGGGAGGTACAGTCGTCGAGCGATAACCGCTTCCGTCGGCTCCGAGGGCACCGCCGCGTGAATCGTCTGTGCGACCGGCACGTGCAATCGTTTTGTCCCGTCGCGTCGAAGACCCCGAGAGAGCGATGTTCTCTTCGATCACTCCCGAAACCGGGTGGCTAGACCAGACGTACCCGTACGTTCGCATCGGCGACGGGCCGAAAGCCCTGCTCGTGATTCCGGGTCTCGGCGACGCGATGTTCGACGGCGAGTACGGCTCGACCGGCGCGGTGCTCGCCTGGCGAGGATTTGGCCACTTCACGGACGAGTACACGGTGTACGTCGTGAGCCGACCCCGCGGACTGTCGGAGGACCAGACCATCGAGACGATGGCCCGTGACTACGCGCGCGTTCTCGAGACCCACGTCGGCTCCGCGTCGGTGTTGGGTATCTCGATGGGCGGACTGATCGCCCAGGAACTCGCCCGAATCCGTCCCGACTTACTCGAGCGTCTCATCGTCGCGGTCTCGGGCTGTCGTCTCTCGGCGAGCAGTCGGCCGATGGGGCGGGAGATGCGCGGGCACGCACTCGACGGCGAGTGGATCGATATCCAGTGTCAGCTCCACGAGGCGATGTTCACGGGTGCGCGTCGCCGACTCTACCCTGCGTACTCACGAACGCTTGGCCGCCTCCGGCCGCCCGAACCCGCTACCCCCAGTGACGTCGTCGTCTCCATCGACGCGGTCCTCGCGTACGACGGCTCCGACCGACTCGCGGAGATCGATCCCCGTACCCTGGTCATCGGCGCCGACGACGACCCGTTCTTCCCCGAGGAGATCCTTCGTGAAACGCATTCCGGACTCCCCGACGCCCAGCTCGCGATGTTTCGAGGGGCCAAACACGGCGTCTTCCTCGAGCGAAAGTCCGCGTTCGACAACTGGACGAAGCGGTTCCTCGAGGGGGAGGAAACGCACGTTCGCCAGCACCCGCGGTGATCCCGGATCGGCAGCGATCGGCTCTTGGAGTGGAGATCGCAATCGATACAGGTCACCTACCGATGGTCCCCTGACGCGTTATCGTCGCGTCGCGGTCGACGAGGAACGCGACCGCCACCGTCTCTTCCAGTGCCGTGATCGTCACGTCCGTTTCTCCGACCACTAGCCCGCTTTCCGCTTCATCGAACCGAACGTTCCCGGCCTCGAGTGCCCCCTCGAAGACGTAGAAGTAGCCGTCCCAGCCTGTGATGTCGGGAAGCCTGGCGCTCGCTCCGTCCTCGAGGCGGATATCGTAGAACTCCACCTCATTTCGAACCGAAAACGGTGCGTCCGATCCCTCGGGTCCAAAGAGGGAGCGCCACTCGTTTGTGGCCGGCTCCGGGATGGGACCGTGTTGGATGGTAGGCTCGAGATCGAGGCTGTGTGGTCGAACGAAAATCTGTAGCATTCGCAACGGCGGATCGTCGGCGAGCGTCCGTTCTTCGTGCCAGAATCCGTGGCCCGAGTTCATCACCAGCAGGTGATCCGAATCCGTAATCACCGCGTTTCCCTGCCGGTCGTCGTGACGCATTACGCCTGCGGGAACCCAGGAGACGATCTCGTCGTTCCGATGTGGGTGCATCGAGATCAGTGTGTCAGGGTCCATAAACGACTCGACGACGGCCGCGAGCGGGCCGTATCCGTGATCGTCGTGATCAGGATGATTCCGTCCAGGAAAGTTGAAATGTATCCTGAACGAGCCCTGATTCTGTGAGACGTCCGTGCGCGGGGATTTGTAGAGAGTAGTCGAGGACCCAGGTGTCATCGCAACTTCCTAGGGACGATGGACACATATGTCTGTGCCGTCGCCGTTTCGCGGCCGTGTCGATACGCTCATCGGGAGTATCGTCGTCAACCGACGGTATCGCCACCGTCTATCGTGGCTGTGTTTCGACCCGTCGCAGGAACACGAACACGTCTCCGTTAACCCCTGTCAGTCGCGAGAGATGTCTCGCTGGCGCCCCTTCGGTACCATCGAGCGCAGTTCGCCGTGGACGTAGAGACCGATCCCGAGCGGCTCGCGCGAACCCCCGATCTCGTGGGCGGCGATCAGGTATCCCCAGTCGCCGTCCCACGCGAGTTCCTGGTCCTCGCCGGCGGTGAACCGCCGTGCCGCCTCGCGCTCGAGATCGATCACGCACGCGCTCGCGTGGTGTCCGAAGCGCTGGGCGAAGTCGGTGGTCGGTTTCCAGTGTTCCTGGCGGGTTCGCAGGCAGGTCATCCCGATCGCCTCGATCTCGAGCCGCGTCGGGGACTCCCCGGCGTAGATCCAGATCTTTCCGGCTCCTTTCTCCCAGAACGTGTAGTCCTCGAAGGTTTCTGGCGGGATTGCGAACCGATCCTCGAAGTACTCGAGGACCGCCGCTCGGCTGACTCGTCCCTCGACGGTCCGCTCCGCCTCGGTTGCGGGCAGGCGGTCGAAGCGCTGGCCGTCGTTCGACTCGAGGCCCCCGCTCCCGTCTTCGGACGCTCCGTCGGCGTCGGTGTCGTCGACCATCAGCCGGTCACCTCCAGTTTCGCGACGAAGAAGCCGCCGGTGTCGTTCTGGTGTGGGTAGATTCGGGCAGTTCGCTCGAGCGACGGATCGAACTCGTCGCCGTTCCACACGGTCACTCCAGGCGAGTGCTCGAGGTCGAGATCGAAGTCGGCGACGCGACAGGACTCGTTCTCTATGGCGTGTTGAACGACCGCCTCGTTCTCCTCGGGGGCGAACGTACAGGTCGAGTAGACGACGGTCCCACCTTCGCGGGTGGTCTGGATCGCTCGTCGAAGGATCCCCTTCTGGATTCCCGCAACTGAGTGAATGTGGTCTTCGGACCAGTTGTCCAGCGCGTCGGGGTTCTTCCGAATCGTTCCCTCACAGGAACAGGGAGCATCGACGAGCGCTCGGTCGAACGAGTCGAACGAAAAGCGCTTCAGCGAGTAGTTGCGGGCGTCGTCGTTCGTCACCGCGAGACTCGTCGCCCCCAGTCGCTCAGCGTTGAACCGCAGCGCGGAGATCCGCCCGAGGTTGTTGTCGTTGGCGACGACGGTTCCTCGGTCGTCCATCAGTGCGGCGATCTGGGTCGCCTTCCCGCCCGGGGCAGCACAACAGTCCCAGACGCGTTCGCCGGGCTCGGGGTCGAGAACGACCGGCGGGACGGCCGACACCTCCTCCTGTCCGTGCGTAAAGCCGTGAAAGGAGGCCCACGTCGAGCCGGGCGAGTCGGTCTCGAGGCCCAACACGCGGGGGTTCCACGACGCCTGCTCGAATTCGACGCCTTCCTCCTCGAGTGCGGTGGTCGCCCGATCGACGGACGCTTTGATCGTGTTTACGCGGACCGCGTTTCCGAGGGGGCGCTTGCAGGCCGCGAGAAACGCCTCGAACTCGTCGACGATCGGCCGATACCGCTCGAGTGGCTCCATCGACTCGTGATTCGGCCACCCTGCGTTTGTGAGTTTCGAACCACTCCAGCGTGACGAGCGCCGTACCGATGCGCTCCGAGTCGACGGCACTCGACGCCGTGTCGAATCCGTTGTGTTCCGCCCTCGCCTTTATACTGGTTCCCACGCTTTCCTCGAGTATGGCACGGATCTGCATACAGGGACCGGACGTCGCCCTCGAGGACCCGATGTTGGTCGAGGGGTTCCCGGGTGTCGGCCTCGTCGGCAAGATCGCGACCGACCACCTGATCGACGAACTCGAGATGGCGTATCACGCGAGCGTCCACTGTGAGGGACTTCCCCGAATCGGCGTCTATCGGAGCGGCAATCGAACCGTGCGGCCGCCAGTCCGAATCTACGTCAGCGAGGAACACAACCTCCTCGCGCTCCAGAGCGACGCCCCGATCGCCTCACAGGCGGTCGAAAGCGTCGCCGAGTGCGTAAGTGCCTGGATCGGAGACCAGGGGGCGACGCCGATCTATCTGAGCGGCCTGCCGGCCGAACGTGACGAGGACCGACCCGAGATCTACGGCGTCGCGACCGGCGAAACCGGGGAGACGCTCGAGCGCCACGAAATCCCGGCCCCGTCCGAAGACGGCGTCATCACGGGTCCGACGGGTGCGCTCATCAATCGGGCGGCCCAACGAGACGCCGATAGTCTCGGCCTCGTCGTCGAGTGTAGCCCGCAGTTTCCCGACCCCGAGGCAGCAAGCGTTCTGCTCGAGGACGCCATCGCACCGATCGCCGACCTCTCGATCGACGTCCGGGATCTCGTCGACCGCGCCGAGGAGATCCGACAGAAACGCGAACAGCTCGCCCAGCAGATGCAGGCGATCGGCCAGGACGAGAGCACGCAGGCCCAGCCGCTCCGGATGTATCAGTAACGCACAAACCGTTTCCCGACGAGGACGAGATTCGCCGTCCCGAACGAAATCCGTCGTCGTATCGGCATCAGAACAACTTCCACGTGTTTTTTATTCTCCGAACCGTCCACGATGAACAGAGATGCCTGCGTCCACTGCGTCGTACGATATGGTCGTCGTCGGCGGCGGCACCGGCGGCTGTTTCGCCGCGGCGACCGCCGCCCGAGCCGGCCTCGACGTTGCCCTCCTCGAGCGAAAGACAGCGGCGGAAGCCGGGAAGATCGCCTGTGGCGACGGAATCAAGGGAAAAAGTTCGTTCCCCGACGTCGTCGACAGAGAGCGGATCAAAGACGAGTCCTTCACGAACCGGAGCATTCGCCGCGGAATATTCGAGAACCCCAAAAGTGGCGAATCCCTCGAGATCCCCTTCGGCCAGACCGGCGCGGTCGTCGATCGGCTTGCGTACGGACAGGTGTTGCTCGACGAGACGGACCGTGCGGGCGCAGAAATCCACTACGAGACGGTCGTCAACGACGTCGTCCAGCCCAACGGGACGGTAACCGGCGTCACCGCTGTTCGCGACGGCGATCCCCTCGAGTACGAGGCCGACGTCGTCGTCGACGCCGCTGGGTCACTCTCCGTTCTGCAGGATAAAGCCGACTTCTCCTCGTCGACGTTCGATACGAACGTCAACTACTCCCAGTTCTGTTCGGCCTACCGCGAGGTGCTCGAGGTCCCCGATCCGGTCGAGTGGGACGACGCACTCGTGTTCAAGCCGACGAAAGAGCTCGGCTACCTCTGGTATTTCCCACGCTCGTCGACGGAGATCAACGCCGGGCTCGGCTTTCAGATGACCCAGGAACCGGTCGAACTCGTCGACGTGCTCAAAGACGACATCGCGAACCGGTCGGAGTTCGCGGGCGCGACGGTCAAGAACAAACTCGGCGCGGCGCTTCCAACTCGCCGGCCGTACGATTCGGCCGTCCACGCCGGGTACGTGGCCGTCGGCGACGCCGCCGGACACGTCAACCCCTGTACCGGCGGGGGAATCCCCGGTGCGGCGAAAGCCGGTCACTGGGCGGCACAGGTCGCGATCGACGCGATTTCGGACGGCGACCTGAGCGAGGCGGCGCTGTGGGAGTACAATCAGCGGGTCCAGACCGACTTCGGCAAGCGCTTCGCCGCGATGGATCTCTACAACATCTTCGGCACCGCTCACGAACTCGACGAACTCGTCTCGATCATCACCGCGTTACCCGGTCAGCAACTCGTCGACGCGATCGGAAAGAAGGGAACGGCCGACATGGGACTCGGGCTCAAACTCAAGACCCTCGCCAAGACGTTCGGTCATTGGGACGTCCTCTATGAGCTCTACAAGGTTCAAAACGCCGCCGGCTCGATCAAGGACGTCTACGACAGCTATCCCGCCTCGCCCGACCACTTCAGCGCATGGCAAAGCGAGCGTGACGGCGTCCTCGAGCAGGTGTACGAGATCACCGGTGCCGAGCCGAAGTACTGACCCACGCCGAAGCGCCTCTCGAGTTCTCGACGGTGACTTCGAACCCCGCTTCCTCACCCGCAACCCAAACCCATTTTCCCGCGCTGTCCGTTCGCTCGCATATGGTAACCGACGACACCGACGGGAACGCACCGGAATCGGCTCCGACCGCGAGCGACATACCGATGCTCGGGCTCGGAACCTGGCAGAACGAGGACCCCGGCCAGTGTGTCGAGAGCGTCCGAACGGCCCTCGAGATGGGGTACCGTCATATCGACACCGCACAAATTTACGACAACGAAGCGGCCGTCGGCGAGGGGATCGAACGGGCCGACGTCGACCGCGGGGACGTCGTCCTCGCGACGAAGATCTGGATCTCGAATCTGGCCCGCGAGGACGTCCTCAAGACGGCTCGCGAGAGCCTCGATCGCCTCGGCGTGGAGTATGTCGACGTGCTGTACGTCCACTGGCCCGCGCGGACGTACGATCCCGAGGAGACGCTGGAAGCGTTCACGGAACTCCACGAGGAGGGGCTGATCGAGAATGTCGGCGTGAGCAACTTCCTCCCCGAACAGGTAGCGGAGGCCACCGCGGTCAGCGACGTTCCGATCCTCGCCAATCAGATAGAACTCCATCCGCTGCTCCCACAGGACGACGTTCGGGAGGCGTGTGCGGCCCACGACATCGAAGTCGTCGCGTACTCCCCGCTCGCCCGCGGCGCGGTCTTCGACGAGCCAGTGCTCCAGGAGATCGCCGCCGATCACGGCGTCAGCGAGGCCCGGGTGAGTCTGGCGTGGCTCCGCGAGAAAGGCGTCATCGCGATTCCGAAAGCGACGTCCGAAGCGCACATCCGCGATAACTGGGGATCGCTCTCGCTCGAGCTTTCGGCCGACGAGATCAACGCCATCGACGCCATCGAGACGAACGAGCGACAAGTCGATCCTGGGTTCGCTCCCTGGAACTGAGTGCGAAGCCGATCGTGAATTCGAGGTCGTCGCCACGGTGGCGATCCCAGCAGAACGATCGACTTCACGTAGTATCCGGATAGCCGGCACAGTCACGACCTGTCTTCCGGTTTCCCTCTCGAGTTACCGACCTGTCGTTACTGAAGAAAGAGAAGGAAAGTTTACGGTACACCGGCAGTTTGGCTTGCGTATGTCAACCCACTCTCGGAGAGGTGGCGGAGGTGGGATCGTCGGCGCGATCAAAGCCGACCTCGCCCGGTTACATGGCGCGTGGATGGAACTCGTCTTTCCACGCCAGCGTGGCCGTGGCCACTCCGTCATGGGCAAGTGGAAGCCCGAAACGCTCCCACAGAAGATCGGCTACTACGCCTGGAGTACGTTCGGGACGCTGGGCTTGCTCTTTCTGTATCCGCTGACGGTTCTCGGATTCGCGACCCGCTTTTACGCGGTGAAACTCGACTCGACACAGGCGCGACTCGGCATCGTCGGTGTCACCGGAATCGCGGTACTCGCCTGGGGGACGTTGACCGTCGTCGCCCACTTTCAACTCCCGTGGGACGAGTTTCTCGCCATCGCCGCGGCGAGTGGTGCCGCGGTCGTCTCGACCGCACTCGCGGCCACGTTCTCGAAGGTCGGCGGCCGCGGAACGTCGGTCCTGCTCGCGTACCCGTTCGCGATGACGGCGCTGTTTCTCCCGCCCGTCGTCGCCGCGCTCGTCACGCCAGCACTTCAGCCGTACGTACTCGATCCCAGCTACGAGTTCGCGATCTGGATCCTCGACAACGTGTTGTTCGTCGCCGGCCTCAACGAGTGGCTACGGGCCAACTTCACGCTCGAGGGCGCGGCCTACGCCGCGATGTGGGTCGGCATCTCGTTTCCCGTCGGCTGGTTCCTCGGAATTCCGATCGCACTCGCCGACCTCGTTCGACCGTCCGAGGAGTAACACCGTTTGACGCTCTCAGAGCGGATCTTCTTCGAACCTGTCGAGTTCCGTGATCGTTCGAACCGTTCAGATCCGCGACTCGAGCAACGTCGCCTCGTCGTCGATCTCCCGGCTGTGTAACGCGACTCCGGACTCCCGGTCGAAGACGTGAATCGCCGATTCGGGAAACCGAGCGATGTAGTGGGTTCCCTCCTCGATCCGTCGCATCCCGTCGGTCGTCACGTTGAACTGTGAGTCGTTCTCGTCGGTTCGAAAGCCCGCCAGAAGGTTGTTCTCGTTGCCCATCGGTTCGACGACGTCGACGCGAACGGGGAAGTCGTGTGCCGTCTCGCGTGCGTCGAGGACCTCGATATCCTCCGGCCGAATGCCGAGAACCAGCGTGTCGTGTCCAGCCAGTTCCGACCGGATCGACGAGGAAAGCGGATACTCGAAGCCGGCACCGACGAGTCGGTCGTCCTCGAGGCTGACGTCGAAGAAGTTCATCGACGGCTCGCCGATGAAGCCAGCGACGAAGAGATTTTTCGGCCGATGATAACACTCGAGGGGAGTTGCGACCTGCTGGAGTTCGCCGTCGTCGAGGATGGCGATCCGGTCACCCATCGTCATCGCCTCGGTCTGGTCGTGGGTGACGTAGACGGTCGTCACGCCGAGGTCGTGCTGGAGGCGTTGAAGCTCCATTCGCATGCCCGACCGGAGTTTGGCGTCGAGATTGCTGAGTGGTTCGTCCATCAAGAAGACGGCCGGATCGCGGACGATCGCCCGTCCCAGCGCGACGCGCTGTTGCTGGCCGCCCGATAACTCGCCCGGCTTGCGCTCGAGGAGGTCGTCGATCTCGAGCATCGTCGCGGTTTCCTCGACCCGTTCGTTCATCGTCTCGGTGTCGAGGGTCGTCGACTCCTCGAGACCGAAGCGCATGTTCTCGCGGACGGTCATATGCGGGTACAGCGCGTAGCTCTGGAACACCATGGCGATCTCCCGCTGTTGGGCCGGCACGTCGTTGACGACGTCGCCGTCGATCGCGATCCGTCCGTCCGAGATCGTCTCGAGGCCGGCGATCATCCGGAGTGTGGTCGACTTGCCACACCCCGAGGGCCCAACGAGGACGAGAAATTCGCCGTCGTCAATCTCGATCGAGACGTCGTCGACCGCGACGATGACGTCGCCGCCGTCGTCGAAGCGCTTCGTCACTCCGTCGAGTGTGAGTTTAGCCATGGATATCTTCGGGTTCGTTTGCCTGTCCGTTCGTTCTCGAGTGCCAAATCGTCTGGTGTCGGATCATGATGCGCCTGTGATTCCTTTCGCGAACTGTCGGCCGAAGATGACGTAGATGATGATCGTCGGCAAGGCGGCGATGAACGCGCCGGCCATCTGGATGTTGTACTCCTGTGCCATCGATCCCTGTAACTCGTTTAGCGACTGGGTGACGACGTAGCTCGACCGCGAGGTGACCAACACCAGCGCGAACAGCAGGTCGTTCCAGACCTGCGTGAACTGGTATATCAGCGTCACCGCGAACATCGGGAGCGACAGCGGCAGGACGATCCGCTTGTAGATGCCGAACGCGTTGGCACCGTCTATCTTCGCTGCCTCGATCATCTCGTCGTCTAACGTCTTGTAGTACGACCGAAAGAGGATCGTACAGATCGGGATCCCGTAGGCGGTGTGGGTGACCGTCAACTCGAGCAGGTCGGCCTGATTCGCGAGAAACGGTGCAAACGAGAGGAGGCCGGCGAGATCGACCGCGGACCAGAACTGCCGAAGCGGAACCAGCACCGACTGGTACGGCAGGAACACACCCGCGAGGAAGATCACGAGGATACCGATCTGGCCGCGCCAGGACAGCTTCGTCAATCCGTAAGCCGCGAGACTGCCGAGCGTCGCCGAGAGGATCGTCGCCGGAACGACGAACATCGCGCTGTTGATCAGCCCACCCTGCATCGCGGCGAACGCGAGTTCCCACGGCTCGACGGTGAACCACTCCGGCGTTGGTGGGGTCACCGGGGTGGTCTCGACGAATCCGGTTTGCGTCTTGAAGGCGGTCGTCAGCCCGGCCCACAGCGGCGAGAGATAAAAGCCGATGAGGCCGGCGAGGACGACGTACAACGCGACGCGTTGTGCATCGACGGTCTCGATCGTCTCCGGGAGACGGCCCTCGCCTGTGCCGGCGTCGGTCGGTTCGGCGGTCGTCATCAGAGATCACCTCGTTTGTACTGCAGGTACAGGTAGGGGGCGACGACCGAGAGCGCCATCAGGAAGAGGACGGTCGCGATGGCAGCTCCGTAGGCCCACTGGGTTCGCGAGAAGGCGACGCGGAACATCATCACCGCGAGGATGTCCGCGGAGCGACCGGGGTTGTCCCCGAACATGACGAAGATGAAGTCGAACGCCTTCAGCGCGAACACCATCAACACGACCGCCGCGGAGGTCGTCGACGCGCTCAACTGCGGGACGATCACGCGCCAGTACATCGGGAGCGAACTCGCGCCGTCGACTTTCGCCGCCTCGTAGTGTTCGTCCGGAATCGCCCGCAAGCCGGCGAGGTAGACGACCATCGCGTAGCCGCTGAACTGCCACGTGAGCGCGAAGATGATCGCCGCCAGCCTCGTCCGCGGATCGCCGATCCAGTTCAGCGCGAGAACGTCCAGCCCGATCACACTCAGGACGACGTTGATCGTCCCCGTACTCGGATTGTACATCCATGACCAGAAAATCGCCGTCACGACGAACGATAACGCCATCGGCAACAGGTAGATCGTCCGGAACGTATTCTCGAAGCGGATGTTCTGATCGACCAGAATTGCGAGGACGAGTCCGATCGCGAGCGAGACCACGGTGAAGGCGATCAACAAGACGATCGTGTTCCGAAACGCCGCCCAGAACGACGGATCGTCCGGCATCTGGGTGTACATCTCGAGCGTGAGATTCGTGTAGTTGGGCTGACCCAGGCCGCTCCAGTCGGTCAGCGAGATGAGGAGATTCCAGCCGACCGCGCCGTAAACGAACCAGCCCATCAACAGCGCCGGCGGCAGCCAGAACGGGATCGCCTGGATCGCGTCGCTGTGTCTCAATCGGGCGAGCCTCCCTCGTCGCTCCGGCTTCGCCGTCCCGCCGTCGGTCACCACGCTGTCGCCGTCGCTCGAGTCACCGTCGGCCGATGGTCGTTTCTCACGCCGCCGGACACGCGCGAGTAACCGATCCATATCGAATACCATGACGAATTCGGGAGGCGTCGCCTAGAAGATGGCGACGAGGTTTTCCGTCGTCTCGTCGGGGTCCCAGTTGTCCGTAAAGACCGCGAACTCCTCTTCGACCTCGCTCGCCAGGGCGGGCTCTAAGCCGCTTCCATGCGAGACCGAGGTGATCTGGGCGTCGGACGCCTCGAAGTCCGCCATCTGGTCCTGCAGGAACGGCGGGAACTCGTCGGTCGGGACGTCGGTTCGTGGCGGAATCGACCCCTTGTTCGGGTTGAATCGCTCCTGGGCGTCGATCGTCGAACAGTAGTTGATAAACGCCTCCGTCGCCGCCGGCGAGGGGTTGTTCGTTGGCATGACGAACGAGTCCATCACCAGCGTGTAGACGTCCTCGGTACCGGGAACTGCCATGTACTCCCAGTCCTCGCCGTACTCGAAGTCATCCGCCGCCTGATACTCGCCGGCGGCCCAGTCGCCGTTGTGGTGGAACGCGGCGTCGCCGGTGATGACGTCGGCGTTGGCTTCGTCCCAGGCGACCGTGCCAGCGTCCTCGTTGAAGTACTCCTGTGAGTCGGCGACGAGGGCGAGCGAGTCGTTGATCTCGTCCTCGAGATCGGCGGCGTTGCCGTCGAGGAACTCCTGGTACGTATCTGCACCGTGCTGGCCGGTGAAGATCACTTCCCAGAACTGGAGGATACCCCACGGCTCCTGGGTCTGTTGGGCGAGACCGACGTAGCCGGCGTCCTCGGCGGTTGCGAAGGCGTCGACGAGACCCTCGGGACTGTCGATCGCGTCGACGTCGATACCGGCGTCCTCGACGACCTCGACGTTGTAGAAGACGTTGTTCAGCCGGTGGATGTTGATCGGAACCGAGACGATGTCGCCTTCGGGACTGGCCGCGTCGACGACACCCTCGAGGTAGGCGTCGTGAGCGTCGTCCTCCCAGAGATCGCCGACCGGCTCGAGCGCATCGGCGTCGGTGTACGGACGGAGCGCCTCGCCGGGCCAGATTTGGAACGTACTCGGCGGATCCTCGTCGATGACGCGGGTCTGGATCGCCGCGTCGATCGCCGCACCCGCACCGCCGGGTGCGGGATTGTCCTCGATCTCGTAGTCGGGATACTCCTCCTGGTAGCCGTCCAGCAACGCGTTTAACGCTTGCTCCTCCCCGCCGGCGGTCCACCAGTGGACGATCTCGAGTTCGCCTTCGCCGGCGTCCCCGTTTCCGGTATCGTCAGTACCGACATCGCCGTTCCCGTCTCCGTTTCCGTCGTCGATCTCCTCGTCCTCTGCACATCCTGCGAAGGCAACCGCACCAGCTGCCGCGGTGCCCTGAAGGTATCGTCGTCGTGAAAGTCGGTTGTCCTTCCCCATGGGTATTGCTTCCATTTCACGTTGGTTGGAGACTCATATAAGATTGTTGTATTTACTCTGCTACGAGTAGTTATATATTTTATACGGTTGGTAAACAGACACGTACTCGAATCGACTCGTCGTTCGAGCGAACGAATTCGTCGACGAACGATTCTTCGCGGGCGTCGACATCGACGGAGTGACTCTGTTTCGCCTGCCGTCGTGGTCAGACACCGAACAGTATAACAAGCCGGGAGTGACCAGAGTTCGTCATGAGAGAGGCGCTCGGCTACCCGACTCGGGGCGAACACGCCGAAAAAGCCCTGCTCTCGGCGTGGCTCTGCGTTCTCGTACACTCGATCGTGATCCCGGTCGTAACGCTCGTTCCGCTGCTTGGCTACGCCGCGACGATCCTCGCGGACGAGAACGACGAACCACCGTCGTTTCTCGAGCGCGCACTCGTGGGCCGGAGTCTCGGAGCGACGGTACTCGTCGTCGGTTACGGCGTCGTTCCCGTCGGGACCGCACTCGTCGCGATCCTGTTGTTGACGGGCGGCGACCAGCCGCCGACGGACGCCGACGCCCTCTTCGTTCTCGTCGGGTCGACCGCGGTCCTGGCCATGCTCGCCGCGTACGCGTACCTCGTACCGATCGCACTCGCGAACTACGTTCGAGCCGGCTCGCTCCGTGCGGGATGTACGGGGCTCGGAGCGGTAGCCGGCGATGCCGTCTACTTCGTCGGCTGGGCGTCGGGAGCGATTGTGCTCCTCGTCGGTGTCGGCATCGCGGGAGCGTTCGTCGATCTCGGCGGCATATTCGCCGTCGTCGGCTCGTTCGTCGGTGCCTACGCGGCTCTCATTGCCAGCCGACGGGTCGGTCGCGGATACGCCGCCGCGACGGAGTAAACCCGCTGGTGACTACATGTAACCGAGGTCGCGCAGTCGCTCCATCAGGTCCTCTTTGTCCTGGGCGCGGCCGGCACGCTCGGTCGTTCCCTCGAGATCCTGCAGCCACGCGGGATCTTCGTCGCTCTTTTCCGTGCTGATCTCACTGCCGAGCGACCGGAACCCGGCGAAGTACTTCGGGGAGACGGGGATGTCGTCTTGAGTTAGATCGTTCGGCAGGTCGTCGTCGCTCTGGGGGACGTAGCCGCCGTCGGGGAACTCCGCGACGGTGTCGGGGACGACGAAGTTCCAGAACGCCTCCCACACCGCGGCCTCGTCGAACTGGAGGATCGGTTGGACCCGATCGTGGGGCGGGTAGATGTCCGGATCGTGTCGCGGGGAGAAAAACGTCTCGTCCGCGCGGGCCTCCTGTTCGTCCCAGCGGACGCCCGAGATGACGCCGTCGACGTCGTACTCCTCCAAGGCGTCGTTGAGCGCGACCGTCTTCAGCAGGTGGTTGCCCGCGTAGGTGTCGAGCAGGAACGGGAACGTCTCTTCTTCGTACTCGAGGATGTTCTCGACGTGGTGGCGGTTGTGGTCGCCGAGTTCGTCGACGGGGATGTCGTCGCCGGGCTCGAGGTCGTTCTCGCCGACGTACTGGCCGATGTCTTCGTTGCGCGCGTAGATCACGTCGAGATCCCACTCGTCGGCCCACCGGTCGACGAAGTCGTGGATCGCGTCGAAGTGCTGGTAGTGGTCGATGAAGATCGCCGGCGGGACCTCGAGGTCGTACTGCTCTGCAACCTCTTTCACGAAGTAGAGCACGAGCGTCGAGTCCTTCCCGCCGGTCCACATGACGGCCGGATTCTCGTACTGCTCGAGTCCGTCCCGCGTGACCTCGATCGCCTTCTCGATCTTGTCGTTGATGTGTTGGTAGTCGACCGGGTCCTCGCCGTCGCCGTCGTCGTAGTCGACGTCGACGTACTCTGGAAAGTTCGTTGGCATCGTCGTGTAATTAGATATAATTACCATATTTAAACCGTTTGGGAGACCGGAAACCTCTGACGGAAGCTGAGATCGGGCACGGCCAGCGGTGACGCCGTTGCTCCAGACTGCTCGAGTGTTCGAACGGCCGGCTGACTCCCGTCGCCGAACGCCTCGAGCCGTCTCGAGGGCGTTTTCCCGTCGGCCGTTTGGGAATCTGTTACAGCCGTCGTGTGAGCGGATGGCGTAGAGTCATCGAATCGGGATTGGAATCGCCGAGACAGGTCTCGGCGATATTGGTGACTACCGAAATGAACATATCTCTGAGAGACCGAAGCCGCCGGTCGAATCGATCAATCGTGTCGCCGATCAGTCGAGCGTCGGCGCTTCGAACGGTCGCTCGGGTTCGTCCACGTCGAGACCGCGCTGGAGCAGGCGGACGATCCGGTCAGCCGCGGTTCCGTCCCCGTAGGGGTGTGGGGTCGATTCCGGCGTCCAGTCCTCGCGAAGCCCCGCACGAATCGCGTCAGGATCGGCACCAACGAGTCTGTTCCACCCGCAGTCGACGGTCTCGACCCACTCGGTCTCCGCCCGCAGCGTGAGACAGCGCGTGCCGAGGAAGAACGCCTCCTTCTGAACGCCGCCGGAATCCGTCGCGACGCGCTCGGCGGCGTCGAGCAGTCGGACGAAGTCGAGATAGCCCTGGGGTTCGATCACCTCGAGTTCGTCCGTCGCACGAGCCCAGAGTCCATACTCCCGCAGACGACCGACCGTTCGTGGGTGTGCGGGGAAGACGACAGGAAGCGGTGCGTCGGCGAGTCCGTCAAGGATCGACGCGAGCGTCGATCGATCGTCGGTGTTTCCGGCGCGGTGGACCGTCGCCAGAACGAACTCGTTCTCGCTGACCTCGAGATCGTCGAGGATCGTCGACCGGCGTCGCGATCGCTCCCGCGCGTCGAGGATTGCGTCGTACATGACGTCGCCGGTCCAGTGAACGCCCGCCGTAATTCCCTCGTTCTCGAGGTTTGCTACCGCGGCCTCGCTCGGCGCGAAACAGAGCTCCGAGGCGTGGTCGGTCAGCACCCGGTTTACCTCCTCGGGCATCTCCCAGTTGTCGCTTCGCAGTCCCGCCTCGACGTGTGCGACGGTGACGTCGCGTTTCGAGCCGACGATCGCCCCCGCGAGCGTCGAGTTGGTATCGCCGTAGAGCAACAGGACGTCGGGCCGGGTTTCTTCGACGACTGGCTCGAGTGCCGCGATCATCTTCGCCGTCTGGCGGCCGTGGGTGTCCGACTCGACGCCGAGATGGTACTCCGGCTCCGGAATGTCGAGTTCGTCGAAGAAGACGTCGGAAAGTTCCTCGTCGTAGTGTTGGCCCGTGTGAACGAGGATCTCCTCGCCGGCCTCGCGGAGTTTCCGCGAGACGACCGCCGCTTTGACGAACTGCGGGCGAGCACCGACGATCGAACATACTCGCATCAGCGGCTCCACCTCCGACTCTCGACACCGTGGATCCCCGCCTCACTGGTCAACCGTAATGCCGTGTCCGCGGACAGCCCGCTCACGGTCACGGACGCGTTCCGATCCACCTCGAACGCTGAAACGGCGGGACCGACTCGGCGATTGGAGGGCAAAGAGCGGTCAGAGCGGAGACGCCACACGCGCGATCACCTCGTAGTTCATGGCAGTCACCCGTTCTAGAACGGAGTATATCGTTATCTGGCTGTTACCCGAACGTTCGCGTCGACGACACGCTTTTCGGGTCGACGGGGTCACGAAACCGACACAGATGCGCCGCCGCCGGTGAAAATGGTGGCGATACTGACGACTCTCACCGACGCGATGATAGCACGTACGCGTCGTAGTAGTCGGTTCCGTCGATTCGTTAGGCGGTCGTTCCACCGTCTCCGGCGGCGTTACGTACCTCTTTCTCGTAGGAATCGTCTCGGTTTCTCGTCCGCCCTCGAGCCGTGCGCTGTCGGCTATTGCTTTGGCAAGCCTGCACTGCAGGGTCGAATTCGATGGTGTGGTTCGATTCGGCCCTGCAGTCGACGCTCGAGGCTGGTCGACTGAGATGGCGACCGGGAAGAAGTAGCCGATTAGTCGGTGATGAACTTGTTGTCCCGCCAGTTGACTCCGGAATCGCCGGAGCCGTGATCGCGGGGGCCCTCGACGACTTCGATGTTTGCGGGACGTGGCTCTCCCTCGACGATCCGGGTCGCCTCGAGGTCGCCGTCGTGTTCGGAGATTGCCGTCAGCGTTCCTTTCTCGGCGGCTTCGGCGATCTCACAGAGGACGAGGAACATCTCGTACTGGAGCAACGAGTTCTGGAGAACGGTCTCGCGGTCGCCTTTGAACGCCGCGAACTCGACGAGTTCGGACTCGATCTCGTCTTCTTCTTCTTCGTCCCAGCGGAAGGAGTTTCGTCGCTCGTCGGGATCTTCTTCGTACACCCTGTTTTCGGTGACGCTGGCTTTGAGCTGTGCGCTCGGGGTGTACTTGCTGACCGACTGGTCCTCGGCGACCGCTTTGAGAATGAGCGTGTTGTTTCGCCGCGTGATCTCCACGTCGTCGATCCCGTCTGGGAACGCCGCCTCGTCGATATGCTCGCGAAGATCTTCGAGCGGCAGTTCGAGCGTCGAGTGCAACCGATATACGTGTCTGGAATCCTCTGTTGACATAGTGGGGAAGGTGTGCGACGACAGCGTTCGTACTCCCAGTACGGGCGCGTGACTTATATGATCTGCTATTAACTACGTGTCCTTCCCCTCCGGATAAATTCAACACTGCCGCTCGGGGAGGTTTTCTTCGAGCGCGGGAGACTGCGACGGCGCGAATCGTTACTCGGCGTCGAGCGTCTCGGCCAGTTCGTCGCGCTCCTCGAGTTCCGCGAGAATATCCGATCCGCCGACGAACTCACCGTCGACGAACGTCTGTGGGATCGTCTCCCAGCCGCTGTGTTCCTCGAGGGCCACGCGATACTCGTCGAGGGACTCGAGAACGTCGACCGTCTCGTACTCGTCGCGGTACTGGTCGATCAACCCGAGCGCGCGCCGGGAGTAGCCACACTGGGGCATCAGTTCCGTCCCCTTCATGAAGAGGACGACGTCGTTGTCCGCGAGTACCGATTCGACCTGTTCGTCGACCTCCTCCTGATCGAGGCCCTGGTTCGGTGGGAAGTCCATGTCTACCCATAGGACCGTCGACGGGATAGGCCTTACCTTGTCGCACATCGCTGTCCACGTTACCATCACTAGTCTCGATACCGTCACAGATGATCGGGGGTTCGCCAGTATCGAGTGACCGTATCAGGACCGATCCGTCACGTCGATACCGTCCGCGAGCAGTCTCTTACGCACTGCAGTCCGGTCGACCGTTCCCGACGGCGTCCGCGGGAGCGACTCGACGACGGCGACCGTCTTCGGTCGTTTGAAGCCCGCGAGGCGATCAACGCAATGATCGAGTACTGCGTGGACATCGAACTCGTCGGTGCCAGCGGCCGGCACGACGAGCGCCGAGACGCGCTCGCCCCACACCTCGTCTTCGACCCCGACGACCGCCGCGTCGTCGACGCTCGGGTGGGCTCGAAGCGCGTCGACCACTTCGCCGGGATCGACGTTCTCGCCGCCCGTAACGATCCGATCGCTCCTGCGGTTGAGAACCCACAGCCGGCCGCCGTCGTCCCTGTAGCCGACGTCGCCGGTGTGAAGGCCCCTCTCGGAGAACGCACCCTCGGTGTGGGCCGACTCGAGGTACCCTGGCGTCACCGTCGGCCCCGAGACGACGAGTTCACCCGCTTCCCCCGCGGTGACGGGTGTTCCCTCGTCGTCGACGATCGAGACGTCGGTAGTGACGAGCGGCCGGCCGACCGTCCCCTCGTGTTCGACCGTCTCCTCGGGCGTCGCGGTCGCGATCTGTGAGGCCGTCTCGGTCATGCCGTAGGTCGGGTGGACCGGAACGCCGGCTTCGCGACAGCGCTCGAGCAGGTCGTCGGTCGCCGGCGCACCGCCCAGCAGGACGAATCGAAGTGAGTCCGACGGCCGCCAGTCGTCCTCGAGCAGCCGTTTGCACATCGTCGGGACGAGCGAGACGCCGGTGATTCCGTACTCGTCGATAACGCGGGCGGTTGTGTCGGGTGAGAACGGCCGCTGGATCACGACCGTCGTCCCGTAGAGTACGGACCGAACGACGGGCGCCAGCCCGCCCATGTGATACATCGGGAGACAGCACAGCCACCGATCGGCGGGATCGACGCCGAGGCGGAACGCGGAGGCCGTCGCGCTAGCGACGAGGTTACCGACCGTCAGGCACACGCCCTTCGGCTCCCCGGACGTCCCCGACGTGAACATGATCAGGTGGGTTCGGTCGCACTCGAGGGGAACCGGCGTTACTTTCCCGTCGCCACGACCGCTCGCTCTCGAGGCGGCGTCCGCGCCCCTGTCTGCCTCGAGCGCCGACCGAATCGACGGTACTGCCTCGCGCTCTGACTCGTCGACGGAGACGACAGAGCAGTCTGCGACCTCGAGTGCGAGCGATTCGGTCGCCGACTCGCAGACGATCGCGTCCAGATCGGTCCGTGCGACTTTCGACTCGAGTTCCGTGGCGGTCTCGCGGACGTTCAACGGAACGACCGCGACGCCACGGCGCATGGCGGCGAAGTAGACCGCGGCGAACGCGACGCGGGTGTCCATCAGTACGCCGAGTCGGTCCTCGGGTTCGAACGATCCGGATTCGCTCGACTGTGCGATCGCACCCTCGAGGTCGCAGACGACACGGTCGACACACCGGTCGAACTCGGCGTACGTCCACTCCGTTCTTGGGTCGGAGTCGCGGCCCTCGACGGCGACGACCGCCCTCGCATCGGGACTCGTCGAGGCACGATGCGAGAGGAGATCCCGCGTCGGCCACTCGAGCGATCCCGCGATCACGTTTCCAACACCCCGTCGATACCCAGCCCTTTCGCCTGCGGAACGACGGCCGCCCCGTTCTCGATCAAGACGGGGTCCCGGCCGAGGTCCTCGGCGAGCAACTCGGCAGTCGCGAGCCCGCAGGCGGGGATGCCGGGAATCGATGCCGCGAGGTGGATCGCTCCAGTGCGCGCGACGACGCCGTCGATCGTCGTCGTCACGATCGGCGTCAACCCGAGTTCGGTCACCCAGACCGCCATCTTTCGCGCCACGTCGATCCCGCCGAGCGCCATTGGTTTCAAGACGACGGCGTCGGCCGCTCCTGCCTCACAGATCGCGTCGACGCCGTGTTCGAGCACCCCCTCGTCTACGGCGATCATCACGCCGTCGCTTCGCGCCCGGAGCGCGGCGTGGCCCTCGAGTGCGCCGGCCGGAAGCGGTTGCTCGAGCACCGAGAGTCCAATCTCGTCGAACGCCTCGAGGGCGGTCTCGGCCTCCTCGAAGGTCCAGGCCTCGTTGGCGTCCGCACGGAGTGTCACGCCGCTTCCGGTCGCCTCGTCGGCCCGGCGAACCCGTTCGACGTCCTCCTCGACGCTCCGGATCCCCACTTTCAGCTTGCAGGTCCCGAACCCACGGTCAGCGGCCTCACGAGTGTCGGCGGCGGTCTCAGACGGGGAACCGTCCCCGACCGTCGCGTTTACCGGCACGCGGCCGACCATCGGTCCCCGTCCGAGATACTGGTACAGCGGCGTCGCCTCTCGCCTGGCCTGGAGGTCGGCGAGCGCGAGCGAGACCGCGTGTCGGGCCGCGACCTGGCGGTCGACCGCCTCGAGGGCGGCGCTCGGACCGCCGCTGCGGATCGCCTCGCGCGCTCGCTCGAGAGCCGCCTCGCAGTCCGAGACGGACTCGGTCCAGCCGGCGAGCGGAGTCGCCTCGCCGTAGCCAACGGTCGCATCGGCGGGTTTCCCGCCGTCTCCGTTACCGTAGCCGACGACTTTGACCAGAAATCCGTCCCGACTCTCGATTCGACCGTCGGCGGTCTCGAGCGGCGACGACAGCGGGAGCGAGAACGGACGGGACTCGAGAGCGAGTGTGGCGTCGGTCATGCAATCACCAGCCCGACCGCGAACAACAGCGCGTAGATCGCCAGGAGCTTGCCGGTCGCCTCGAGTGCGGGGTTGAGTGCTTCACCGTCGGTTTTCGTTAGGATGGTCCGTGCGACCACCGCTGCGTAGGGGACGGAGACGAGCGGGAGCACGACACCGAGACCGAAGCCCTCGAGCCAGAACCAGACCGGAACGAGGTACGCCAACACGAGCAGGGCGACGTACTCGACGCGGCTCCAGCGGTAGCCGAGCCGAACTGCGAGCGTTCGTTTGCCGGCTTCGGCGTCGGTCTCCTTGTCGCGAACGTTGTTGACGACGATAATACAGGTCGAAATAGCCGCGATCGGGAGGCTGGCACCGAACGCCTCGAGGGTGATCGTACCGCCTGGAGCCGTTGTCGGGAATGCACCGACGGGAGCGACAGCCGCAGCCTGCACGTAGAAGGTACCCATCACGGCGACGATCCCGAAGAAGACGAAGACGAACAGATCGCCGAGTCCGTGGTAGCCAAGCGGGTACGGCCCGCCGGTGTAGGCCCAGCCACAGAGGACGCTCACGAGTCCGATCACGAGAATCGGAAGCCCGCCGACGTAGACGAGGTAGGTCCCCGAGAGTATCGCGAGCCCGAACGTGACGATCGTCGCGAGTTTGACCCGCTCGGCGGAGATGATCCCCGCTTGCGTGACGCGGGTAAACCCCTCTCTGTCGTCGGTATCGGCACCCTTGATCGCGTCGTAGTAGTCGTTCGCGAAGTTCGTTCCTACCTGGATAAGAGCCGCACCGACGAACGCCATCAGCGCCGGCAACGGCGCGAAGACGCCCTCGGCCATCGCGAGACCCGTTCCGACGATGACCGGTGCAGCGGCCGCCGGCAACGTCTGCGGCCGGGCGGCCATCACCCAGGCCTTCGTCCGTGACATCTCGACCTCGGCCGTACTCATCGTTCGAGTGTCCGACTCGAGAGAGTGTCAACGTTGGCATTGCGGGCGCACACGACTGGCCTTTCGCGCGCTCGAGATCCCCTCGTGATACGGTTTACTGTCCCGATGGTCCGGCGAACCTGCAGACTGGTCGCGGCTTCGGCGGTACTGATAGGGGTTATCGTAGCCTACCGAGGGTCTCGAAACCGGACCTTCGGCACTGTCTCTCGGTTCTCCAGCGAGAAACTCTGAACTTCTACGATAACCCCTATAACTGACAGGAAACCGTATGAGACGAAACTCGGTTCCTGATCTAACCGGTCGCACAGCTATCGTGCGATCGAGCCTGCACCGGCGGTCAGTGATAAGGGTTACCCTCGGAGTCCACCGTTCCCTCGGGAAGACCCAAGAGATATCGCTGACGGCCAGGTCCTGGGATCGTCGAGTCGCGACGTTACTCCCTATGAGTACGCCAGAGGCTACAGTTCGCCCTGTTCGCTGAGATCCTCGATGATGTCGTCGACGAACGTCTCGACGTCGTCGTAGGGAAAATCACCGCCGGAGGTCTTCGTATTCAGTTCCATCGCCGTCATCGAGAAGTCGCCGGACTCGAACGTCGTCCCCGGTCCATCCGGGAGCGCGGGTACGAGATCCATCGGACTCGAGATCGGGTAGTCGGCACCTTCGAACGCGTCGATCATCTGGTCACGGAGTTCGTCTTCGTCTGTCATCGCGTCACTCACTTTCCCCCGATAAATAATAAATTTGTAGGTAGTTGGAACAGCGTTCGTCGTCATCGCCGGTATCGAATGTAGGTAGGCTGGAGTATTCTCCGAAACAATAATTAATGCGCGGTGTGGAATCTGGGCACATGGCGAAAGATACCGTCAGATACCCGGACGAGGTCGTCGAAGAGATCGACGCGCTCGTCGACGACGGTATGTTCGAGAGCAAATCCGAATTCTACCGCTTCTCCGCGGAGTACGTCCTCTCGTTGATCAACCCCGAACACGACGTCAAGACCTTCAACTTCGACGAGATCAAGACCGAACTCGATATCTCCGAGTCAGACCACGCACGAGCGCTCGGCACCGACGGCGGCACCTTCTTTCTCGACGCCGTGATCACCGTCCGGAAACAGGGATTACGGGGCAACTACGAGGCTGCCGAACGGTTCATCGACACCCACTACGACGCGACCGACCAGGAGTGTATCATCTTAGAGGAGTTGCTCGGAACGTACCGAGAACGGCCCGAGTGACTGCCCGTCGAACTCGGATCCTCCCCAGTGGTCGGCGTGCACTCGCTACTTGGTAGCGAACGGTTCGCCCAGCGTCTCGAGGTCGAGATGCTCGCCGACGAGCCTCGCCGCTCGAGCGTACGGCGTTCGATCGCCCGACTCGCGGTCGGTGGGCTCCGCAAAACCCACGCCGTGTGGACGCTCGACCCCTGCCTCGGCCGCGACACACTCGAGGAACGCCTTCCGGACGGCATCGTCGTCGAACAGGCCATGGAGATACGTCCCGAGAACGTTCCCGCGCGCCGCACTCGAATCGCCAAGCGGACGGGAGATGTCCGCACCATCGAGAACCCGCGTCCGGCCGGCGTGAATCTCGTATCCCGGCGCGGTTCCGTCGGCTCCCGCGAGCAGCGGCGTCGCAGCTCCGTCGACCGGAACGGTGGTGCGTTCGAGCCGTTTCGCCGATCCGAACCTAGTCTCGACCGGGAGGAGGCCGATTCCGTCGACCGTTTCCGCGTCTCCGGTCCCCTCGAGGGAGGCGTTCGTGATCCGCTCGCCGAGCATCTGGTAGCCCCCACAGAGGCCGACGACCGGACCGTCGAACGCCCGGAGGCGGTCGGCGAATCCCGACGCGTACAGCGCGTCCAGGTCGTCGACCGTGTTCTTTGTCCCGGGGATCACGACCGCGTCCGCGCCGACCCCCTCGAGCGGGTCGTCCCTGCCGGGAGGGTCGATCGACGTTCCTCCCCGTTCGTCTGCGTCCCCTCGACGGACCGGGACGAAGACCACCGAGACGCCCGGCTCGGCCGCGAGCGCCTCGAGGTCCGTCGCGTTCGAGAGCCGCGGGAGTCGGGGAACGGCGATCGTGATTCGTCGGTCGTCGGGGACCTCGTCGTCGTCGCCGAGAACCCCGCCGGTGTCGGCGTCCGGGAGGGCGACGCTGTCCTCCTCGGGAAGTCCCGGATCGTCGTACGGGAGGACGCCGACGATCGGAACGCCGGTTTTCGATTCGATCTCCGCGATTCCGGGCTCGAGCAACGTCGGGTCGCCCCGGAACTTCGTGATGGCCGCGCCGACCACTCGGTCGCGAATCCCCTCCGGCAGCAACTCGAGGGTACCATAGAGGCTCGCGAACGCGCCGCCGCGTTCGATGTCCACCAGAAGGAGAATGTCGGCGTCGGCGAAGCGGGCAGTCTCGACGTTCGCCAGATCCCTGTCGTGGAGGTTGATCTCGGCGATGCTCCCCGCCCCCTCGGCGACGATCACGTCGTTGTCCGCCGCGAGTCGTCGGAAAGCCGCTTCGGCGGCCTCTCGAGCATCCTCCCAGTGATCATCGTAGTACGCCCCCGCCGAGAGGTGATCGCGGGCCACGCCGTCGATCACCAGCTGGCTCTCGCCGTCGCCGCGCGGTTTCAACAGGACGGGATTGCAGTCGGTCGTCGGCGTCGTCCGCGCCGCTCGAGCCTGGACGAACTGGGAGACGCCGATCTCACCCCAGCAGTCACTCGCGGATTTCCGCCGTTCGGGGCCGTTCGGGGGCTCTCGACTCTCGGGGCTGCTCGGTCCCCCACGTCGCCCGGAACCGTCGCCGTCGTCTCCGTCGCCTGGTCGATCGGGGCGGACGACGACTCGAGCGTTGTTGCTCATGTTCTGTGCTTTAAATGGTGCGACGGCGACGCCGCGGTCGGCGAGCAGGCGACAGAGGCCGGCGGCGACGGTCGACTTCCCGACGTGACTCGCCGTGCCGGCGACGAGGAGGGTCCGGGCCATTCGCGTGACTGTACTCGCGGGGCCTCGAGTATCGGCCTATCGGTTCGGCCGAACGTCCGACACCGCTGTCTGCGGATCGACGCTACTCTTCGTCGTCCTCGCGTTCCGGCGGGTCGCCGCCCTCGAAGACCACCTCCTCGCCGGGGTGGGGCTCGATGTGGCTCAGGATCTCGTGTGGCACGTAGCCGATGTTGTACCCCTGTGCGTCGTGGAGGACGATCCCTTCGTCGTACTCGCGGAAGTCGAAACAGTTGATCTCCTCGTAGGCGTTTCCGGGTTTGTAGACGACTTTCATACAGGCCTCGTCGACACATCGCCCGTTCGCGCTGTGGCTTGCAGGTGAAAGGGATTTTCAGGATCGGTAACTGGATGCGCTGTGACGGGAGTCCGTTACCCCTCGAGGTGGCGTCGCTCCCACCGGGGACCCGCGCGACTCGAGAGGGCGACCCCGACGCCGGCGAAGCCGAGACCCGCGATGACGAGGACGCCGGCGACGGTCGGCGACGGTGGAACGACGACGAAGCCGGCGACCAGCGTCGGGACGAGCGCGACGGCGACGCCAGCGGTGAACGTCGCGAACCGGACGGCGTCGAAGAGGAACTCGTTGGGCGAGAAGCCGGCGAGGTAGACGGTGAGCCCGTAGTAGTACAACGCGTAGCCGCCGAGCAGCGCCGCGCCCACGACCGCGTCGAGAAGCGTCGCCTCGAACCAGACGACCGCAGCGAGGTAAGGGACGCCGACAGTGGGAACGGCGACGAGGACGAACGCCGTCCGTTTGGCCCGAAACACGGCCTCGACGGAGACGGGGTAGACGAGATACGACTCGAGGGAATCGAACTCGGTGAGCCAGTTGTAGGTCGTAAACGCCGAGAGACCGAGGACGCCGCCGAAGAAGATTCCGGGCGCCGGCTCGATGCCCGTGATCGCTGCGACGACGCCGACGAGCGCGGCCACGAGTGCGAGCAGGATGCCCGCCGAGACGAACGGTTTCCAGACGCCGCCGGACGACCGCGAGAGGTCGAGGAGCGTCTTCGCGACCAGCGCCTCGTTGCCGACCGGGAGTACGTCGTGTAGCCTGGCGAATCGGTCGCTCGCCGTCCGCGTCGGTCGAGCGTAGGTCGGATCGTACGCCCAGAGCGCCGCCGTCGAGACGGCGATCGTCGTCACGGCGACCGCGAGCGCCTCGAGGGCGGCGGTCGGAACGAGGAACCGCCCGACATGACCGCCGACGCCGGCGACCCACGCGCCCGCCGCGACGACGCCGATTCCAGCCAGAACGAGCCGGATCGGGACCCCACGACTCCGGGCGGCCACCAGTGCGACGGTGACTGCCATCCCGAACGCGAAGACCAGCGAGAGCGAGAGCCAGTAGCCGAGGACGGCGACCGGAACGGCGACGAGCGCCGATTCCGAACCCACGGCCAACGGACCGGATACGACCGGTGAGTCCGCTCCTCTCGCGAGTGGGACGGCACCCATCGCCATGGGTAACAGGATGACGGCCGCGTAGAACATGCCGTCTTTCAGGAGAAAGATCGCGAGCAGTCGCGTACGCGAAAGCGGGAGCGTCGTAGCCGTCGAGAGCACGAGCGAGAGCCGCCCGAACACGTTCTCGAGCATGTCCGACCCCGCAAACGCCGCGGTTCCGCTGTAGAGCCCGAAGCCGAGTGCGAGGACGTGACCCCAGCGAGCTACCGTCCCGGCGGCGGTGCCGGTCTCCGTGAGCGCGACCGACGCGGCGACCGCGAACCCGGCGACGACGACCGGAAAGAGCCCGAACCGCCAGCCGCCGAACAGCCGCGTGTGGAGCCGCCACTCCTCGCGGGCGAGCGTCGTAAACAGTGTCCAGTTCGGCACAGAGTGGGATCCGCCCTGCTCCCGCCCGGCGGTCGTGCCGTCGCCTGCCGTCATGGGTGAACCCGGTCGGCCGCAGGGAGATCGCGAGCACCGGCCTCGTCGACGTGGGCGAGGAAGACATCGAGCAACGATCCGTCGTCGACCCCGTCCTCGAGCGGGCGCTCGGCGACGATTTCGCCGTCGACGACGATGCCGACGCGGGAGCAGATCGACTCCGCGACGCCGATGTTGTGCGTCGAGACGAAGACGGCGTTGTCGTCGGCCGCATACTCGAGGAGGAACCGCTTGACCTGCTCCTGGACGAGCGGGTCGAGATTCGCCAGCGGTTCGTCGATGAGGACGACCTCGGGTTCGTGGACGAACGCCTGTGCGATCATCACCTTCTGCTGTTGACCCCGTGAGAGATCCGTATGAAGCGTCTCGAGTTTGTTCCGGAAGCCGAGTCGATCCGCCCACAGCTCGGTGCGTTCCGCGACGAGCTCGGGATCGAGGTCTCGAACGATCCCGACGAACTCGAGGTACTCCCGCGGCGTGAGGAAACTCGGCGGTGAGCCCTGCTCGGGCAGGATGCCGACCCGGCTCCGCGTCTCGAGGGGATCGTCGGTCGGATCCGTCCCGAGGACGCTGATCGTGCCGCTATCCGGCCGGATCTGGCCGGTCAGTGCACGAATGGTCGTCGTCTTCCCGGCCCCGTTCGGCCCCAGAAAGCCGAACAACTCCCCGCGTTCGACCGCAAAGTCCATTCCGTCGACCGCCTGGACGGTGCCGTACGACTTCTCCACGTCGTCTACCCGGATGACGGTCATCGACTCGAACTGTTGTCAAGGCCTGGTAATAACTGTGCCGACGGGCCGGCCATCGCTGAACCCGTGGCCGTCGACCGGCTTCGTCGTGGCGTCGACTCAGGCGAGGCTCAGTACTCCGTCCCCCGCCGCGCCCGCTGGCCGTCCTCGATCGGGTGTTTCTCCTTGCGGACGTTCGTGATCAGGTCGACCCGATCCTCGAGGTACGTCGGTTTCTCGTGGCTTCCGGAGAAGACGAGTTCGAGATCGTCCGGCTTCGCGTCGATCAACTCGAGGACGTCCTCCTCGTCGAGCAGTCCGCGGTCCGCGGCGTACAGCACTTCGTCGAGGACGAGCATGTGCACCCCGTCCTCGGGAGGCGCGTCGAGGTCGATCGGTTCATCGAGGGCTGCCTGCTCGGCGGCCGCGAGCAGTTCCTGGGCGCGCTCGAGCCCCGCCTGTGCCTGTCGTTCGTGGTCAGCTTCGTCGCTGCCGTCGGCCATCCCGTGCCAGCCGTAGTGGCCGAGGTTCTCGTAGCTGATCCCCGGCAGCGCGTCGATCGCGTTGTACTCGCCCCGGACCGCCTCGACACTCGAGGCACCGCCTTTCATGAACTGCAACACGTGAACGCGGTAGCCGTGACCGGCGGCGCGCATCCCCATGCCGAGCGTCGCGGTCGTCTTCCCCTTCCCGTCGCCCCACCAGACCTGGACGAGGCCGAACTCCTCCGGCGCGGCGGGTTCGATGCGTTTCGGTTCGGGCGACCGGCCCTTACCAGGCGTGTCCTCGAGGGTCGAATCCGGCGATTGATCGTCGTCCATGCGCGTCCAGTCGAGGCGATCGACCATGTAGCTGTCCGATCGTGATCCAACCGGAGTGGTGACGTCTCGACGATACACCCCCGGACCAAACGGCTCTTTAGGGACCGACCCTAACTCGTTCGCACCGCTATGACACCCGACCGCTCCGTCGACGACTCGCCGGAGTTCGAGTCGGTAGCCGCCGCCCTGGACGATGGGGACTGTCGTCAGATCGTCTCCGTACTCGAGGAGCCGATGACCGTCGACGAGATCGCCACTCGAGCGGAGCTTCCACTCTCATCGACCTACCGAAAACTCGACCAGCTGACGAACGCCGGACTCGTCGACGAAGCCGCAGACGGCCGCCGCGGCCGGAATCGCAAATCCCGATACGTCGTTACGTTCGAGCGGATCGGCATCGAACTCGACGACGACCGGGAGTTTCGAGTCAGTGTCGAGCGAGCGAAAGACCACCTGTTGGCGCTCTGGTCCGAGGTTCGCCGAGAAGTGTAGGCCGTGTCGGAAAAACTGGTTCCGGACCTCGACCGTCGAGGAGACAGCAAACCACCAGTGCCTTCGGGCAGTCGCTACTGGTCGGGAGCGACGTTCTCGGCGAACCGGTCCCGAACTTTCTCGACTTTCGGCGCTGCGTGCATCCGACAGTAGGCGTCGGTCGGATTCTTCTCGAAGTAGTTCTGGTGGTACTCCTCGGCCTCGTAGAACGTCTCGAGCGGTTCGATCCCGGTGACGATCCCCTCGTAGACGCCCTCGGCCTCGAGTTCGTCGACGAACGCCGCTGCGGTCTCGAGTTGGTCGTCGTCGTGGGCGTAGATCGCCGAGCGGTACTGCGAACCGACGTCGGGACCCTCGCGGTTCAGCGTCGTTGGATCGTGGATCGTAAAGAAGACCTCGAGAAGGTCCGCGTAGGCGATCCGGCCGGGATCGTACTCGAGCTGGACGACCTCCGCATGGCCCGTTCGGCCGGAACAGACCGCCTCGTACGTCGGATCTTCCGTCTCGCCGCCCGCGTAGCCGGAGGTGACCGACTCCACGCCCTCGAGTTCCTCGAAAGCCGCCTCGACACACCAGAAACAGCCGCCGCCGAACGTCGCGAGTTCCATGGTCGAATCTACGGCCCGCGCGAGGAAAGATGTGACGGGAGAATCCGATTGGTCGACGAGAAGCGATGAACGGTCTCGGTTAGCCGTCGGCTCGCCAGATGAGCAACGCGCCGTCGTCGACGCGCTCGAGCGACTCGAGAGAGAGCGTCGGAAACTCCGCGACGAAGCCGTCGCCGTCGACCAGCGTCGGCGCGTCGCGCCCGCCGATCACCGTCGGGCCGACGAACACCCGAAGCTCGTCGACCAGCCCGGCTTCGAACAGCGAGAAGATGAGTTCGCCGCCACCCTCGACCATGATCCGTTCGAGGCCAGCCGCCTCGAGCGCCGCAAACGCACGCAGGAGATCGACGCGGTCCTCACCCGCAGTCACCAGCTCCGCACGGTCTGCGAGATCCATCCGCCGGTCGACCGGTGCGGCCTCGCTCAGACAGACGTACGTCGACGCGGCGTCGTCGACGATTGCAGCGTCGGTCGGCGTCCGCCCCGTCGAGTCGACGACGATGCGGGCCGGCTGTTCGGGATCGCCCTGCTCGCGTCGGCGCTCGCACAACTGCTCTTCTTTGACGGTGAGACTCGGATCGTCCGCCAGGACGGTGCCGACGCCGACGACGACGGCGTCGCTGTCGGCCCGGAGCCGATCGACGCGGGCGAAGTCCTCCTCGCCGCTGATCGCGATCTGTTCGCGACGCCTCGAGGAGAGCTTGCCGTCCGCGCTCGTGGCCGCGTTGACGACGACATGCATAGGGAGGTCTCCGTGGTGAATCCTAAAGAAAACTGGCTTCTGGATCGTTGTGGTCGTCGTTCGAACAAACCGACTGGCGATGGATCCTCGAGTGAGTGCAAAACGCCGGTCAGTACCAGTACCACGTGTGCTCACTGCACTAGGTCCGCTCGACCGACAGTCTTGTCAAAGATAGTATACGGTACTCCGTGTCAAAACCGGTCGTCGGCCGACTCCTCCGCCCGTTTCGTCGATGAACGGTTTCGATGAACAGTTTACGGGCGCGAATCCGGGTTTGGTGTCCACCAAATCGGGAGCGGGATTTACGGTGTCGTCTCCGAAACGAGTTCTCGAAGCGATGACGGCCCTCCCCGACTGGATCGACGACCGACTCGATCCCGAATTGGACAAGAAACTTACCCAGCGCCACGTCGTCGAGACGATGCTCAACTCCGGACGTCCGTTCCTCTCGGCCCAGCAGATCCGCGCCCGCGTCGACCCGGACGTAACCAAAGAGACGGTCCGAAACCGGCTCAACGAACTCCGGAGCATCGACGTCGTCGCTGCGGAGACGTATCCCGAGTCGATCACGCTGTACTACGTCGACCACCCGGAATCGAACTGGCCGCTGTCACCGGAAGACCGGCGAAAACTCGCTCACGAGACGCCCCTCGAGACGCTATCGCTGGGCGATTTCGTTCGGCTTCGCAACCCAGCGGGGATCAGAACGTTGGTGCTCGCGGGCTTCCAGTTGAGTCTGTTGTTGTTCTGTCTGGGAGCGATCGCGGCCGTTCTCGGGATCGATCCGACGGTCGGGAGCGAGAATGGCCTCTGGGAGGCGGCGGGAAACCTCTTTCTCGCCTGCTTGCTGTTGCTGTTTGCGGAGCGTGCCGCGCGTAAAATCCGTGCCGACGGACTGGAGGGATTGCTCCCCGTCGGCCGAAGAGCCCCAGCTGAGTAACGAACGAACCAGTACACCAGTTACGAACAAGATTACCGATGACAACCGAACGAGACGTCCCGAACGCCGCATCGTCGACCGATCCCGGACCGGCGCTCCTCTCGGAGCGACCGCTGCTTGGAGTCTTCGTCCACGTGATCGGTCTGTTGACCGGAATCGTGGGTCCGGGGATCCTCTATCTGGTCTCCGACCGGGAGTTTACCCGCACCAACGCTCGAAACGTCTTCAACTGGCAACTGTTGGTTTTCACTGCATTTCTGGTGGTGATGGCGTCCGTCTTCGGCTGGATTCTCGTCGTCGAGTGGACGCCGATTCCTGACGTTCTCGCGCTGGGGTGGTTCCTGCTCATCTTCGTCGCGATGCTCGGGCTCGTGATCGTTACGCTTCTGAACCTGATCTTTCCCCTGGTCGCGACCGCGAAGGCGATCTTCGGTGACGCGTGGACGTACCCGCTCACACCGGATTTCCTCGCGTGGATCGCCTCGTACGTGGATCGATAACGGCAAAACGAGAACCGAACCGGGGGTCCGCTACGCTCGAGTTCGAAGCCGCGCGGCGACCAGGTCTTCGAGGTCCTCACGCAGTTCGTCGACGGCGATTTCCTCTAAGACGGGCACGAAGAACCCCTCGACGAGCATGTTGCGCGCTTGTCGGTCCGGGATTCCGCGAGAGGTCATATAGAGCAAGTCCTCCTGGTCAATCTGGCCGACAGTTGCGGAGTGGCTGGCTTCGGTGTCGTGGTTGTTGATTATCAGCTTCGGCGAGGCGTCGGCCTCGGACTCGTCTGAGAGCATCAGCGTATTCTCGCGCTGGTAAGAGCTGGTGTCCCAGGCCTCACGACCGACGTCCTGGACGCCCTCGTAGACCGACCGGGCGACGTCGTCGGTGACGCCGCGGGTCACGAGATCCGCGGTGGTGTGCTCGGCGCGGTGCCAGACCTTCGCGTCGATGTCGAAGTGCTGGTCCTCGTGACCGTAGAAGGCCCCGACGATCTGCGTCTCGGAGCTGTCGCCGTTGAGTTCGGTCTCGACGCCGGACTTGGTTAACTGGGTGCCAAGATTGACCTCGATCCAGTCGATCGTGGCGTACGTCTCGGCGTTACCGCGTTTGAGCGCGAAGTTGTAGGCGTCCTTCGAGAGGTTCTGAAGGCTGCCGTACTGGACGTTGCTGTTCTCGCCGGCGACGATCTCGACGATACCGCTGTAGTACTGTTCGTCTTGCTGTTTACCGGTGGACTGGCGCTCGAGGATCGTCACGGAACTCGACTCCTCGGTGACGACGAGCGTGTAGTTGAACAGCGAGCGGGAGTTTTGCTCGGTTCGGATGGTGACGTCCTCGGCGTCGACTCCTTCGGGGACGTAGACGACGGTTCCGGTGCTAAACAGCGCCGTCGAGAGTGCAGTGAGGTAGTTCTCCTGGGGATCAACGATGCTCCCGAAGTGGTCCTCGATGAGGTCTTCGTGCTCCTGAACTGCGTCGGACCACGGGAGGACGTCGACCTCGTCGGGACCGACCTGATCCTTGTTCTCCGCTGCGTTCAGCGGGTCCACGAGCGACTCGAAGTCGAGGTCGTGGAGGTTCGTCCAGTCCCGACCCGGCGTCCGAATGACGTCGGGCATGTCGAGGTCCTCGAGGGCCTCGAGGGCCTCGAGACGGGTCTCTAAGAGCCACTCGGGTTCGTCTAACTCGCCCGAAATTTGGCGTACCTGTTCTGCCGTCAGATTGGCGTGTAGCTGCGTGCTCATATCAGATCTCGGGATTATCCGAGACTTCCCTCCATCTCGAGTTCGATCAAGCGATTCAGTTCGACCGCGTACTCGATGGGCAGTTCCTCCGTGATCGGCTCGATGAAGCCGGCG
>NZ_WUBV01000058.1:23157-23731 GCF_009807105.1 Natrialba sp. INN-245 | reverse complement strand
AAACGGCTTTGTTGAATCGCTGTAAGGCGGTGGATTTCACTGTTTGACGGCACGTTTGATGTTGTAGACGACACACATCAGAGCGATTTCACGGAACTCTCGATACCAGGTTCGCGCTCGCACGGCGTAGCCGAGCGAGCGCTTGACGGCGGAGTTGACGGTTTCGGTCATTGACCGCTGAGCGTACCGATCTTCGTCAATACGAGCGTTGTGTGCATGATCGTATGGCGCGAAGATTCGGTGTTTGATCAGCGGGCGAATGTCGAGGTCACGGAGTCGTTCGCGGAGTTGTTGCTTGTCATAGCCCTTATCAGCGGCTAGAGACCGCAGATCGCCCGCGTTCCGGCGGGCGATCTGCTCACAGAGATCTGCGTCGCTACCTTCTAACGTCGTTGAGCAGTGAAGATCGAGCACAGCTTGCGTTGCTGTATCGACGAGTTTTGTCACTTTGAGCGTCTGAACGCGATAATTCGTTCGATGGCAGTAATGGCGGCTAGCACGATCTCGTTCATAGAACGTTGCATCGATCGCAGCGTGCTCAGAGAGATCGTGCAGCTGCGCCGACTGGCGCAGA
>NZ_WUBV01000058.1:0-23147 GCF_009807105.1 Natrialba sp. INN-245 | reverse complement strand
GCGGGCGATCTGCTCACAGAGATCTGCGTCGCTACCTTCTAACGTCGTTGAGCAGTGAAGATCGAGCACAGCTTGCGTTGCTGTATCGACGAGTTTGTCACTTTGAGCGTCTGAACGCGATAATTCGTTCGCTGGCAGTAATGGCGGCTAGCACGATCTCGTTCATAGAACGTTGCATCGATCGCAGCGTGCTCAGAGAGATCGTGCAGCTGCGCCGACTGGCGCAGCAGCACTCGACAGACACTCATTTCGATCCGATCAAACGCCTTACACAGCGTAGATGGTGCGGGGAGATCGGCCGCTTCGAGGCCGATCTCCCCTGTTATTTGCGGCATTTCCTTCAGCAGATCGATCGTCATTCGATAGGAGATATCGAGGTAAATCCGGAGACAATGCAGCGAAACAAGGGCATAGTCGGCGAATCCGCCGCCACCGCTTGGGGCGGCGGATTCGCCTCGTTCACCCGTAACACTTTGAGCAATCGAGACACAACGCTCGGTGAAGCGGGAGATTTTCGTCATGGACACCGAAGTCTCCCCGCTTCAACTCCTTTGATTTACTGACCTTTCCCGACGCCGTCTAGTGATTCAACGCAGCCGTCCAAACACAACCAGAAGGTAGACGCACCTCGATTCGATCCGTTTAGACAGTTGCCCCGGATTGGCTTCTACTGAGATTAACGGGTCGATCGCAGCAACCCCGGCAGTTACAGCCGGTATCTTATTTCGGAACCCAAGTCCGACTGACCAGCGTGGCCCCCAGAAATAACTGACTACCACTTCCATCCGAATGAATACCTGGGCGAACCATCCGAATCCGGCGGAGATCGAGTTCACGATCGGCATGACCTACGTTCTCGAGCCAGTATCGAATTTCTTCACAGTCACCGATTTGTGATTTCTCGACAGCACTGTCGACAAATTCGTAGATCGGCCGACTGTTGACCACTTGGATCTTCTTCTCGTCTCTTCGGACCTCTAAGTAGGCGTCTGAGTGAGGATATGGAAACGCGTAGGGCTCTCGTTCCAGTCGACGATGGATTTTTCCAGGTCTGTCATTGGCACGGTCATGTTAAATGGCTTCTGACAACAATAGCAACGAGCTACTCCCGAATCTCGTCGATCGACTTGGCAACGTCCTCGGCCTGGATATCCGTATAGGCCTCGTGGGTCGTCTCGATGGACTTGTGTCGCAGCGCCGACTGCGCTAACTCCGAGTGTCCCTGTTCGTACAACTCAGCCCCCAGCGCCCGCCGTGCGCCGTGGGGTTGCAGGTAGTCGGTGTCGCCCTCGAGGTCGATCCTGGCCTCTTTCGTCAACTGTTTCATGAGCTGTCGACCGGCCTCTTTCGTAATCGATGGCGGCGCGACCTGCTTCTCCCGGAGGATCGAATCGATATCGCTGCCTGGTTCCGGACGCTCGCCTGTGACCGATTCGACGGCGTCATACTTGCTCGCAGCGTGCTCGGTCGGGAACACGGGCCAGTCGTCGACCGGTGGATCCTGAACGCGCTCGAGGCGAGTGAGTGCATCGTGAGCGGCGTCGGTGAGCCCGACGGGTTCGTACTCGCGGGAATTCCCGTAGACTTCCATGCGCCCGCGTTCGAGGTCGACGTCGCCCCACCGGAGGCCATCGCGTTCGTCGTCGTTTCTGTCGCGAAAGAGTTCGGCACCCCGAACGCCGAGTTCCGCGAGCAGGACGACGATCGTCCGGTCGCGGTAGGCGCGCTCCCGCGGGACCGAGATCGTCTCCTCGAGAGCCATCTCGACGCGCTCGGTGGCGTAGTTGACTAGGCGCCGTCGCTGGTCAGGTTCCCAGACCTGCGTTTCGCGGACGGGTTTGTCTTCGGGCAGGAAGTCCTCTGCGCGTTCGGTGTCCGCCGGGTTGGTGTCGAGCAGCTCGTCGCGAACGCAAAACGAAAGGAACGCCCGGACGTAGCGGAAGTACGTGTTCGCCGTCGAGCCGGCGATCTCGTTATCGATGTAGTGCTCGCGAAGCTCGAGGCCGTACTCGCGGAGGTCGTTTGAATCCAGATCGGCGACCGAATCGATTCCCTCGCGTTCGCAGAACGAGACGAATCCGTTCAGCGCCGGTCGCATACTCGCTCGACTCCCGCCGGAGTCGATTCCGTGTTTGAGGTAGCGAGAAACCGCTTCTTCGACGGTCGAACCCTTGGGGTCGTGTTCTCGAGAGCGTTTACTCATCGTTTTTCTGGGCAAATCCGTCAGCGAACCCCTCTTTGTATCCCTCTTTCCAGACCCGAGTTTCGTCGACTGGATCTGGTCCACTGTCGCTTTCGCCACACGCTGCGTCATCTTGATATCCGATGGCTGTGTCAGCCGGCGGCGTCGATTCAATAACCGCTATCTCGGGTTGATCCTCGCTACACCCTGTGTTCATCACCTCGTCAATGCATTTGAGAATCCAGGTTACCCGTCCAGCCTCGGGTCTTATTGAAATGATACTCTCGTCACTGTCGTACTCTACAATACCAGCTTCTTCCAACGTTGGGAGGTGTGCTTGTTCAAGAGCTACAGAGATTCCGTTCCTAAGTGAGTCAGACTTTTTAGGAGCCGCATCGTTAATTTCCATCATTCTGTCTACCAAATCCTCGAAGAATATTTTCTTTTCATTTGATAAAATCCGGATAACCAGTCTCCGTCGCCGATTGTTTATCAGATCTAGGTATGTATCTCGTGTGTGCCAATGATTATTGGGAACTGGCAGATGGGGGATGCATGAGATACTCTCCGAAAATTCGTCAATTGATGCGTCCTTATCGCCCGCATTCCCGGAATCCATGGTCCTCACTGTGGGGTACAGCGTCCACCCTAGTAAAACTACTTGGTTAAACTGTTATTTAATTAAGTAATGCGTGAATCGTCTCTACTATGTGTTTGTGGGTGTCTCGAGCCTTCTACTGTAGATATGTCTATCTATAAATCATATGTGGATATACGAAACTCGCGCCTCTATCACTAGAAACGAAACAGCCAGAATCTAAAGTCTGACGCGTTCTCGAGTGTTGAACGCGAAATGAATGATGGATACCTTTACCGGGCACTAACTGAAAGTGACAAGCATGATCGACCAGATTCGAGAGGTTGCTGGAGAAGATTGGGATATTGATGACTGGGAGGTAGAGCGTGTTAAAAATAGCCGAATCATTCTCCGTGATTCGGAGGAAGAACGCCGGTTGACCTTTTTCTTATACGAGAACGAAATCGAAGTAGAGCTAGCCACTGTGGCAGAAGATGGGGAGATTGGAAGCCCTATTGAAACGGAGCACTACCTCCGTCAAACGGCGATTCTGGAATAGGCTTCCCTGCGGGCATCAACTTCTACTCTAACCGATCCCGTTGCCGAAGTGCGTCCTCGAGCGTCAGTCCGTGCTGGTCGGCGAGGTCGCGTGCGAGATCGTGGGCTCGACAGGCACGATTTGGTTGTTCCTCGAGTCGACGGTAGTGGAAATCGACGAGCACCTCGACGACGAGCAAGTCCTCCTGTGGAGTTCTCGAGTGCATCGCCGTAGTTGGCCGCGGCTTCCGATAAAAAGTCTCGACTACTCGAAACCGCTCTCAATGGATAACAGTACGTCAACAGGCGGCCTATGAGTCGAAAGGTAAGGACCAGATTACTCGCGTCGGAACTTGACTGAGAACTTCGGATTGTCAGGCGCTCCGGATGCCGTTGTTATCCGTAAAACAAGGACGGAATCGCCGTCGTGGTAGTAGGGATCCTCGTCCTTGTGGGTGATCGACGTTTCAGCCTGAAGACGATCAGTCTTGCTCGACCGATACTCCCACCACACATTTTCTCCTTCTTTGAAGTGGTCTAGTTCTTCTTTCGGAAGGATGAACGCCCGGAGCTTTGTTCTGGAAGACCTCGCGATCGCCCGAATCACCCACGTCTCCTCTTTGCTGGGGTCTACATCGATATCCCAGTGAACGTAGCGTTCGTCTTCGTCAAGTGTGACTGTCTCGTCAATCTGGTATTGGGGCTGTCCCCCTCCTCCGTCGCCTTGTCCTGGCGGACTGTCTGGTTTCTGGCTCATCCGCATTTCGTGAAAGTCTCCCCGCGATATTTAAACTGCCGCTAGCGGAGTGAAAGTGAAAACGGCAGGTAGGGCTCTTCAACCTCCTGAACTAGTTGATTGCTACAAGACAAACCGACGGTGGTCGAAAGACTTCTTTTACGGTACCGGCACTATTCATCCTCGAGCAACTGCTCGAGTTCCCCGAACGCGCCGTCAGCGACCACGAAATGATCGAACTCGTCGGGCTGAACCGCCGATATCGTCTCATTGTGCAGCGTGACATAGAAATGCACCTCGTCGAGTGCGACGTCGGCCCCTGTGACAGGACAGATCGCCGTTCCGTCGAGGTTCGTCCCGCATCGGCAGACTGTCGAGACCGCCCAGTCGGGTCGGTTAGGTGGCGATGGCCCGCGGATGCGCTGGGTTCGGGATTCGGTTTCAGGCATACTCGAGTGTCGGGACTCGAAGTCAATAGTCGCGTCACTAGAACGCTTTCCGCGTTCCCAGGAACTGTGGTTCGAACTCGACACCGCAGTCGGCGTAGTAGATCGCCAGATTTGCCTCCAGGTCCGTCACGAGGTAGTGGTCGATCACGTCTCGAAGCGACGCGGCCCGATCGCCGTCGCCGACCGCGATGGCCTCGAGATACGCCGGCCCGAGTTCTTCGCCGAAGCGAGTATTCGTCACAGGAGCGCCGTTCCACTCGGTCACGGGTTCTTCGAAGTCGTAACTCGCCAAGCACTCCTCGAGTTTCGGCCACTTCTCGCCGGTTCGGTCACAGACGGCTTTTCGGTCGGCGAATACATCGATGTGCGGCTCGAGGGTGAGTTCGTCGACGGCGTTGTCGGCCCCCAGTCGATACAGCCGATCCTTCAAGAACCCGAAGTCGAAGTCCGAGCCGTTGTAGGAAACCAGCGCGTCGGCCCCGCAGTCATCGACGTAGCCGAGTGCGTCGGCGATAGTCTCGGCTTCGTCGTCGCCGGCCCGGTGGAACGGTTCGTAGACCAGCTCGTCGGCGTCGCGATCGTGTACAGCCACGCCGACCGAAACCGTTTCGCCCTCTGCGGCCTTCCAGTGCGTGGTTTCGATATCGAGCGTCGCAAGCGTTCCGTAGCCGTCATCGTCGCGGTCGTGTTGCATACACTACTTGTTGGTCAGTATGACTGTTTAAAGTATCGGCTACTCAATAAAAGTAGAATTACTATTTCCCGACTACTTCTGACGCTTTGAGTGCGTCGTTTAATCGGAACTCGTAGTGGCCGAGCATCTTTCGCATCACCTCTTCAGCCCGCATCTCACTCACAACACCTTTTGGATGCCAAGTGTCTTCCGTTGGGTCACTACGCCCCTGCAACTCCGAAATAGAAAGGTCTTCGTCGGATCCATATTCGAGGTAGTGGGTCACAAGATTGGCATACTCCCATGCTGCTCTCGGGTCTTCAAAGTTGATGAGTTCTTTGTGTGATCCGTACCCCGTCTCAAGCCCAGATTGGTATGAAACTAGGTATGCGTTCGTGTCTGATTCTGTAACGCCTACACGGGAATAGAGAACGCCGCCCTCATCTTCGA
This sequence comes from Natrialba sp. INN-245, assembly GCF_009807105.1. Taxonomy (NCBI): domain Archaea; kingdom Methanobacteriati; phylum Methanobacteriota; class Halobacteria; order Halobacteriales; family Natrialbaceae; genus Natrialba; species Natrialba sp. INN-245. The sequence goes on along the minus strand of NZ_WUBV01000058.1, from coordinate 17,543 downwards.
TATACGCAGGTTCTACGAAGACTCCAATGTTTCCGTTTCTGTACCCATCCTCCACGTCTTCCCAGTTGTCATGTGGCGAAACCATATCTCTCGGCTGTTCGTCCCGCTGATATAAACCTACCTCCAGTGCCACACTATTTCAGAGGTCTACACCCACTCGCGAAAGATCACTTCTCAACGATTGATTTACCGTCTGTCGGCGACCTGTTTATGGTCTTACTCGAGACAGCTTGATGACGGCGAATGAGCGGGGATATCTCGAGCGGGACTGAACAGGAGTTACAGGACGCATCGATTAGTTCAAACACTACTGGCAGAAAGGCGAATACTTCGAGATGCCAGGACTGATTGAACGTGCCCGGTCGCTTGTGGCCGACCTCGAGTCGGTAGGTGGGTCCAGCGACGACGTCGAAAACGAGAGCGATCGAGAAGAATGTATTCGCGGGTTCACGACCTCTACCCGAGGGATGAAATCCGTGAGCGGGCGATTGATGACGCCGCCGCTGATTTAGAACAGTTTCGGGTCCCGGAAGACAAGGTGGAGATCCGCCATGCGATGTTGGAAGATGGCGTTTTGCACTACAAACTATCGAAAGTCACATGGGATCGTCCTGATGTGTGTTGTCTAGGCTCTGGTGAATCGCCAGAAAGCGTCGAGTTGATCCGTCAGAACTAGGGAGTTGAAGCGGGAAACGGCGGATAATTCATGTCCAAAATCTCCCGCTTCACCGGGAAGGCCGTGACGTTAGCTAAAAATGCTGTTGGTGGTCGAGGCGAATCCGCCGCCCCGCAAGGTGGCGGTAGATTCGCCGACTACGCCGTTGTTTCGCTGCATTGTCTCCGGATTTACTTGGAGAAATCCTACCGCGAAGCGCTTGATCTTCTGAGCGAGATACCTCAAATACTGTCGGAGATCGGCCTCCAGAAGGCCGATCTCCCTGATCACTCGACGTTAGTGAAGGCGTTTGATAGGATCAAGATGGCGGTCTGGCGAGTGCTGCTGCGCCTGTCGGCGCAGGTGCACGACCCATCTGGTCACGCTGCGATGGACGCGACGTTTTTCGACCGCGAAAACGCGAGCAAACACTACTGCCGCCGAACGAATTACCGCGTTCAGACGCTCAAAACAACCACTCTCGTCGATACAGCGTCACAAGCTATCCTCGACGTTCACTGCACAACCAAGAAACGTCACGACACGCAGATCGGCTGGCAACTCGCCCGCCGCAACGCGGCCGAGTTGCACAGCCTCGCCGCCGACAAGGGCTACGACTGGCAACGGTTACGTGATAAACTGCGAGAAGAGGACGTAAGACCGCTGATCAAACATCGAGAGTTCCGTCCCATCGATCACGCGCATAACGCGCGGATCGATGGAACTCTCTACGGCCAGAGAGCGCTGTCTGAGACCGTCTTCTCTGTAATCAAGCGCACGCTCGGCGACGCCGTGCGTGCGCGATCTTGGTATCGTGAGTTCCGTGAAATCGTCCTGATGTGTGTCGTCTACAACATCAAGCGTGCCGTCAACTAGCGAAATCAAGCGCCGTATGGCGATTCACCACGGCCGTTGTCTACAATATTAAGCGTGCTGTGAGCTAGGTAAATTCACCACAGTATGGCGATTCAACACGGCCCAGAGTCGTGGTTTGTTTTTATTCAACTGTCTTTTCCCCAGCGTGGTCGCAAACTGGCAAAAGTACCGTCCCAGGAATTGATTTCTTCCGGATCAGCGTATGAAATATTAATTGCTCTATATCCTTGCTTTGTCCTTCTAATATTGAACTGAACAGGATCCCCTTTTTTGGCCTTATCACTCGGGTATTCACTTATATGAAAGAATAGGTTCTCCGTATCATTAGAATCGATGTCATTAGTCTGGATTTCATCGTATGTGTCAATGAAACCATATCCATCTTTAGCACTGAAATGCACTACTTCCCCTGTAGCACCGCGCTTGACTAGTGCAGTTTTGGAGTTGGTATGTGAATGGGATTGTGACTCAGGCCCTGTGTGTGAACGCCTGTGCTTAATCAGCTCCTGTGATGATTCGAATGCGCTTCCACATTCCGAGCATCTATAATTCGGGGTAGTACCATTTCGTCCACCCTTTTTTATGCGGCTGTTTTTTTCCTTGCAGCCGTCAAGGTGCTTACTTAGTGCGCTCTCAGAAACATATTCGTTCGTACAATGCGGACACTGGTAGCGTGCATCCTCAGGACGCTCTTTACACTTAATTGAGTGAGACATCAAATTGTTTCTATACTCAAACGTCTCGGTACAGAACTCACACTCAAATATCCTGCCGGTGTCCGATGACGTATTATATTTTGGTTTGGTTTTTGTATCATTCTTATGACCTCTTGAGTTTCTATTAGGATCTGGTGTATCACCGCTATCGGAATTCGAAATATTGCTGTTATTGTGATTTAGGGTACCTCCATTACCACCATCTGATCTACCGCCACTGTCATCATCTGAGGTATCGTCGCTATCGACTGTAGAGGGACCTTCTGAGTTTTTTGTACACCCCGTTTCTTCCGCCTGAGGTTGCTCAGTCGAAGTGTTGGATATGCCTGGGGAATTGAGATTTGCTTTCGTGACTAACTTTCCAATAGTTTGTTTCCGTTCTGTATCTAATGATCCCCGCACCTCATTTAGAAGCCAGATAACTCTCTTAACAGTGTCTCCTGAAACAACCGCAGTGGGAGCTTCTTTAACATTATTGGTTACGATTCGAATATGTTTTTCGGCATCTTCATCGATCGGTACAAGTTGCTCAGTGAGAATACCCAGCATAACAAGGGCCGGAGGAATCGAACTTTCGGAAACCGTCTTCAGCACTTGTTGGAATGGCTTTCCTATCTGATATACTGTTTGCGTGGAACTGGATACAAGTCTTCCACTCTCTAGCCTAAATCCCATTACCTTAGTAAAATATGGTGACCCAGATATCATAAATTTGATGGCTCTGGTTCAGATTACTAACTGAAAATATATCATCCTATAACGGGCCCAATAGCACAACTCAACCGTGGTTGCACAGCATTTCTAATGTAGTGATACGCGTTAATTCGACATCTCCTCGGCTGGTGCTCACCAGTTCAGTGCTTGATTGGGCCGATCGGGCAGCATGGACGGCCCTCGCGGTGCGTCGAGCCGTCCCTGCAAATCGGCCACCGGAGATCGGTTCCACGGCTAAGGCCCGACCGAGCAAGCCTCCCTGCGAGTGGCAACACCGTCGCGTCGGCGGCTGACCGCCGCCGACAGCGACGACTTTGCTTGATCTTCGGGCAGAACTTCGGTCAATCACTATCAATCAGGATGAACTGCGGTTTCAGCCCGAGTGAGCAGGGACGCTTTGTGAGATACTGAGTATGCTGTTCGTTGCTGGATCGACAGCACTTTCCAGCCAATAGCGATGCTCGTCAAGTTCCATCAGCTGACGCGATGTCCGTTCTCGCTCCACAAATCCAAACCGATCCAGTAGCCACACCCACTGAGGCCGTCGATTTTTAGCATTGAGCACTACAAAATCTTACTGTCTCACTTTTCACGCTTTTCGAAACAGCTCCGTACAATCGTTATGCCTTCCTCGGAAAACGATTTTCTGGTGCCCTGATCTAACATAGCAGACACATTCCCACCTTCTAATATATTTAATAATTATATTAACTGTGGACGGAACACTTCCTTAACCCTTGTTGTCCCATTCCTGCAATATCAGTTCTACGATATCCTGAGTACAGTCACATTGGATGATATAACTGTCACACGGGCACTGTCTAGATGAGAGTTTGAGGAACAAGCAGGTGGTGGTAAGAAGTGCTCATGCAACTCGCCAACCTCCTCAGAGAGACCTTAGGCGTGGATTGTTGTGAGGTTTGGGAGAACGAGCGCACCCCGAACACCCTGGAGTGATCACTGCAACACCTGAATATCCGGAAGGAAGGTCTCAATCTAGTCAGCATCGAAACTAAGTCCTCGACTCAACCGGAGAAACGTCTCGGTGAGGAACTCGCGGAAGTGATCTTTATCCTCGAAGACGGTTGGTGAAATCTCACGTTTGACGTCTTTCCACAGCGGTTCGATCGCGTTCAATGTCGGCGAGTACGGCGGGATGAAGACGAACTCGATGCCGAGTTCGTCAGCCTGTTGTTGAGTGAGTTTTGCATGATGAGAGCCGTAGTTGTCGGCCACGAGCAGAATCCGCGGGGCCGGGTTCTGCTCGCGGATCTCTTCGAGTGCCTCGACGATCGTCTCCTTGACTAATGAGGGCTGCATCAGTTCGGGACGCACCGCATCTTCAGGGGCACAAAAAGAACTACCACTCACCGGAATTCGTGTGTCTCGTCAACGAAGCTGATATTGAGAGGGTGCTCGTTGAATCGTTCGACGTCACTCGGTATGTCTATGGTGAGGTGTCGAGTCTGCTCAATGACCTACCAGAAGCGGATTTCGTCCACTCTTAATCCGTTCATCCACACTATCCGTCCAGCCAGCACCTTTTTCCATCCGTTGGGCTTCGGACGTAGTATGACTTATCACTCCGTTGGACCTCGTCAGATAGCGCTGTTGGAGGCATGGGCCGATCACATACAGAGCGCGAACTCCGGGCCAGGGTTCGACCTCACCGATGAGAACCGGACGCACCGAACCCAGGGGCGTGCCGAATCTTTCCTCGGAGATCCAACTGAGAACCGATTTCGTGAACTTTGGTCATACGAGACGCTCGCCGACGCCGTCATCGGTGGCCCCGATATCGTACTGAACCAGTTTGAAGACGCTGAACACATCGCGGAAACAATCGAGGAGATCCGAACTGCGACAAACTACGACCCTACCTGGGAGTCGACATTTCCCGTTGACACCGCAGTCTGGGAGCTATACGGCCGCCTGCACCCCGAATCGGCACCCATTCTGTACAGTGAGTGCACTCGGGGCCTGAACGATCTGGGATTCTCGAACCCAGGATCGTACGCGGAAGCCGAAGAAACCTGGCAAGAATTCAACTGCACGTACGATGAGCACGTCGGCCACGCAACGCTTGGAACCGACCACGAGGTGTCTCACAACCATGAGATGAGTGAGTTCCTGGGGTTCATCGCGACGCAAGATGATGAAACGATCGAAGAAACGCTCCTGAATGACGAGTATCGACCGATCCGCGGCTGGCGTGAGGCATGGCCAGTCGCGTCTGATATCTCGCTCTCGGAGTACGAATCACACCTCAACGGCTACGCCAAGGCAAAGCAGGATGGAGGGCTTAAGTGGGATGGGGCAGACGATCTGTGGAACAAGGGCCACGTTGAGGTGTGGAAAGATGAGTATCGTAAACACGTCGAGACAGTCGTCAAACCGAAATACGACCTGACTGCCATCGATTCCGACGAGGTTGAGCCATTGCTTGATGATCTAACAGAGTCGATGTCGGCATCAAGTCCTGTCCCAGCTTACATGCTCGGTGGGCGTCAAGGGGGTATCCTCTGGAGTGGGTTCAAGAAGCGGTCACTGGAGGATCCTGAGGTGGCCGCTTCGGTGCTGTCGTACCTATTCAACGACGACGACCACGTCAATCTCCGGCTAGACCGGTTCGGCTCTTTCTACGGCGACTTGGACGACGGTGGTGGCCAGTTACTGAGTCTTGCGACAATTCTGCTAACTTTTGTGTACCCGCGCGAGTACGTTCTGTACCGGTGGGGACTAATGTCCACGTTCTTCGGAGACTTTGCGGACTACAATGTTCGTACTGGGTTCAATACCGATCAATACTGGAAGCTCAACGTCGCCTGTAAGCGCCACCTTCTCGCCGACCTTGATCGTCGCCTCGACAACCCTACGATGCTCGACGTTCACACAATCATGTACGTGTACGACAGAAAGTATGCCGACGGTAACTGAAGGAGAAGCGATCAGCCCTCCTCGAGTCATCAGGTCTCTGCTTCGCAACGACGCTTGACGAACTCCGTGACCATCGCCTTGAATTACTCAAGATGGTCTTCCCTTGTGAGAACGTCGAAGGGTGCTCTTGGTCCGTCACTGGCGTTCTATCAAGCGATTGGAACCGTTTTAGAAGTTCGTCGAACCAGCGGGATCCCAGAGTAGCGGAGATGCCTTGGGATTCTTATCACCCATATATCATTTGTGTGGGCGCCATCTTCACCCTCTGATCTGTGCCGTCTACAACATCACGTGTGCTGTGAGCTAAGCAAATCCAACACCGTATATCGATTCACCACGACCCGTCTAATTCATATTGCACACGGGGGGCGCTGGCTCGACACAATCGGTGAATTCACTTCGCACACGGCATGTGTGACCCCTCGAAATGACGGCTGCTGTCGCCCTACTCGTCGGGACTGACTGGGGCTTTGTATTTGGATTTAACCTTGTCACCCTCTCTCCACTGCCAGTAGTAGTAGCGGTTGTCGTTGATCTCCTTCACCGTGATCGTCGCCTTCGATGGGACAGCATCCGGAAGGTCGTCTGGTCGTTTTTCTGCCTCGTCTTGGTCTGCCTCCTCCTCGAGACGAGCCTCGCGTTCCTTGTGTTCGGCTAATTCTTCAGCGTACGTGGCAACGTCACGGAGGTGCTCCGGAGTGGACTCATTGAGCGTGTTGACTACCTCCGTTGGGAGATTCGCCGGTGGGAGCGGTGGCTCGTAAGACATTGGCTGTTCTCTTGTTAACCAACACGGAACGCGAACCCATAGTTTTGTTGGTTAAGACGGTGGTATCGGTAGGCCAACATTTGGGCGTGAGTACATCAAGGACGAATTCCAACGAATCGCCGACGGACTGTCGAGTCGGTTCACAGTCTACCTAATTGGTGGCGGGGAAATGTCGCTCCGCGATCTGAAGGCTGCAACAAGACATCGGTCTTGTCGTTATTGACGGCGAAGTGTATAGCAATCTATGGCCTGTTCTGATGGACCTCGGGTATTCGGAGGTGCAATCTTGGACCCAATGACTATCGGGCACTGGGGGCGACGAGCTGTGTCGAGAACGCCGATGGATGCCGACTCGAGATCTACAACCGGCAGGTGGCAAACAAACTCGTGCTGACTGAGGGGATGCGTAACCGGAGTGAACCGTTCCTCGTGACGGACCGATTGACGATCCAGCTGGTCAGTAACGAGGATACCTTCCTGTTTAAGTCGGTCGCAGGGCGCGACGACGACACCGAGGACATGAATATGCTCGTGCAGACTGGCTTCGACTACGACGTCGTCTGAGGTGAACTCGAGGCGCAGATCGACCGGCTCGGCGACGACCAGTTCGCAACCTTCGCGAACGAGGCGTTGGTTGATCTCGAGGAGCGGTACGGAGTGACAACACCGATCGAGGACCGTGTCTAGGAGCTGACGAGGCGGTACTACCGCGGGCTCGAAGTGGTTCAGGCGCTTGATGGCTCGATTACCGTCGACGAACTGGCCGCCGATCTTGGATTGGGCATCGATGTGGTTCGAGACAGGGTCGCGTATCTTGCGGAATTCGACCGGGTACGCCAAAATGGTGAAACAGTCAGTCCGATGGAGTAGCCCGGTCAACTAGCTGCTTTGGATTGTGTTCCTTCTCGACGTCAGTTCCCTGGTCCCACGTGTCGTCACCATCCGGCCCGATCCGTTGGTATCCACTTCCGCCACCCGGAAGTTTGGATGGGCGACCATAACTCATGATACGGAGCGTTCGGAGGAAGTCGATCCGTTGCGTCACGGTCATCTTTACTTTAACACCCGTGCTGCAGATCACCGAACCGACGCGGACCGCCGGGCTAGTGTGCGAAAGCGAGTCGTATACAACTGTCAAGTTAGCCGATGTCGTTGTTGACGATCGGGATGCCCGTGATCGCCCGGGGGCTTACGAAGACCGGTGGGTCCCGTCACTCTGACTGGATTCGAGGCTTCCTAGACGCGGCACAAGTTGCTGTGGAAGCTCTGATACGCCGCATTGCCACTCTTCTACTAGCCTATTTTGATACACTTTCAATATATAATACGTATAGGCTCGCTAGTACAATCCGGACCAAGATTCTGTTCTCTAGATGTTATCAAGACCGTCCTGTTGAATTTAGAAGGTGAGGCTCATTTTGAGGCAGCAGAGTTCAGTTGTACCACTCTGTTCGTAAATATGCAACCACACCGTGTGGTGTTCGCTACCAAATTCTGTGCGGCCGATATGACTTCCCAGAGCCCATTGCGGGAGAGTCTAAACAACGCTCACTGTAACCAGTTGTGGCAATGTGTATGTCGTCAAGGGACATACCCGGACTCGAGTGACCAACCAAAGGATGAATTCCAGACATGGCTGAACGGACCAATCGATACTGGAATAAGACGGTGATGACAGGAATATTATATCGCCAAAGGGTCGTTCTGTCCATCTAGATCCTGCGGACTTGCTACCGGCTCATACTCTAGCGGGGTGTCATCATCGGATGAATCAGCAACCAGAGACAAGAACATAGTTCGGAACGCATCCAGTTCCAGTTCAGCCAACTCGGAGGTCACCTCAGAAGTGACGACTTCTTGGAACGGTTCATCAGTCTGGCCAACCATCCAGTCATCCGAGTCAGTAGTAAGTAAATTAAAGAAGATCAGTGGAACCGGTCTTGGCTGGATTTCGGATTGGGCGAGGGCCGTTCGTAATTCCTCTTTGATGGCACTTGGGTTATCGTGTTCGAGTTCTTCCAGACACCCAGCAAGTGCAACACCTGCCGAGATAATTATCTCATAGGGATCAGCATCCCGTTCAAAGGACTCCCGCTTGTCCCAGATCACATCAAGCATATTGTGTGCTTGGATAAAATCTCCGTTATCAATCAACTTGAGGGCTTCACTATACGCATCTTCCAGTGGATCCCGAGACCCACTCAGTTTGGCTTTCCGGACTCTCAGATGTATTTTCATCTCATTCAGGAACGGCTTCATCGATTCATCCGCTTCTGCCTGCAGTTGCATCCCAATCCGGTCAATATTGTCTTCATTCATTTCATCGAAATATTCTAAGTGCACAACCTCAGAGAACTGCCGATCAAGATTCTCTTGGGCGAACTGGATTAGCGCAAGTGCTTGGTCGCATCGATCAATCGCCATCGAAGTATCCCCAGTGTTTTTCGCGATAGTGATGACAGTATTCAGTTTCTCAAAGACTGCTCTCAGATCTCCCTGAAGGAGATGAAAGATAATACTCCAGTCGTAACTGCCAACTGCGTCATCGAAGTTCTCCAGATTCGTATGTGCGACTCCAATATTGCTTTCAACTTCAGACAGGATAGTGGCGACTCTGGGGTCCCGGTCTCCTGATTCCAGCTCGCCATCAGTATAGTGATCAAAGATAGTCTCGCGGGCCTCTTCCAGCAGTGAAAGTGCAGTCTGATGCTTACCTTGCCGGCCAGGAATCAACGCCTTTGAAAGCAACAGCTGACTTCTGAGGTAAGGTGACTCATCTCCGATTAGTTCCAGCGCTTCATTGTACAGTTCTTTCGCTTCGCCGAAGTCCCCCTGATCACGCAATACGTCCGCCTTTGTGCCCAAAATGGCCGTTTTCAGTTCCGTGTCATCCAGCTCCAGTTCTGCGAATTCCGCCTGCGCTGCTTCAAGTGCATCAAGTGCGGCCTGTGGCTCTTGGCGGTGACGATGAATTGCCCCAATCTGTCTGCGAAGTCTGATCCGATTGGATTCAAATCCTTCGCCACTACTTTTGTCAAGCGCCTCTTCCAGTTGTAGTAGCGCAGTATCAAATTCCCCCTCTTGGGAGAACAGCCTCGCGAGACGTTCATGAACAGTCAACTGCCAGCCAATATTTTCGACTTCTTCAAACCGTTCCAGAGCCGTTTGATAATATTCTACAACTTCATCAACGGCCTCGAACTGTTCTGCTCGGTCAGCAATCACGTAACAAGCTCGTGCCTCCGCTTCAGGCTCATCACGAAGGTGGTGAAGTCGCCGCCCGTATCTCAAGAACTCTTTCACCCTAGGGTAGTCTTCCGAATCTTCTGGAAATATTTCTTGGTATACTTCATAGAGCGTATCCGTCGTTTGATCCGGGATGATTTCGGGCGCAGTTTCGGCAATACGCAGCAGCGATTGAATTGCATCAACCTGAACCGCTCGCTCGTCATCCAGCAGCTCTACAAGTGTGTCGACAGCCTGAGCAGCTGCATTAGGGTCAATACTGGCCAGGTCAGAAAAGGAAGCGACAGCCCAGCGGCGTACATCAGTATTCTCAGTAGTCAAAAGCTCTGCCAGCTGCGTTCCAATTCCGCCCGTATCAGCGGGCTCAGTCTCATCCGAAATGAATGTAGTGAGTTTGCCACGCTGATCATCGAACATGGAAACAACATGCTGCGTGATGGTCTCACCAACCGGCGTGAGTCGGTAATACGAATAGAGTCCGCCGTCATCGCTCCGTTCTCGTTTGTGGTTTTGCACCAGCCCCAGTTTGACCAGCTTGCGAAGGTGGTAGTGCAGGCCGTTCGAGGTCCGGTCAAGTGCCTGCTCCAGTTCCTTGGCACTTAGCTCTCGATCGGTGTAAAGCAGATAGACGATTCCGAACCGGTACTTGTTCGAGAGTGCCTCAAAGAAGTCCAGATAGTTCTGAAGTTCAAGAACATGATTCTCGTGGAACAGCGGTTCGAGAGGCGGAAATTCATCTGCCCGGACAAATTCGTTCTCAGATTCGTTCCCAGCCATTGTGGTACACCTGAATGTGTATTTTCACCGATCCAAGTTAACAGTTTCGAAGTTAACAGTCATTAACCCCGAACTGCGGATTGAAATATCGGTAGTTTATCAAACGAAGACTACCATCTGACGAATGATGGTTAAATATGATGGGCAGAAGTTGCGAGACTATCTTCTAGATGAATTGCCCGATCTGGACCATCCACTAGAAGAGGTTCTCGTGTTTGTGATGGGTCCTTACACAACAACCGACCTTACCTACTATTACGATGATATAGACGATGAAGACGAATTTCCTGACTCAGATTTTGGCGCGTTCTCAGAAGAGGATGACATGCACGAAGTGCTTGAACATGTCGTAGAAATTCTCCGCGAAGAGATCGGTGTTTCGGCGTTCATCGCGACTCAGGCAAATATTCCATACGATGATGACGATGAGTATGCTAATGAAAAACCGATAGTGAATATTCTTGCGCAATCCAAAGGGTATGCCACTGTTTCTGATATCGTGATCTTTGTCCTCCCCTTTGGTGGGATCAGGGACGGGGTAGATATCGAGATTGGGGCAATTCTCGAAGCGAATATTAATAAACCTGTGACAGATGCGTTTGAATTCAATTCTGAAAATGACGACAAAACAGATAGTATTGGCCACGATGGCGCTGATAAATTCTCTATATTGAAAGAGGAGGGCATACAAAGTGAAACGATCAAGTCGCTCCAAGAGCATTATGATGTATCACTTATATCGTTTGACTCCGAAATGAGGTTAGGTCTTCAGTTGCGGGTAATTGTAAGTAATCGAATCGATCAGTTGGAAGTCGACAATGATCCTGATGCAGAGATTAGGTAAGTCTGTCCACCAGAATGGAAAAAGTGCTCGCTCAGACAGAACTGGCATTTGGTCTGGTTCGATGGAATTGATGCATTACATGAGCGACAGTCCATCTCCGATTCGTGCTCTTCGATTTCTTTGCTTCCATACTTCACTTGCCTAGCATGGAGGTTGCGGTCTCGTTTTTTCTCAGGGGTGGGATCTATACCGGAAAGTGCCTCTCCAAGCGGACGACGTTCATCGCGATCGGGTTCTCTCGGATCTATCACCGTACTCTTCGTAGGCCGCGTTTTCCTACTTAAACTCGAGGCCAAGATCAAGCAACGAATTGCTGAGGCGGTTGTCCAGCTTTTACATCAAGTTACCCCACGCCGCCTTCTCATTTGACCTCGTGAGGTAGCTACTCCTGACCCTCGAGAACTTCGAACAAACAGTCACGATGTGCTCGAACCGTCGACGTTGACACGTTTGCACTGTCTGCAACCTCTTGCTGTGAGAGCCCGTAGCCGAACTCGTGGCTGGCTCGGTATAGACAGGTTGCAGCAAACCCTCGAGGACGACGTCCACTCGTAACCCCAGCATCTTCTGCGAGCGTTGCCAACCCGAGTGCTCGGTGCCGAATCTCATCTGGAACCTCGAGCGTGGCTGCGAGTCGCGGGAGGGCATTCTGTGGCCGTGGAATCGTTGTTGGAAGCTCGAGTTCGGTGTTCAATGCCGAGTACGTACACTCGAGGTCTGACTGTTCGCACGTCGCCAGTTGACTGATCTCCTCGAGGCACCGTCCGAGTCCATTGCACCGACACACTGCGTATACGCTCGCTGCTGCAACTCCCTCAAGTGACCGTCCCTGACAGAGGTCCGCTCCTTGGGCACGCCGAAAGAGCATACACGCCTGTTCACACAGCGTATCCGGTAACTCGAGAGCACTTATGAGTCGACGGACTTCACTCAGCGCTCTTGTGTAGCACATTGTTGATGGAGAGCCGTGCTGCGATTCTATGGTGAACTAACCGAAACTAGAATCCGGTCGCTGGGAGGTCAGACGGTCAGTTTCTGTTCCAGTTCCTTGATGGAGAACTGTATCAACAATCTCCTACAGAAGAGCGTCACTCAGTCCATGCGCTAGGTTTCGTTCGCGCTTCGAACGCCACTGACTGCGTCGATGCTCCCGCCGAAGGCGATTGAGTTGACTACGTTTTCGTCCGGGGAGTGTGTTCCCTCGCCCATCTTTCTGCCATCCGATCACAGTCGACAGCCCACGGTCGTGTCGGCCTGCTGTGAGCGGAGTACCAGTTCGGCGCCGGCTCGAGTTCTCAGGTGAGTCGAACCACTCCGGCCCGTAGTCGAGGTGGTCTTCATCAACGATCAAGCCACATTTTCGACAGTATGTTTCGTGTTTTCTGTGATGACCTCTCCCCTGCACTCAGGGCACGACGTCGTCGAGTAACCGTGAGTGGCTGTTACATCGACAGGCCCCGTAGACGCTTGCTACCGCTATCGCCTCGATTGATCGGCCTCGAAGCAGATCTTCGGTTTGAACGCTCCGGAACAGTTGACACGCCTGATCCCGAACCGAATCTGAGAGCTCGAGGATGCTCGCAATTCTTCGAACTTCGCCCAAGCCGTGTGCGAGGTTTCGCTCGGCTTTCGACTGGAAGCGACCACGAGTCTGTTCACGCCGCATCCGGGATAGCTGCTGGCGCTTTCGCCCGGAGAGTTCGTTCCCGTTCGCATCTTTCCACCGACCGATTTCCGTCGACAGCCCTCGGTCGTGACGTGCCGCAGTCAGTGGAGCGCCCGTCCGCTTTCGCTGGTCCTGATCGTGAGTTCTCCATTCAGGACCGTGGTCGATTCGTTGTTCGTCAATAACGAGTCCACAGTTCTCGCAGACTGTTTCGACCGAGTTGGTAGTGACCCGGCCATTGCACTCGGGACATGAGTTCGTGCTGGAGTTCGTCTGGATGTCCTCGTCGAAGCTTGTTTCGTAGATATCTCTCGTCGCCATGTTTTCTCACCAATTTTTGGAGATTCGCCGTTACGGCGAACCCCTCACCCATAGAGGGGAGAATAAAACTAATCCGTAAAAAACAGGATACCGTATTGATCGTTGAGCCAAAACAAAGTAAGGAGATACGGAACGGTACCAGTCTATCTTGTTTGCCACCCGTCGATAACCCAAAATTTCACAGCACCGAACGTTCCGACAGTCGCAATAGTCAGGAGATCTGCAATAAGTGCTATTAGTTCCCTAAGGTAGTAGCCACTGGTCTTGATCCCTCCCCAGATCTCTGCTCGGTGTTCGTAGACGAAGGTCCCTGCCGCGGTAACCCCTATCACTAGGACGGCCGACACTTCGGTCACCACCACGAGCAAGAAACGCACTACCTCTTCTATTGCGATAGTAGTGAACTGAGCCAAGTCTCCCAGCGTGGCGATCGCGATTTCAATTAAAACAATTATACCCGCGATCGTCAGGAGGGCTAAGAATTTGCCGTTCTGTCCGGCGAAATTCATGACTGTTTCAATCTGTCCACCGAGTGTCCCCCTCCGGGCCTCTTGGATAGATATTGGGCCAGTATCAGCCGCCGCCTCAGCTGCGCATCCACCTTTGTTCATCGTTGATCCAAATACACCAATAACCGCTAGTACTCCGCCAAGAATGGCTAATGTTAGCATTTAAGTTATATTGTTTCTATCACTATATATAAAATGATACTAACTGGAATATAGAACGAATCGTTAAACCATCTGGAAATGTGAATAATGACAATCAAACACTGATGCATGTATACGTACCTCCTACAAACACTATTCGAGAACACTGGAAAGAAACAGAAAAGCATCCCGAAGAGGACTTTCATTTCACCTCTGACCTAGAGATCTTCATCCGATTCATCGATAATAACCCCGAAATAGCGAACGAGAAAATCCCGGAGAAGTTAGGTCCAATATCAGATCTGCACCCGCTGATAGCAGCGATTGAAGCCTTACGCCAATGGAAGATCAACGATGGCTACTACGAACACGCACGAGCAGCAAAACATCTACTCAGCAAATCACTTCAACGAGGACTAGACGAAGACCACGATTCAATCATTGTCAGGTCACTACAGGAACTGGTGACTCTGCAAGCCAAACTGTCCCACGATAATTCGGAAGAACTCTCTACAGCCGTTGATTTCTTAGACGACAGATACTACGAAGAGGAGAAAGGCTCCAGAAGCGGATTCACAGAGACTATCGAACTCGTACTCCAGCACACGGATCCTGACAAACCATTTGACCGGGGCTTACTGCAACGTCTCTTCGGGATCTGTGTTGTGCGTGCGAACCGGTACCGACAGGAAGACGACGAACTCGGACAAAATGTATCTGATCAGAGTTCCTGCCGGGATTTTCTGGGACAGGCTATCAAAATCGGCAGGAAACTCGATATCGATGACGCTCGTCTCAAGAGAAGATATACGGATGAATACTGGCGGTACATCGAGACTCAAGGTGAGCGAGATTCCCTTTTGAAAGGCTCAATAATTGACGAAGCTCTGCGTGATCCCATTGTATCTGAGGCTCTATCGGACGATGAAAAAGTTGAGTGGAAGAACGAGATGCAGGACTCAATCCGGAAAGGGGGGCAGGAACTGAAACGCTCCGGGAAAAAGATCGAGAGGGCGGCTCCAGGAGTTCTGAAAAAGCAATCTGAAACCGTTCAAGACATTTTTAAGAACATCTCTGTCCACGACAACCCTACGAAGGCACTCCACTGGCTTGTAAACGAGGTCGAACTACTGCCTCCATACGGAGAACAAGATCCGGACCATCACTCGATTATCGATCATGTGAACCACCTACACCCGCAGCTTTCAGGTCATCTCACACAGGTTGGTCCCGACTCAGACATCACCCAGGCTTACGCTCAAGACTTGCTTCAATGTCACTTAGTAACGTCTGGGGCGGTTGTCAGGCTGATCGAGGAAGGATGGCTTCGTGAGCGACACTTTTTCCAGCTACTGAACATGGTGCCTGGTCTATCCGAACACACCATCTGGTATCTCACAGACGCAATCAATTATCTATTCGACAAAGAGTACGCCGCCTCCATCCACATTAGCATTCCACGGCTCGAATCATCTCTCTACGAACTCCTGAACGATCTCGGTGACGACGTCGTCCGACAGATGGATGGTGGCACCGGGACCAGAACACTTACACCCCTCATCTCACAGATTGACTCCTATACAATAGAGGAATTTCAGGAATATATCGAATACGCATACAACGAGAAGAAAGGTGAAACCGCTGGTGGCAACCTGAGAAATCGGACTGCACATGGACACCTGCGTATCGGCCAAGACCACCACATCAACGCTGTCATGCCGATAGTAGATATTCTCAGAATCGGTTATCACTTGAGACCGACCCCGTTCGTAGCAGCATTCGGTCATCCCTCGAAGTACCTCTACATCAACGGCGGTCAATCTTGGTGAGCTAACGGTGGAGACAGGAAGGTCAATTAGTATTATAATACAGACGATCAATATGATGGTATGGGAACAGCAACCCGGGGCCGATCCGGGGCATCCAACGCTGACTATGAAGATGCGAAACGTGATTTAGCTGATGCTGCGGGTGATAAAGATGCTGCCAAGGCCAGTGAAATCTATTTCAAGATGATTCTGGCTGCTCAACCAAACGGTGCAGCCAAAGTTCCAGCATATTTAGCGATCCGATATGGCTCTGAATTCATTATCAAAAGCCACCAAAACGGTGTTGAGTCCGCTACTAAGGAGGTCAGTTCCTCAGTGGCAAAGGAGGTCGTTGCAGCTGGTGCCTCTGAAGCCGTCGTTGAGCAAGCTTCAAAAGAGGCCGCCACTCGCGGCCTTGCACAGGGGTCTCAAGGTACAGACCGGGCCTTCTCAGGGTCCGCAGAACGAGCAATGGAAAGTGCGATGGGTGACATCATGACCGAAGGAGCTGATGCTCTTGAACGACACCGAGATTCAAAATAACATTGATGAGTTCGTAGAGGCGCATGGCGTTGAAGGATTCTTCCGAGTATATTTTCGGGAGTATCTGTTTCAACTGCTCAATGAGGAGATCGAGGCAGCTACAAATGATCCCGAGTCAGACTCCGCCCTCCAACTCCACTTCAGCCAGAACGTCAAGACTGATCAAGAGTTAGAAGAATTTGAGGAGCAACTACGAAACCAGTGTGCCAATCGGGCAGATGAACTGGTCGAAAAAATACAGGGCCAGCCGGGACTGGCTCCAATTTTCGAAGATGCTGATGTGGAGCTACTGGAGCACGAGGATGTAGAGGAAATGATTCGGAATACTATGCACGAGATGATTGTGGCGTGGGAGGACGAAGATCTTGAAGGGAACTAAGCGATTCCTGATTAAGTCCGGGACTGGATCTAGTCTTAGCGAAGCAGACTCGGACTACACGATTGTCGTCGACGATTATCGAACTGAGACTGAAACAAAGGGTGGTCGCCTAATTAAGTACAACAAGAAGGTTCTGAACGACCTGTTCGGACAGAGCCCTCCTCCAACAGTCACGGCGTTGGTTGAGCTTGCACTCGGTACGTACGCTGCTGACCGTTTAGTGAAGCGAGGGCCCACTGGTGCGAAGGATGACGGGGAGGAAATGCTGAAATCACGGCAGATACAGCTCTTGTACCCTGTTTTCGACGTGGAGAAATGGCACCCATTGGAGTCTGAATTGAATCACGCTATTAGCTTCATCTCACGTGATAATTTCCAGTATCGGTTCATTGACGCTATCGACGAGAATCAGTCTACTGATGGGAGCGATGGTGGGCATCGTGCTAAGCTATCTGAGGCTGATTCTGTCGCGCTCTTTTCTGGCGGATTGGATAGCTTGGGTGGCCAATTTCACCTCATCGATGAAGGACACAACCCACATTTTGTCATACCCTGTTGCACGTTCAATCTTAGTTCGCCAGAGGGGAGCAGATTCCTGTCAGACTCCACCCTTCTCGGCTGAACTGGTTCAATGAGGGACGG
>NZ_WUBV01000057.1:0-1403 GCF_009807105.1 Natrialba sp. INN-245 | reverse complement strand
GTGAATCGCCTCGGGGTCAAGTGGTTCGAGAGACTTCGTCTCTCGTCATCACGGAAGACTTTGTCTTCCGAACGACCCCGAGGCTTCCTGTTTCGACGACGCGCTTTGCAGACACCGAATGGGTGTCCGTAGGGAGCGCAGTCTCCACAGGCGTGTCTTCGGGCCATCCCAGCCCTAACTCAGCAAAGCCGCGTTGCAGGACATTCATCGCTGCATTCGCATCCCGGTCACACTCGAACCCACAACTCGGACAGGAGTGTTCCCTGACCCAGATCAGCTTCGCTGTCTCCACACCACACGACGCACATTCCTTCGTCGTGCCTCGTGGTTCGACCTGCACGACGTGACAGCCGTACAGGTCGGCCTTGTAGTTGAGGAAGGTGATGAACTGTCGCCACGCTGCGTCCTGCTTGTTGCGAGCGTTGTGCGACTGTTCGAGCATGTCCTTCACGTCTAAATCCTCCACGAACACGGCGTCGTACTCGCGGACGAGCCACGTCGTAATCTTGTGCTGGTAGTCCAGCACCTTCCGCTTGATGTGACGCTTCACCTTTGCCACTTCTCGGCGTTGTTTCTCGGAGTTGTTCGATCCGTTCTCCTTGCGAGACAATTTGCGTTGCTCGCGGCGGAGTCGGTCGTACTCGCCTTCGAGGTCAAGCCAATCCACGGTCTTCCCATCGCTGGTGTGGATGTAGTTGAGGATACCGAGGTCAATCCCAACGCTGTTGTTTGCGTCCAGCGAGTCCACCTCAGGGTTCTCGAGCAAGTCATCCTCGTCGGTTTCGAGGCCGAACGAGACGAACCACTCGCCGGTTGTCTCCTTTTTAACCGTGACTTCTTTGATGTCCGCTTCATTCGGGATGTCGCGGTGGTATCGAATTTTGATGTTCCCGATTTTGGAGAGCCAGAGTGTCGCGTGTCGGCCACTCGTGTTTTTGAGTTCGAAGCCGGACTGCGAATACGTCATACTCTGGAACTCCCGTGGCGACTTCCACTTGAGTTTCCCGACCTTGCGCCCGTTCTGTTTCTGGTCTATCAAGTTCGAAAGATTGTCATAGAACCGTGTGACGGTTCGTTGCAGAGCCTTCGAGTTGACCTCTGAGAAGACGGGGAACTCGTCTTTCCAGTTGGGGAGTCGGTAGTGGTGTTTGTACGCGGAACCGATGTCCGCGGCGTCTACAGTCTCGTACTCGTACAGCGTGTAGTTGTACGCTTGGCGATGAATGTCGATGTGACGTTCCAGTTCAGCCGCTACCTCTTGTGTCGGGTATGCAGGGTAGCGGTGACTGTACTCCATCGCTGTCTCTTGATTAGAGACATGTTTACTTAATGGTTTATGTCACGGGTTGTCGGCTTCAACCCCGGGGTCAAGCCCCGGGGCATTCGCCTCGACCGCCTGTAAA